>JBGSMY010000096.1:0-16865 GCA_041739975.1 Pirellulaceae bacterium
GGCACCACCTAACGCTGCCATGATTGGGCCAGCGGCGATGAATGGTCCAAGTCCGGGGATAGCCAAGGCACCAATGCCCGCCATCCAACCGAGCGCACCACCTAAGATCGCGCCGCTGGTACCACCGGTGGTCGCTCCCTCTGGCGCCTTCGTGTTACCTTCGACCGACAAATCGCCTTGACCGTTCTTATTAGCCATGACTAAAGAAATTTCAGTTTCCTTAAAGCCAGTTCGGCGTAGATCGTTGACAATCGACATCGCTTTCGTTTGATCGTCCGCAATGCAGAACACGGCTTTGTTAAAATCGTTGTCGTTGAAGTCGTTATTTTTCATCTTATTTTTCCCTATTTGGATAAAGGTCCTTTGGCCACTTCACTGTTCCCCGTCGCGGCACATGCCGCGAGGTATTTCCCAATCAATCGTTATTGATTTCCAACTGATTGTTCACATTTGTGTCACCCGCGACTCGTTTTGCGACCTGCTCGATCGATGTGCGCTCGGCAGCCGAATTGACTGGACCGCGAAGCACTACTTTGCCGGCGTTGGTGATAATTTTGATATTTCGTCCATTGATCGACAGGTCGTCGATTTCCAAGACCTGGGCGCGAATCTTGGCGACCAATTCGATATCGGCAGCAGAATTTGATTGGTCGAAGGGTGTCAACTGCCCAGAGTTGGCATCGCGTTCGTTAACTGCCGTATTGTCCCTGTCGGTTCCGGAATTAGTTCCGGTATTGGGTGTTGTTGTCGTGCCGTCACATCCGGCAGCGATCAAACACGCCATCAAAATGAATCCTAAGAATCGCATATCAGTTCCTTTCCAGGAGAATTTAATCGGCCTAGACATCCGCGATGACCAAGCCAGTGGTGGAAGTAGCAAATCACGTACCACTGTTAAATCGTGTTGCCGCGGAAATTTATTTGCCGGCGAAGTTCAACGCTGGGATCGGTCTAAGGCCTGCGTTTAAAAATGGCCAAGTGTGAGAGGAATGCCAAAACAAACTTGGGATTATTCTCAACTTGTTGCCAACGCCACCTTGGCCATAACAGCCGTTAGGGCCAAGGCGCGGGGCTATTGCGGTTCATAATCGTCGACCCGTGAGATCTCGATCTCAACCGATTAAAGTATTAACCTTTCAAAGTTAATCGGATTAATCTACAAACATTGCATCAACCGGTTAAATCTCGCGTTTTCCAGTGACATTCAGATCAGTGCGTTGTTCGACGTTGGTTGAATTGCGATCTCGGATCGTGCCATCAATGTTCACATCCGAATTACCGCGCAAACTGCCGTCGGTGTTCCGGCCGCCATCGTTGCGAATGGTTCCGTCGTTTTGAATGTTTATACCGCGATTTGAATCAAAGTTACCATTGTCGTTACGGTACTGTTGATTTGGATTCAGATTTCTCTGATTGTCCTGAATGGTCGCGGAATTATTGCGATAGTCGGTTTGAGTCGACCCTTGATTGCGGTCCCAAGAATTTTGATTGGAATAGGTTTGACCGCTACTCTGGTCATATCCTTGGTTATAACTTTGGTTGTAACCTTGGTTGTAACCTTGGTTGTAACCTTGAGTGCCATAGCTCTGGGACATCACATTGCTGGCCCCGCAACAATCTTGATTGACAGCGCGCGTGCCGGTTCCCCAGCTAGTCACGTAGCTGCCCGAATTCATCGGGTATTGCCCGTACATTGCACCTTGCGAACCGCCGAACGACCCGTAATTGCCGCCAAAACCATGACCGCCTCGATGTTGTGATGAGGTGCAACAGGTTGTCACCGGGGCGCAACAATTATTTCCGCGCTGGCGATGTCGCTTGAACAATTGTGCTGATGCCGAATCGACAAATACCATTGCCGTAAAGGCAAATACCGCAGCGATGGTGATCGTGCGAGTAACTCTAACTGACATTTTTCCGTCTCCAAGTTTATGTCTTGGGCTGTATTGGTCCAAATGGACTCAAAGTGGTCGACACTCGCCCAACGGAAGTGAATCCACCGAAAACAAACAATTTGTGTTGTCAGAAACGTAGGCAGCAGTCATACCGGTTGACTAAGGCGATTTCCAAACACAAGTTGTTCTCTTCAATACCTCGCAAATGCAAATGATGGGCCAATCAATTGGGCCGTGTGTAACTATCGGTTAAAGCCCCAACCTGTTTTTTGGTTGTTTAACGGCTTTATTGTTTTGAAGTTGATAGCCTAATTTCCCATTGCGGACACTGGCACGACATTTGCAATTTTGTTACTAGCCCGTGCTATCAAGTCGTGCATTTTGTTGTGAACCTCACAGCGACTCAATTACCTTATTTGGATTGGAGTATTCAATGGACCTTAACGTCTCATCTACGTATCGAATTGCGATAGTGTCGCTAACACTTTCAGTAATGGTGGCCGCCGGTGGATGTGAAAAAGAATCAGGTCTTGGAGGGCCCGGTGCTCCAGTAAATAACTCGGGATCGATGACAACAGACAATTCAACAGAAAATTCTGCCAATACATTTGTGTTGACGGTCCCTGCGAGCCAAATTGAAATTACCCAAGGTGAAACCAAGACCATTTCGATTGGACTTGAACGAGGCAGCGAGTTTACTCAGGCCGTCGACGTTTCACTGTCCACCACCGCCAGTGGACTTTCGATCACGCCCACACAAATAAACATCGCCAGTGGACAAACTAATGTCGAAGTGGTGTTGACCGCAGCCGCAGATGCCAATGTAGGAGTAGCCAAGATCGCGGCAACCGGTAAGCCGCAAACGGGTAAATCCGTAATGACCAACCTGGACGTTGAAATCCAACGGAAAGAGTAATCAGAAAAGCTATCGCCGAGTTATTGCTGAGTTATCACCCGAATCGCCGTTATCGCCGCCAACAAAAAGCCGCTATTCCACAATCCGCACGGGACGGCAGTTGTCGCAGACTCTTTTGCTTGATGCAGTTAAATGCACGGAGCACAAGATCTACCGCAACTTGCCGTTTTGCTTTTATGCCGTTTTGCCGATATCCAGTCCAAGTTGTAAATACGCGTTTGCAGTTATCTAAGTCTAGTTTGTTTATTTCTAAGGATACGTTTTATGTCACCTAAACTCGCCGGCCATCCTATCCATCCGATGTTGGTTGGTTTGCCAATCGGCATGTTGACGTTGTCGGTTATTTTCGATGGGATCTATTTGGCGACGCAATCGCCGCGTTGGTCTGATATTTCGTTTTGGTCGTTGGCCCTGGGCATTTTAGCCGGTTTATTGGCCGCTCCCTGGGGTTCGATCGATTGGTTGAAGATTCCTTCGGGAACTCGAGCGAAACGAATTGGCTTGTTTCACGGAATATGTGCAGTGACCGCCATCGCGCTCTTTGCGATTAGCTGGTTCCTGCGCTATGAAACCCCCACTTTACCACCGACAAATGCCATCATATTCTCGTTTGTCGCGATGGCAGTTTTGGCGATCGCCGGTTGGTTAGGTGGAGAACTTGTTTTTCGTCTGGGTATCGGTGTCGATCGCGGCGCAAACCCGGATTCCAGCAGTTCATTGTCTGGCGCACCGGCTTCAGAGTCGACAGAGAACCGCAAGAGCAAAAGCGATCAAACGGCCGCCTGACCAAAGCAAACAAACATGATCCGGATGGCTTAACGATTGGCTAAAATCACAAGCAGCGCATGAAGGCAACGAGAGCATTTTGTTCTTCGGCCGTCAATTTGAGTGTGAATACCAAGTCGAAATAGGCGACGGTGTCTTCGAGTGTCAACAACCTTCCGTCGTGCAAATAGGGCGGTGAATCTTTGATTCCCCGAAGTGTAAAGGTCTTGATTGGGCCTGCGGCCAGATTATATTGCCCACTAATTTCTTGTGGTTCGTAAAATCGCTCGGCATGTAAATCATGCATTTGATTGTCTAAATAAAACGGAGCAGGATGACAGACGGAGCATTTGGCGCGACCGAAGAATAATTGCTCGCCCAATAATTCTTCTTCAGTAGCCTTTTCTGGTACTAAGCGTCCCATTAGGTCAAGTTTGGGTGCTGGCGGAAAATCAAACAAGTTTTGCATTTGCGCCATCATTGCCACTTGGTCCGATCGGTTGGGCAAATGAACGCCCTTTTTGGCAGCAATGACGTGGTCGCCGTCAAAATATGCCGTGCGTTGTTCAAATTCAGTGAAGTCTTCGATCGAGCGCAGCGATCGTTTGGATCCGTGTATTTGTTGATTGTAGACGCCGCGCAAACTGACCGAATCGAGTCGAAATCGATTTTGCTGAGGTCGCGTGTCGGGATTCAAATGAAACGTGCCGTTGGTGTGTCCATTCGTATGACAATCCAAGCAGGATACGCCCATGGAAGGTTCCGCGACTTTTCGATCCGCAGTCGCATTAAATTGCTGTTGAGGAAAGGGCGTCAGCAATAATCTCATGCCTTCCATTTGCACGGGTGTAACTTTGCCATGCAGTAGTTTGTAAAAGTTCTTAATCGTCACTACTTTGCCCTCAGACACATCCCCCAACTCAGGGTGATTAGTGAGAAACATGGGTGGTGGGAATTCTGGCATGAGATGGTCAGGCAAGTCGAATTCTACATCAAAACGATTCAAATCGCGCAATTCTTGAATTTTTATTTCGTCAATCTGCAATTTGGGAAATACCATGCCTCCTGTTAGATGTTTGACATGAGGCAATGGCCTAAAACCCATGGGAAACAAATTCTGCTCCCGGATTTCCTCTGGGGTCAGCTTTATCAAGTCCGGCCACGTTAATCCGTTTCCGAGCTTGACGCGCAGGCCTTGCTGCACGGCTTTACGATTCCCCGACATCATTACTTTAGAAGGGTTGTCGCCGAGGTCGTACCTCGATTGCAGTAACGCTAACTGCATCTGCAGTACTTCCTGTTTCAACGCATATTCGCGCGTTTTTACCGTTTCAAAATCTTCGGTATCGACGACGGGCATATACGTTTGTGCAGAACCGGACTCTTTAGGTTTGTCTTGAACTTGACCTAGTCCGACGGAGGCTGCTCCCAGAACGAGCACCACCACGGCAATGCCCCACTTATTCGACCTCAAAGCGCGCATAGTCGTCCCCATTCTTGATTGATTGCTCGACCAAATTACAATGTCGCGGTATTACTAAATTACTGTACACGTCAGGCGGAATTCCAACGCAAACGTTGTGCCAGAAAAATCGGTTCGACTTGGTTGACCGGTCCATGGACCTAGTCCGCGAATTGGCGTTTTGCAACTCGAGCGCCGGATTCTCCAGCCGCTTCAAAGATTTTTTAAATCCTTCCACGATAATATTTCCGAACACCGGTTTCATTGCGGTCAGGCTGGTCAAGTTTCAATCAGTTGTATTGCCTTCGTGAAGCGCATCGTTTTAAAGATTGCCCAGTTGGCTCAGCGCAGGTGCTTGAAAAATGGAGTGAATCGCCCATTCTCGGTCTACTCCAATGATCGCTAGCCGTAGAATAGAAACTCGCCGGAGGCCAGCAATTGACAGATTCGCTTTACCTTGGAATGGAATATGCTCCTTGTCCTTGAGGTCGGCCAAATCCGATCGGTCTCAATTCTCTCTTTTACCTGGGGAACAAAAATGGGCCAGTGCGATACTTGCGGAAATAACTATGACAAAAGTTTTGAAATCACTAAGAATAGCAAGGTTTATACATTCGACAGTTTTGAATGCGCAATTCAAGCCTTGGCCCCTATTTGTGGGCACTGTAGCTGTCGGATAATAGGACACGGCATGGAAGATGACGGTCGATTCTTCTGCTGCGAACACTGCGCCACAAAAGCGGGTTCAGTTGGCCTAAACGATCGCGTGTAAATTACCGTCCATTAATAATCTTCATCAAAAATTACCGTCCATTAATATTACCGTCCGTTAATAACGTCAGCCTACCAATTGATCGACGGTGGAATGGGATCCCCAATCGGTGGTTCTTTAGGTTTCGCCGGATTTGGAATCGGTTCCGGTGTTGGTGGCCCCGGTTTCACGGGTTGGTGTGGCGGAGTTGGATATGGCTCCGGCGTCGATGGTGGCACCGGAGGAACAGGCTCTTGAGGCCGTTGTTTCGGTTTCTTACTCACGACAATCTCCTTTTGAAAACGACGGGAATTGGTATCGTTGGTCAACATGAAATGAGTGATGCAAACCCTGGGCCGCGGAAGATCGACAATTAGACTTTGATGAGACTTTTTTGAAATCATCCCAGTCTTCTGGGAAGGCGTCACTATTGATAATAGGGGTTGAGTCCCATGATCGCTTTAACAATTGCGAGCAAGACGCCAATCAGCACCAAAGTGAACAAGATATCCCCAAAATGGGGCAGTCCCAGCCCAAAACAGACGTCGTCTATTTTGGACAATATTTGTATCCACCAAGGTCGATATTGAGGAATGATGGTCACTTTGTTGTCGATCAATTGGGCGGCGCGGCGGCCACTTTCGGCAGCCCCTTCAATACTCCAAACATCTGCTTCGGTGCGGGTATGAGCGCCGGCCAAGATTAAATTTTGAATCGGGGTGACTTGCGTTGGCTGAAATGGTTGTGTATCGATCGTGTTGACCCATTTGGGATGTGGCGACCGAATTCCGTGCGGAGAGAAACGCCACTCGTGCCAAATTTCGAATGTGATGATCGGAAATTTTCGTAGTCCGCGACCGCCATTAGCCAAACGAATCAACTTGTCCAAACTCGTGCAGGCAAACAGTTGTACTTTGATCTCTTCGATAAATTGTTCTCTCGTGCATTGCTCAAGAGGGACACCATATTTGCGGCCAGGAACCGTTGATGAACAGGCTGTGCCTGTCCATAGCGATTTGACTTTTTCGCCAAGTTGCTCCTGTTTGAGCCAAGCCTGTTCTTGAGCAAACAAAGTAATGTTAAATTCTGAGTCGGCCAATATAATTGCCAACCGCGGGCGAGGCCATTTGATTGGTTCTGAAAAGGCAATTCGGAATGAAACTTGTACGTGTGGCCCACGTTTCACGAGCGGCTTAAAAAATGCCAGTTGATCGATTTTTTCTAGACGAGGAGTTCTTGCAAGAATCTCGGCTGCGGCAAATGGACTTGTCGCCACCACATAATAATCGGCAAACACTTTTTCGCCGTTGGATACTTCTACATACGGAACCTTGACGCCATCGAATTCAATCCGCTGTAGCGCAGTCTTCCAATGAAATTCGACTCCTTTGGCCTGTAAAGCTTTGAGCCATCGTTGAAACCAGATTTCACTGCTTGGCCCTCTCAATAACAGCCAACCGTCACCTGCTCCTTGGCTCCATGCTGGCCCCTCGGCATCCGCGTTGTGTTGGTGTGCCGGTCGTGTGGTCAATTGTTTTCTGAAGAATTCGCCGGTTTGATGTAACGAAACATTGGTCCAGTCTGATCCAATCCAGGGGCCAAAACATGCTCGCCAAGTCTTCCAGCCTCTTGGACTTAAGATCGGTCGCCACGCCTCGGACGCGTTGATTCGCGAGTACTGTTCCAAAGAGCGACGGCGAGCCGTCCAGGTTTTGAACATCAACCAACCCCATCGCACGCTATCGAGCCCACGCATGCGGAACATCCGCGAAACCGGCACACACCATTTGCCGTCATTGAACCGAGCTTGGCCCTCATCTGGCGCTAGCCCAAAATCAATGGGACGCGAAAGCCCTTTGTCATATAAGCTCGACGAATCATCAAATGGAATCTGTTTGAGAATGTCAAACACATTGTGATACCAATGTCCAAAACCGTGCCACGAGTATTCCGTGGGAATTTTCGGACTCAGTTTCATCCGAGCACTCCGGAAGAAACCACCCGATTCTTCAGTCGATTCGTAAACGCGAACCTGATGTCCCCTTTGCGAGAGCTCGTGAGCAACCGTCAGGCCGGCGATTCCAGCGCCAAAGACAGCAATGGTTTTCATAGCGTTTGCTCCGGTTTGCGAATTACGAAAGGAAATATCGCTAACTTGTTTGGCAAACATTTTGTTATTCGGATCGCTCTGGCAAGGCGAAGCACGATTTAATTCAATGTCCCAAACAAGTTAGGCGTCGGCGGTCGCATGGTCAGGGTCAGCGGCGACCTGGTTTGCCGCATCGCTATATTCGGTCAGCAATTGATCGGTGTTTTCCTCCTCTTGTAAGTTTTGGCCTAATAATTTTTTGGCTTTCGTATAGCCCAAACATTCGGCCCAGGCACATAGTGTGCCGTAAGTAGCGATCTCGTAGTGCTCCACCTTTTGCGCCATGGCTACCATGATCACATCCATGACCTCATCCGTAGCGTTTTCAGTCAAAGCCTCGTCTGCTTCTTTAATCAACCCAACCATCGCTTCACATTTTTTGACCTTCGCGGCTTTTCCCGTGTCTTCAAATGCTGACTCAACTCGTTCGACGTGGACCTTGGTTTCCTCCAAGTGTGTCAAAAACAAATTCTGTAGTTCTTCCGAGTGAGCGTGCTTCGCCATTTTGTTCAAGGCCTTGACCAATTGCTTCTCCGCACTGTAAACGTCTTGGAGTTCTGCATAAAAAGCATCCGCCAGAGTTTTCATTTTCGCCATGGATCGATCCTCGTCTAAAAGTTTGGATTTGGAAATTCTATTGCTGCGAGTTTATTTCGCTGGTGCAGGTTTTGTGCCAGACTTACGCAAGGGCGTCTTGAGAGTGGGGAAAACCGATTTTTTCAGCGGTTGGCGCGGTTTTGCTTGGCGTGTTGGTTCGACGCTCGTTGCGTTGCATGTATTTGACAGTGGATCTTTGTAATTCTAAATTCTGAAAACCGACCGACGTTTTAAGTTCTTGTCCATCATGAGTGAGAACCGACCAACGCGGTCGGTAATCAGCCAATCGCTCGCGGATTTCCAAAGTCACGTTCCGTTAAATGATGTTTCTCACCGATGGCATGCGGCTTGCAGAGTCAATTTAATAATCTGCCCGAACATCAGCCAACTGAATAAAATTGGGGCTCGTTCGAACAAGTTTCGAGCAAGCCCAACCGGACAAATTACACGAAAGGAATTTGAGATGGCATTGGAAACTAGAACTGAATTGACCCAAGAAGCAATCGAATCCATTCAAGGTCTGATCCGAATTAATAAAGATTCGCAGCTCGGATTTGAAGAGGCCTCTGAAAACGTCGACGACGCCCGACTCGCGGGTTTGTTTCGCGATTTGGCCGACGAACGTGCAAATCAAGCCGGTGAATTAAAGTCCTTCGTGAACTACGATCAACAATCAGCAGAATCGGACGGCTCGTTCACCGGAATGGCTCGACGCTTGTGGATCGACCTGCGCACGGCACTGGGCGGGGGAAGGCAGTTGATTTTGGAAGAAGCGGAACGGAACGAAGACCAAATCAAAGCCAAATATGAAGAAGCGGTGAAATGTTGCGGCGGCTCATCGGTTTCCGATGTGATCAATCGTCAATATGCTGCCGTAAGAACAGCACACGACCGGATCCGAGACTTGCGCGATGCAAACCGCACCAAGCCTAAATAGAGTTCGCGTTGAGTTTTTTCGTCGAAATTTGATTTAGAATTTCATCGTGGAACTGATTGCAGTCAATCGACGACGATCACCAGAGGTCGATCGTTAGATTTTGCTGGAGGTCGGCACGCCAAAACGTGTCGACCTCTAGGCGTTTCCGGGGCGTTACGATTCTCGCCCAGTTGTGCCAAGCACTTCAAAAGGCGTTTGGTTCCTCAGGCAGTTTTATAGGTCGACGATAACAAGGACCTGGAAACGTTACCTACCTTGCGAATGATGCGACACGACGACGGTATCTCAAAATACGCGGTCGCCTCGTTCTTATGATCATTGGCTTTATTGTCATCATTTCTTGGTCATCGGCTGTCATTGAAATTGATTGAAAGCCAACCATGTTGATTGGTGAGAAATCAAATTTTTTTAATTCGCAGTTGGCATAGCCTCTTGTTCGATTGCCTTGCAGAAAATTGTCTTCAGTTCGTTGCGAAGGTCAAAGGTCAAATAATCGAACTTGTTAAAAATGATAAACAAGAAAAAGGCAAAAACAATGAGTTGCCGAAACATCAAGACTTGCGAACGGCGACTGGCACAATTTTTGCGGCTTCTAAAACAATTCGTGGTGCCAATAGGCACTTTACAGAGGTAGAGCCATTTCAGGGAGCGACTATATGTCTGCAACTAACAATCGTGATAATCGTGATGAAAACAGGCAGCAATCTTCACGGAGACAGCAACCCACTAGAAATTCAGCTTATGGAAACGACGGTCATCGAGATGACCGAGACTATTATCCTGATCAAACTGCTCAACACCAAATGACCGACCGGTATGATCAATATACCGAAGGTCAAGGCGGTTTCCGCGGCGAGCGAAGTCAGTCGGACTACGATCGTGACTTTGAACAACCTTGGAGAAATGCCGAACACAGCAGGGGAAGTTTCGAACGCCAAAATACAGGCAATCCAAACTACGGCCAACAAGGTTACGGCCAACAAGGTTACGGCCAACGCGGTTTTGGCCAACAAGGTTTTTCGGGCCAAGGATTTGGCACGCCAGGATTTGGAAACACAGGCCACGCAGCTCAAGATTACGGCGGACAAACCTTCGGAAATCAAAGTTTTGGAAACCAAGATTTTTATGGGAGTCCAGGCCACCAGAATTCACGACGGGGCGGTCAACCAATGGGGCGCGGAGAATTCGGCGACACCACGTTTGACCATAGTGGCTCGCAATCGGAAATTCGCGAACGTCGACGTGGTTCTGGTAGTTATGGCGGAGGTTACGATCAATCAGACTACGGCAGCAATAGCCTTGGGATGACGGGACGTCGCGATCGTCGTCGTCCAGGCGAGTCTTACGCTGGGATGGGCCCCAAGGGTTACAAACGGACCGATGAGCGAATCACCGAAGATATCAATCATCGATTGACCGATCATGACGAGATCGATGCCAGTGATATAGATGTCAAAGTAAAAGACGGCGAGGTCACGTTGACAGGAACGATTTGTGACCGTGAATGTCGTCGTCAAGTTGAAGACGTCTGTGAGTCGGTTTCCGGCGTGCAAGACATTAGCAATCAACTAAAAGTTAAAAAGTCACGGGACAATACGAATTCATCCAACGAGAAATCGGGTGCGACGATTGTCGGCGGCCCAAATTCGACTTCAAAATCGGGTGCAACGACTTAAGACCGATTCAAAAGTTTGTTACGACCATTTTTATCCCAATTTCGGCGTTGTCTAAACGATTAGACTTATTCTGAAATCGGGCTAACAACATCAAGAATTAAAGGAGACAAAATATGTCAACTTCAATCGCCCGCGACCAATTGTCGGCCTCGAGCATTACTGGCGACGAAATCAAAAACAGACGTGATGAGTCGTTAGGTACCGTTCATGACTTGATGATCGATTGTACCGAAGGTCGGGTTGCGTATGTCGTTATGTCGTCTGGTGGTTTTCTGGGAATGGGCAACAAGCTCTTTGCGATCCCGATGACTGCATTGAAGCTCGACAAAGAGAATAAATGTTTGCGGTTGGATGCCGACAAAAAAACATTTGAGAATGCCCAAGGCTTTGACAAAAACAATTGGCCAAATATGGCTGACCAAAAATGGGAGGACGCGACACATAAAAGTTTTGGCGTTCGACCCTATTGGCATAAACTTTAGCAGAATACTAGACGCATGGTGGTTCGAGACGTACGACTTGGACTTCGTGCTTCGACGTTCTGAAAAAATAGAAACGGGCAAGCTGCATTTTTTGTCGCTTGCCTTTTTCTTTGTAAAGTTCAAATGTATTTATGTTGAACGAAGAGCTACTTGGCGACGATTTGGTTCCTCAAAAAAGCATAGTTGGCATGGAATTCGCAGCGAAAAACTCTGCAGGGAAATTGTCGTGCGATTTCAAGGTCGAGGCAATTTTCTATTTTATGTCCAAAGTTCTACTGAAAGTGAAAGGCATTTACAGATGAAAACCATTGACGGGCGAATGTTGCAGCTAAAAATGGACAGCATGCATGAGTTGACGCTAATTAACACTCTGCCTGCCGAGTATTTTGAAGATACCAAAATCGAAGGAGCGATTAATATTCCCCAAGATCAGCCTGACTTTGTCGATCGAGTCAAAATGGCTGTGAGCGACGACAAGAAGGCGGAAATTGTAGTCTATTGCGCCAATCAAGAGTGCAATTCGTCGACAAAAGCCGCAGAGAAATTGACTGATGCCGGATTCGTGAATGTCATGGATTACGAAGCAGGTGCGGAGGACTGGAACGCGACTCAGCAAACTCATCGTACTCGTTAATCCGCGACAACACAAAACTCTGGCAAAAAACTCCGGCTAGTTGATTGTAACTGTAAGGGTCTTTCAAAATGCCCGAGTATATTTTGTTTGAGACGTGAACGGCCTTATTTTTTCCGCGCGCCTCATTTTTTCCGCGCTTTGCGAATCGCCGCGATTACATCCTTTTTTTTGGTTAGCTTGCTACGACCGCGAATTTCCAATTCGGAGGCGATATTTCGCAGTTCGTCTATGGTGCGCTTTTCGAGCGGTGTATTCGGGTTGCCTGTGCCTTGGCTGGATTTATTAGGGGTTCGTCCTTCGATTCGTCGTTGTTTGTTGACTGTGCGCGCGGCAACCTCGGCGGCAGTAGCGACGTCGGTACCACTCTTTAACTGTTGTTCTTTGATGAGTTCATATTGCCGTTCGTCTTTGGCTGTCCAACTTGGCATGTTAGTATTCCTCAGAGATAGGTGACTGGACGATTGTCATTGAACTGGTTCGCAAATTTCGTTGATTAGCATTTGGGCGTTGCACCGGCCCGACCGAGTTGCTGGTCGACCAGCTGCTCGTTGAAGCCGTTCTGCCTCTCGTAACAAATTGAATTTGTTTATCGATTTGACTTGCAAAAGCTGTACCAATTTTCGGCCACATCAAGCCATAGCTACTGGATGGTTTTGGGCAAGTGAATGGTTGGCAAACGGTTGCAAAATACTGAAGGACCAAAAAATTCGATGGCATACTGTTTGCGACGCCCGTAGTCAAAGTGATTGTTTCGCAGTATCGCGGAACTCAACGATAATGCTGGGCAGCCCATTCGCAAATAATAGGCTGCTTTTGGTTGGCCGATGAACATGATTGGAACGAGAGATGGAAATTCCCCACGATTGGATGGAAATTACCTTACGATTATTCTTGGCGGTAATATTGACCGCGGTCATTGGTTTTGAACGGGAAGTTCGCGACAAGCCTGCTGGGTTGAGAACCCACATGTTGGTCGGATTGGGCTCAGCCGCGTTTGCAGTGTTCACATTAGGATTAGCCGAAAATGTTGATCAACTGGGGAAGACCTATAATGTCGATCCAATTCGCGCAATTGAAGGAGTCATGGAGGGGCTCGGCTTTTTGGGGGCAGGCGCCATTATTCAATCGCGTGTAAATGTTTACGGCATGACAACAGCTGTAGGGATTTGGATTGCAGGTGCCATCGGCGTCGGCTGCGGAACCGGAAACTACTTTGCGGTATTGCTGACAACTTTCATTGCGTTGATTTGTTTAATTCCCTTGCGATTTCTCGAAAAACAATTGGCTCTTCGCAATCCGCCACCCAAAGAAATACCGGCGACAGATGATTAACCTTGGAACGGCGTGGCCGTCAGCCATAATTGCACTGCTTGGCCGTCAGTCGTGATTGCACGGCTTGGCCGTCGGCCATAATTGCACGCCGCGGTCGACTGGCCGGGCGATTCCGCCAACGCCAAATGATTTGTTCCTTGGCCGTGTGCCTATTCTTGACAACAGCCAACTTATAAGCGTTTTTCGGCGAGTTCCCCGTCAATTGACTCTTTAGATTAGCGTGACAAATCGACGCAACGGCTTAAGTTCAGTCGGCAGAGATTTCGTTGGCAATCAAAGTATTTGATACATTGAAGTAAAAGTAGCAATTGGCGTTCGAGAGGATTGCATGGTTTGTTGACCGTGAGAACCTAGGTTTTATGGGTTTGCGAATCACTGTGTTGCTATAGGTCCGGGTGACGAGAATTTTGCTACGAATCTCCTAGGTCACGACGATAGAAATATTATGAACGAAATGACTTATTATCCTTCACATGACTTTGGCCCGATCATGAAGGGATTAGTGATTGGTGGCCTGGGAATTTTTCACGTTTTTCTTGCGCAATTTGCCATCGGCGGTGGCATGTTGATGGTGTACTTTCAGTGGCTATCTCAATCCGGACGAGACCCAACGGGAACTTTTCGCAAGTTCATCGATAATTATTTTAAATTGTTAGTCTTGGTAAGTTTTGTATTGGGCGCGCTGACCGGAGTTGGGATGTGGTTTACTTCGATCCAGATCAGTCCGCACACCATTGGCATGATGGTCCAAGAGTTTCACTGGTTGTGGGCCACCGAGTGGACTTTTTTTTGTGTTGAAGTAATTGCCGGATACGCATTCTATCGTTATGGCAAACGGTTGCCTGACGCGATGCGGATGCGGCTTCTGTTAACTTATTCAATCGCCAGTTGGTTCAGTTTGTTTTGGATAAATGGAATCTTGAGTTGGCAATTGACGCCCGGCAACTGGATTGAAACCCGAAACGTGTGGGATGGTTTTTTCAACCCGAGTTTTTGGCCCAGTTTGATCTATCGTACGATTGTCTGTTTAGTAATTGCCTCGTTGGCCGCGTGTACGTTAGTCAATGCCATCGGATTTTCCGCGGATCAGCGCCGCGAGATCATTCAACGCGCCAGCCGTTTTCTATTGCCGATGATTGCGATGCCGTTCTTAGGATATTGGTACCTGCAAGTAATACCCGACGACAGCCGACAATGGATCATGGGCGGCAGTGTGGCGATGACCCTATTTATGAATGTGGCCGCTGGGGCGTCGGCACTGATTGCCAGTTATGCCTGGATCGCTTTGTGGTGGCAGCGGTTGACGATCAACGGCGCGACGGCAAGCATGTTGTTGGTGTTGGCCTTTGCCGCATCGGCCGGTGGAGAATTTGTCCGTGAGGGTTCGAGAAAACCATTTACGATTCGTCAAACTCTATATTCGAATTCAATTACGCCGGAGCTAGTAACTCATTTGCGACAAGTCGGTTCGACTTCGGGCGATCCTTATCCTGTTTTGACCGATGTGCCTTTTCCCAACGAACAATTGCGGCTAGGCGCGCAAGTCTTTCGTGTGCAATGTTCGGTGTGTCATACCCCAAATGGAGTTAATGGGCTCGTTCATTTGGCCGGTTCGTGGACCGAAAACCAACGGCGGATGAACATCGCTCATCTGCAGCACACAAAGCCGTTTATGCCGCCCTTTGCCGGGCCGGCAACGGAAGTCGAGGCTCTCGTGCAATGGATCGGATGGTGGGACGCTGGTCGACCGGCAAATTGGGATAAGGTGACCGATGAAAACGTGCTGAAGCGGATTGCCAGTTGGTTAGATTCGGCGGGAGTCGAGCCAGGGGGCCATCAGCGATGAACGCAATTTTTCCATTTGGATATGAATCGACCACGGCATGGTATCTTGTTTTATATCTAGGTACGTTGTTGATGCATTTGATTCTGATGAGTTATGTGATAGCCGGCAGTGCGTGGCTGGCCAATTCGCGGCTACGAATATGGAGTTCGCCCGCACAACCAATTAAAGAACGATCGACCATCACCATCGTCGATATCCTGACCGATTGGATGCCGTTTGCCTTGGGTGGTGCGATCACGGCTGGGGTGGCGCCGCTATTGTTTGTGCAAATTCTGTATCAGGAAAAGTTTTATACGGCTAACTTGTTGTTGTTCCATCGATGGATGTCGATTTTGCCAGTCTTGATCGTTGGGTTCTATTTGCTGTACGTCCAAAAAGCGCAATGGTCGGCGGCCAAGCAAGAAAATCGGTCTCGCGGTTGGTTGCCTTTAGCGATGAGATCTTTGGTTTCTGTTTTGGCCATCGGTTGTTTTGGATTTGTGGGCTATTCGTGGACTGAAAATCATTTGTTGGCAAATCAACCAGATGAATTGTGGAGCAGTTTTTACCGCGATCGGCGCATGTTTTATTTTGACAGCCAAATGATTCCCCGCTTGGGAATTTGGTTTTGTGGCACCTTTCCCGCGATGCTTTGGATTTTGGCTGGGCAACGTTGGCTGTTGCGGACGCCGGAGTCGGCAACCTTTGATTTATTGGCCGCTGACGAGGCTGCAGGAAACGATCGTTCGCTTGAAAAGTGGCGGCGAGAGCAAAGTACGATGTCGACGGTTGTGATGGTATCGCTGGCGTTGGGTTGGGGTTTTGTGGTTTGGTATGGTTGGTGTCTAACGGAGCAGGAGAAAGCCGCGGTATTTACGATCACTGCGGCGCCGTATTGGGGACTGGCAATGGTTGGTACAGCCATTCAGA
The DNA here is from genome assembly GCA_041739975.1 of Pirellulaceae bacterium. Taxonomy (GTDB): domain Bacteria; phylum Planctomycetota; class Planctomycetia; order Pirellulales; family Pirellulaceae; genus BJ22. The sequence continues at coordinate 16,352 of JBGSMY010000096.1, forward strand.
TCAGAGGTTGGTGGCGATTTAAGGATCAGACACTTGTCGACCTGCGTTGGATCATGATCATTGGCGCAGGTTTAATCTTGATGATGATCGGCGGATTAGTGTTGCGTGAGCTGTTGAGAGTATCTCATGTAGATCTTGGGAAATGGCAGCAAGCGCATCGGCAATCGGCAGCGGTTGGCGGTATGTATGTTTTTTTTGTATTTCTGTTGCTAAATATCGGCATTGCCATTTGGTGTCTGCGCGGCGTCTTGAAAAGCAAAATTTAAGCCACAGCAAGTTCGTTCTATTGGGATGGTAGGTCAGCTACGGTAGGTCAGCTACAGTAGGTCAGCCTGTCCTCAGGCTGACAATCGATGACAAATTTCTGGCAACCAAAACAAAGAAAGCTTTCTATTCCGCCGCTGAGGACAGCGGTAACGTAGGTCAGCCTGTCCTCAGGCTGACAATCGACGACTAATTACTGGCAACAAAAACAAAGAGAGCTTTCTATTCCGCCGCTGAGGACAGCGGACGG
>JBGSMY010000262.1:0-32924 GCA_041739975.1 Pirellulaceae bacterium
GGCGGCGGCGGCGGCGGTGGTCGCAGCGGTGGCGGTGGCGGTGGCTACGGTCGTCGTTAAGCGTTCGCTGAAGTTCGTCATTGTTTACATTGACGACTAAAAAATCAAAAATTAAAAACGGTTGGCTGAGTTAAACTCGCCAACCGTTTTTTTTCTTTCAGTTCGTTACCAAATAGAATCTAGTTGTAAACGAGAAGTAAATCTTATAAGTAAATCTTTCCACCACGGCCCGTTGCAAGGTCCTCGCGAGTTCGGCCGGCAACTCGGCCGGCAAGGTTTCAAGTTTGGTGGCTAGTTGCGAATATTCTCTGATCTGCGGTTTAGGTTCAGCGCGTTCTGCGGCTGTGGACAGCGGCAGCTAACTAACAGACGGCCGCTTTGACTGCCGCTGTGGACAGCGGCAGCTACCGGACAGCGACAGCCACCGGACAGCGGCAGCCACCGAATAGTGACAGCCACCAACACCCAAACGACTTTCCGTTCTGTTAAATTACCTACATCTATTTGCGTATCGTTTGCAAGAATATCGTCCGAGTTCTAACCAGCTATAACCGTATGATCTTATTCGCCGCCACCATTTTCCTCAGCGCTTTTCTGTTGTTTCAAGTCCAACCGTTGATTGCCAAGTTCATACTGCCTTGGTTTGGTGGTGCGCCGAATGTTTGGACGACTTGCATGCTGTTTTTTCAAATTGTCCTCCTCGGAGGTTATCTTTATGCAGATATCATCTCTCGATTCTTTCGCATTCGCTCGCAATTGATAATTCACGCGACCTTGCTGGTCGGTTCACTTTTGTTATTGCCCATCGTCCCATCCGAACTTTGGAAACCTACCGGAACCGAATCGCCAACTCTTCGAATTTTATTGTTGTTATTAGCAACCATTGGATTGCCATACTTTTTGCTGTCGACCACTGGCCCGCTAGTGCAAGCTTGGTTTGGACGAAGGTATGCGGGCCAATCGCCTTATCGTTTATTCGCGCTCTCGAATCTTGGCTCGCTGTTAGCTTTATTGAGCTTTCCGTTTGTTTTCGAACCTGTGATTCCGACTGCCACGCACGCCATGGCGTGGGGATGGGGATATGTTTTGTTTGCCGCCTGCTGCATTGCGACGGCCGTTTTAGCGCAACGCGTTCCGCTGACGCCTGCGGTGCTGGACAGCAACAAGGCAAATGGTCCGGTCCCTGCAAGTAAACATCCAGATTTGGTCGCAGGCGACGACCAACCTTTAGCGGGGATCCGATTATGGGCCGCCGGTTTGTGGTGGTTATTGTTGTCATTGGTCCCCTCTGTTTTGCTGTTAGCGACAACCAACCATATTTGCCAAGACGTGGCGGTTATACCGTTTCTTTGGATCGCGCCGCTAAGTCTTTACTTGATAACATTCATCATCTGTTTTGATCGCCCGAACTGGTATCGCCGCGAATTCTGGGGAGTGCTATTTATTATCAGCATGTCCCTGGGTATTTATTGTCTATACAACGACCGGCAATTTGGCATGCTGAGACAAGTGGGTGTCTTCTTATCGGTATTATTCGTTGCTTCGATGGTCTGCCACGGCGAACTTGCCAAAATGCGCCCTTCGGTCAAACATCTCACCTTGTTTTACTTAATGATTTCTGTGGGTGGCGCTTTAGGTGGCGTGTTTGTGGTGCTGGTGGCCCCGCGAATTTTTATCGGATTCGATGAACTCTACTGGGCACTGTTTGCCAACGCCGCTTTGGCGACCGGGAGAATTATCGTAAGTACTGAACAACCGGTTCTATATCGACTGTTTCTGTTTGGATCGGCGGCCCTGATGATCGTCGTCCTACTAATGATGATGTTCAATATCGATGTCACGGAGACGCTAAAACGGCAATCACTACCGAGAGTGTTGGTAGGCATAAATCTTGTCGCCGTCACAATTGCCGCGTTAGGTCATCGAATGACGCGGTTCACGCCTCGCTCTAGTGATCAAGCGGAGTTGGGTTGGCGAAATCGAATGGCCGAACAAGTGCTGCCCTCGTTAACTTTGTTAGGCGTCCTCGCGCTAGCATTTGCCTATTGGTTTTGGCCGTTTGTGTTGGGGGATCATTTTCCTCTCATTTCCGGAGCAGCGCTGACAGTGGTGGCGATGGCCGGCCTGTTTTGCCAAGGCCAATTCTTTCGCCGTCCGCATTGGGGGCAGGCGTTTGCAAGTTTATTCTTAGTGATCAGCGCCATTGCCGCTGGCGGGCTCTTATACAGCAAACTGCGCACACCTCGACCAGAACTTTCGGACCGCAGCCGAAATTTTTATGGATTGTTAGCTATCGAACATCAATTCAGCGAAATTGATGGCGAGCTGTTGACCATGATGAACGGGCAAATCAACCACGGCTTTCAGTACGCCAAACCCGAATCGCGAATGATCAAAACAGGACACTATGGCGAACAATCGGGAATCGGCTTAGCGGTTTCCTTACACCCCAGCCGCCTCAATAACCAACCAATTAAAATGGGCGTTGTCGGTTTAGGCGCCGGTACCATGTCTGCGCATACCCGCAGCGGGGATTCCATTGTCTACTACGAAATCAATCCAGATTGCGTCGAGATGGCTTACGACAAATTCTACTTTTTGACCGATTCCCCGGCGAGCGACAAAACGCAAGTCTTTACTGGCGATGGTCGCATATTGCTGGAACGTCAGGCCAAAGAAGGTCAACTGCAACAGTTCGATATTTTAGTGATCGACGCTTTTTCCGGCGCTTCAATTCCTCAACACCTGCTGACCAAAGAATGCTTTGAACTCTATCGACAACATCTCAAGCCTGACGGTGTTATCGCCTGTCATATTTCCAACGCACATCTCAATCTTCGCCCAGTAGCCCAAGCCCTTGCCGAAACCGCTGGGTTTGATCTGCGGCTGATCCCGTTTAGCCCGGAACTCTACTCGAAGGACGGATTTTTTCAGAAATATAGTCTTTGGGCGTTGTTCTCAAATAATCGTGAGTTATTGAATCACCCCAACATTCTCAAACGGCATGAACCTTGGAACGATCCCCAACGTGCACTCTGGACGGATGATTTTGGCGGTTTGTGGCCAGTGTTTAAGTTTTAAACATAATAGATCGATTGTCCCCAATCGATCCGTGCACATGGCTATCGGTTTCGGTAACCAACACCCACAAATCAAAATCAATCGCTATCACTCGTCGGCAACGAATGAACATGGCGCCTTGGCTTGAATATTCCCCAATCCTTCGTCATATTCAACAACTGTCACATGCAATATTTGTCTGAATTAATAAAACGCTCGAAAAGGAATCACCATGACAAATCGAGTCGTTGCCGGCGACCTGGCGATTGAAATGTCACAATCGGGCCTTGAACTTAGCTCGACCAGCAATCCACTCAACCAACTTCATCTGGATCGCTCCCAAATTTTTAAACTCTTTGAGGTTCTGGCAGGTTACTCGCCGAAGTCTGATCAAAATCGTCGTGAATTGTTTCGCGTGCCGCTCTATGGTTCCGCAGAGTTACAAGTTAATATCGCGGCCCATTTGAAAATTATCCCCGCTCAGCCGATCAACATCAGCATTTCGGGCATGATGCTCGAACTCAGCCAGCCCGATGTACAGATCGAAACCGGTGATGTCATTATTGTCGACCTTGAATGTGGCGGTTTTCGCTATCGAGGTAAAGCGGATGTCAGCTGGTGTGAAGGTGACTCTATTGGCATTTGGTTTCACGACTGCCTGAACCTCGATGATCCTCTGCCTCCCGTAGAACTTGTTGATATTGTCATGAAACTTCAGCGCACTTGGCTGACGCGACGGCAACAATTTGCCGATTGACGATTAATTGCATTTTTTTCATCCGCCTATCGCTCGTTGATATCCAATCGTCAAAATCCCGCCTGCCGCCAGAAAATTAAAAATGTTTGACCTTCACTACTTTCGGATGAAAAAATGATCGCGTTACAATAGCGTCTGGAAGACTGTCGGATTCTCCAGCAGTTTACTCCATCAATTGCGGGGCTATCACGATGTGGATTCGCAAAAAGATAGATGTTGGGATTGGCGATCTCGCTTGGGGGTTGATGCAATGCCTGCTGCCTGGCGACCGAGATGCCATCACCGAAGCCATTCGCCGCACTTGGAAATGCCGAGATGCATTCCCGTGCCTTTCCATTCGCAGCGGTTTTGATCTGCTGCTAGAAACCTGCAATTGGCCTGCTGGCAGTGAAATTATTATGTCAGGATTGACGATTCGCGATATGCCGCGAATCGTGCAACAACATCGACTCGTACCGATCGGTATTGACCTCGATCCGCAAACGCTCGCTCCGAATCTAATTGAAATTGAACAGTCGATCACGCCACGAACGAAAGCGATCGTGATTGCCCACCTGTTTGGCGGGTTATGCGATCTCGATGGAATTGTCGAACTAGCTCGTCGCCACCAGTTACTATTGATCGAAGACTGCGCTCAAGCATATGTCGGCAATCACGATTTGGGCGATCCTCGCGCCGATGTCTCGATGTTTAGTTTTGGACCGATCAAAACCAATACGGCATTGGCGGGTGCGGTGTTTCGCATTCGGCGTGGAGAGTTATTGGCCGCGATGCAAGCCAATCACGCTCGTTGGCCGCGTCAATCGCGTTGGTCATTCGCCAAGAGAATTTTGAAATATAGTACGATCGCGATTGCCTCGACCCGCTGCGGAATGAATTTTCTCGCGAGTTGGTTTCGTTGGCGTGGCGGCAATCACGATCAATTTGTGGCACAGGCCGCTCGAGGATTTGCCGGACCTGGTTTTTTCGATCGCATTCGTCAGCGACCAGCGGTGCCTTTAATGCGCCTGTTGTTGACCAAACTACTCGATTTTGACTCGGCGGTGGTCGTCGCCCGCCAACAACGGGGCTTGCGATTGCTCGGGGACCTAGCACCACGATTTATCGCACCCGGCGGTAAATCTGGCCGACCGACGTTCTGGGTCTTAACGCTATTTGTCGATCAACCTCAGTCGTTGGTGGAACACCTGTGGGCGCAGGGATTTGACGCAACCCACCGCAGTAGCTTGGAAATCGTTGGCGTCAAACCTTTGGCCGGCTGTCAATTTATTCTCGATCACATCGTATTTTTGCCGTTTGACAACCGCATTCCGGATTCGGAACTCCACCGAATGGTTCAACGAATCGTGGAAACCGCGACCCATTCCCCCACTTTTGAAACATTCGCGCCTCCGGGCGTCCCCATTGTTAAAATTCAACAGTAACCCGTGCCGAAACTGCAATTTTTCTACGGCAATTCTTGCTACAGCCAATGATTGATAAGAACCAAATCGTTGTCCCCGTTTTATCCATTCAAGCTACCTCTGCATAATTCCGGCGGCCTCACCTCCCCATCGATACCTCTCGATTCATTAGAATGTCCTGTGAGTTGCTCGTTCATTTATTTGAAACCGCGAACCGCGAACAGGAATCAGTCGATGCGTATTCGAACCTTAGGCAATATTCTGCTTGGCATTAGTTTTTTAATGGCATTTGAGCTCCCCTCCGTTTCTGCGTCACCCTTCGCGAATTCCCTTTGTACCGAACAACAATCGTCAACAATTCCAAACGATGAATTGTGGTCAGCCGCGCGGCAAGGTGACCTGGCCAAGGTCAAATCGCTGCTCGATCAAGGCATCGATGTCAATGCGGCCACCGCTTACGGTTCAACGGCACTTTGCTTTGCAGCGGATCGTGGTCATGTCGAAGTTGTCAAATTGCTTTTGGATCGAGGTGCAAATCCCAATCCACGAGACACATTTTACAAGATGTCGGCGCTCGATTGGGCTCAGGCCAACGGTCATTTCCCAGTGATTACAGCGATCTACGCCGCTGGCGGCAGCGGCGCTGATGATGCACTCTTGCAAGCGGTTGGGTCAAAAAATATTCGCTTGCTGGAAGCTTTGTTGGCGGCGAATTGCGTCAAACCTGAAACGTTGGCGTTGGCCAAACGGCTGGCGACTTTAATCGGCCACGAACGTACACTCGAAACGCTCAATCCCGTCTCCGCGCCGGAACTGGAACTGCCAAACGCCACCGCCGAACAATTGCAGCGATTCACAGGTACCTTTGCCACAGAAACCGGAACGATCAAACTTACGGCAGCGGTTTCCGAAAATCTTTTGACGATCGATTTGGGCAGTGGCACTCCCGCCAAAACACTGCAAATTGCCGATTCCGAATTTTTGGCCAATGCCAACCGCATTGTCTTTGAAACCGATGGCGATGAAATCAAATCAATACAACTGACGCTCGGTGGACAAAATCATACTTTGCGACGTCGCGACTTCAGTGAATTCGCGACGCCCGCGCCGGCCGTGACGGAAACACCGCCTACCGTAGAGGAGAAAACCGAGTTACCTCCGTTTCAACCTTCCCCGCTGGATGCAGCGATCTCAAGTGTGAATTGGCCCAGCTTTCGAGGTACCGGTGCTCGCGGCGTGGCTGATGGTCAGAACCCTCCTATCCAATGGGACGTTGAGTCCAACACAAATGTCTTGTGGAAAACTGCAGTTCCCGGTTTGGGCAATTCCTGTCCCACCATCTGGGGCGATCGATTGTTTGTCACTTCAGCAGTCAGTGACCAAGCAAACCGCGAAGTTAAAATCGGCAACTATGGCAGTGTCGATTCGGTCGAAGACGACAGCGTCTACGATTTCATTATTTATTGCCTCAACAAACACAGCGGCGAAATCATTTGGCAGCAAAAAGCACATACCGCCAAACCAGCCGTCAAGCGACACTCGAAGTCGTCGCACGCCAACCCCACCGTGGCCACCGATGGAAAACACCTCATCGCCTTCTTCGGTTCGGAAGGCTTGTTTTGTTACGATCTCGATGGCCAATTGCTCTGGAAAAAAGAGTTGGGATTTCTCGACAGTGGATGGTTCCTGGACGCCGGTTACCAATGGGGATTTGGCAGTTCACCGATTATCTATCGCGACCGCGTAATCGTTCAATGCGATATCCAAAAGGGGTCGTTTATTGCCGCTTATAGTTTGGCGAATGGCAATGAATTGTGGCGAACCGATCGCGATGAAATTCCCACCTGGCCCTCACCTACCGTCCATGAATTCGGCGATTTGCCGATGGTCATCACTCACGGTACGCGGGCAGCTCGCGGCTACGACGCGCGCGATGGTCAACAACTTTGGTCGTTGGGTAGTCATTCGGAAATCGTCGTGCCCACGCCGTTTGTTGCCCACGATTTAATTTTTATCGCCAGCGGTTACGCGCCGATTCAACCTATCGTTGCGCTTCGCCCCAACGCGCGAGGTGACCTCAAATTGGCCGACGACGAACAAACGACAACCGTTGACGGCGATAGCAAAGAGGTTGAACCATCGGCCAAACCCGAAGCCATTGCTTGGAACACCATGCGTGGCGGCCCCTACATGCCAACGCCGATCGCTTATGGGGATTATTTGTATGTCTGTTCCAATCAAGGCGTACTTACGTGTTATCGGGCAACCACGGGCGAACAAATTTATCGCGAGCGAATAAAAGTTGGCGGCACAGCGGCGTTCACGGCTTCGCCACTGGCTGCCGATGGTCATCTTTATTTCACGGCTGAAGACGGCCGCACAGCGGTGGTTCGCGCCGGTGAAAAATTTCACTTGGCTGGCATTAACGCGTGCAACAACAAAGTTTTGTCGACACCGGCGATTTCAGAGAATACGTTTTATTTGCGAACGATCGATGAAATATTCGCTTTTCGCAGTCAAGCAGCCGTGAAAAAAGATAACGAGTAATTCAGAATAGTCTGACCTGCCGTGGCCGCCAATGTATTCATTGGCGCTGTCCCGTGGCCGCCAATGTATTCATTGGCGCTGCCGTGCTCGCCAATGTATTCATTGGCGCTCTTCCATCCCAACCAACTTTAGTTGCAATTTTTTTGTCTTGGATTGTCAGCCTGAGGACAGGCTGACCTACTGTGGCTGACCTACGGTGGATGCCGACGTATTCGTCGGCACTTTTCATCCCTACTAACTTTAGCAGCAATTTTTTAGTCTTGGATTGTCCACCTGAGGACAGGCGGACCTAAAGTAACCGCTGTCCTCAACCGCAGCCTCCTAACCTCCAAGTTTTCAGCCGCGCGAGCATCACGTCACGCCCAACGAATTCTTCAATCCAACTAAAGTAACAGCTTTGTCGGGTCGACTTTAAGCAACGGCTTAAGTTCTTCCAAAAAGTCTTGAACGTCCCGATATTGACGATAGACGCTGGCAAAGCGAATAAAAGCAACGTGATCGAGTTCCAAAAGTTTTCGGAGAACGATTTCTCCTATCGTGTTGCTTTCAATTTCGCCGCCTTCGGTAAGATAGATTTCCTGGAGAATTTCGCGGCTAGTTTGCTCAACGCGTTCGGTAGCGATTGGACGTTTCCAACAAGCGCGTTCGATCCCTCGTCGAATTTTGTCGGGTTCAAAGGGCTCGCGAGCGCCATCGCGTTTGATAACACGAATATCCAGTTCGACGACTTGCTCGTAAGTCGTAAATCGCTTTTCACAAACTTGACATTGCCGTCGCCGTTTGATGATAAAACCGTCTTCATAAGAGCGGGAATCAATGACTTTGTCATTGTCATGTTGGCAAAATGGGCATTTCATAGAGTTCTTGTCAAAGTCACGATTGGCGAGTCCCCGCAATAGGAAACTTAGAAACCAGTGTAACCCATCTGGTCCGGATATGCACATCCAGTCACCGGAAAATGTCGACGTTAGCCAGTTTGATAGACGTGAGACTATCAAGAATTAGCGGGAGTCAGCGAATGGTAAGGCCGGTTGACAATATCTGAGCCGACGAAGGCGAAACGATTCGCACCCAATGTCGGTGCAGTTAGAACGGATTTTGGTACAATTGGTTTGCCATTTAAAATTGAGGCGAATAAGTAACAATTAGAACCCTATTTCAGTGAATTAACCGAAGGATGAGACGATGAGTGACGCTAATCAGGAAATGGGAAAAGTGGTCAAAGCCACCGATGTTAAGCATGGGCCCGAGGAAGATCTGTGGTCCGGAGATTATTCTGCGAAAGCCATGTATGGGTCATGGCTTGCAGCCGCGGTCGCGACGATTGCTGGTTTAGTGTTGATCCTTGTTATTGAAGGCCTGCGCGCCAATCCGATGGCTTGGTGGATTTACGCCGGTGCGGTCGTGGTCTTATGGGGATACTTGTTATTGACGTTTGTTTATATGAAATGGGTTTGTTACTACGAACTGACATCGCAGCGCTTGCGACATCGGGACGGAATTTTTATTCGTACGATGAATCGCATTGAATTGGTAGATATCGACGACATTGTCTATCGGCAGGGAATCATCCAACGGATGCTCAATGTGGGAAATATTGTTTTGAAATCTCGTGATATGTCCCATCCCGAGTTGACTCTAAAAGGCATTTCCGATGTCAAACGAGTGGCTGATTTGATCGACAATGCTCGAATTACCGAAAGACGTCGTCGCGCTGTGCGTTTTGAGGCGCTTTAGTGTTGCGCGAGGTGATCAAGCCCAAGTCAGGTTAGGAACGACTCGGGTTGGCTGATCGCAAGACCGATAAATGCTGCAGAATAGGACACTTTTTGATCTCAATCCGAGATGGCAATCTCGTTTTGAGAGTGGGCTTGAGGCGTCGGTCGTGCATTGAAGATCGGGAAGTGCGCAGGAAATTGGGATACTGAGTAGATACCGATTCGAAAGTCCTAATTATAAAAATGGTGATCCGAGCTTGCCAATTAGTCCGGTAGCATATATTAAATCTTATAAAAACCGGGCAATCTGAATTGGTTTCGAATTTTCTTGCTGTTTCTGGCGGTTTTTCCGGATATAATCGACAGTGATATTAGACCGCGATGCGTCACGGATTCGCGAAATGCAAGCAACTGTGGAATAGGAAGTGCGTTGACCACTCTCCCATTGAAACTTATCAACGTTCGGTAATCAGAATTGGACATGGAGACTTAGAAAATGTCGTTACGAAGAACCGCGAAAACCGGCTTTACGCTGATCGAATTGCTGGTTGTTATCGCCATCATCGGCGTATTGGTGGGAATGTTACTTCCAGCCGTTCAGCAAGTTCGCGAAGCGGCACGTCGAGCAACTTGCCAAAATAACATCCGCCAAATTACTTTGGCTGTTCACAACTATGAATCAACACTCCAACGTTACCCGGATGGAATTTCGGTTCAAGCAGTGGGTTACGCATCGACGGACGATACATGGTACTACACTTGGTCGACACACATTATGCCTTACACCGAGAACAACAATATTTATGATCTATTGAGCCCCAGCTCGTCAAAAGGCAATTTCAATGAACTGATGGATCCAGCGGATTTGCCAGCCACGCCAGCTGCGACGATTACGTTAATCAGTACCCAAGTGCTTACGAATCCAGTCCCTTTGTTCGTTTGTCCATCTGATACGGCGCCAAAACAAAATTTGTTGCGAGTAAATGATCCGTTGGATTTTGTGATGCCAGTGACAAACTACGTAGCGGCGACCTGCGGTTATACTTGTACTGCAGGAACTGCTATTACTAGCATGGACGGTGCTTTTGGACCGGTGAATCGATTTGGCGGAAGTGGGTTGGTAAACGCCGCTAAGAAAAACCGAGATTTAGTTGACGGCACAACCAATGTTGTAATGTTCGGGGAGCGTACTTATGACGCTGTCAAACGCAACAACGCGAATCCCGATTCAATAATTCCACCTGGCGCTTCGACGATGTTTTGCGCTCGTGGCATCTTGGGTGGCTCGGCCAACGTGGCAACCGTTGCAGTTGATGCTGCAGGCGCTCCAGACGTATTTTTCTCCGCCAACGGTGGCATTAATCGAGTTCAGATTGGTGACTTGACAGGTGATGGACAAGGTGGAAACAAATTTCAAGGTGTTTCTAGCCGACACCCTGCAGGCGTAAACTTTGCCTTTGGAGATGGTTCGGTTCGTTTCCTTGCTGAAACGGTTGACCAAACATACCGCGATCCTTCGATTGCGCTTGGCAACACTGGGGTGATGCAACGGCTAATTGGCGTTGCCGATGGCCAAATACTTCCAGTGATCGAATAGTAATTCATTTGAAAGATGTTTTAGCTTAAGCCTAATTCCAAGGCATCATTTTCAGTTTTCGTGGTCTCTAAGTTAACTTAAAATCACCGTTACACGATTCTGACGTTGTATAAACTTGAACCCAGCGAGCATCCGCTTGCTGGGTTCTTTTTTTGCCTGGACGGTTGCGTTTTTACGCTTTCATACACCGCTTTCACCAACGAATTTTATCAACTTCGCAATTTACGTTAAGATTCAACCTGAAAGTGCAACCAAAATTTCCCCTCGCCCAAGTCTCGCAAAATCACCATTCCAATATTGAAATTTATCCCCTTGCAACCAATCGATTGATGTATTCAATTGTCGACGCAAATATTGACGCATGATTGGAATAAAACTTGGCAACATCGACGCCCCAGGGCGAAAACTGGGACCAAGTGAAATCGACTGATTGGCCGGTCCCAAAACAATCGATCCGCGGACCATATCGAGTCCTAGATGTTGTCCACATCGACCGCCAATCAATAAAGTTCCGGCCAACATTCGCCAACCCGCTTGAGCACCCACGTCCCCGGCGACATAAACAATTCCTCGACGCATGCCGACCGCAACATCGTTACCGGCGCTGCCCCCTACCGTCACAGTTCCGCCGGCCATTCCCGTTTTTTCTCCCGGCAACGCAGCCGCCAAACGATCGCCAGCAGAGCCAAGGATCTTAAGGCAACCGCCTTGAATTCCTCGACCCGCATCATCACCTGTATCTCCAAAAACTTCCAACTCCCCACCTCGCATGGACTGTCCAAATCGATTTCCGATGGAGCCAACAACTTCCAACTTCCCAACCGCCCAATTTGTACCCAGTCCATGAACTTGTCGTAGATCTCCGTTGAAACTTACCGTGTGTTCTCGATCGTTGCTTTCGAGGTCAAACCAGTCTTTAACGAAATATTGGCGATTGCCTTGTCGAATCGTTTGGTTTGCCAGTGACTCTAACGTTGTTGATTCGTCCAACGTTGCCCCAAGAACAATGTTCAACTCACTAACGTCAAGTGAAGGCGTTGGTTGCTTTCGTAGATTTAGATTGATTCCCATAACTGCACTATTGTAATCCTGCCAACGCCAACCCGGCAATCAAGGCAATTTGGTATAGAAGCCCCGATACTAAAGAGTAGAGCGGATTATCCTCAATCGCCTCCAGCGCCCAGTACTATTCCCAACCCGCCCAATTCCCAATTTGCGCCAAAAAAAACCTCTCATCCTTTCACTAACTACAATCCCGGCAAACCATCGACACTCTGCGCATTTTTCAACGAACGATATTCGGCCAACTCAGCCTCACCTTTCGCGGCAGATAATTTTTCCAAAGTATCGCGTTGCTCTCGATACTCAAATCGGGGAACGCCATAACCGCATGAATCGCTGATCCGAGTCAATTCGATCACGATCAACGCTCGAGCACCCGGGTATGCCGGGAACTGATCAGCCCATTGATCGAATTCAGGGAGCCCTTTCACAAGCACGCGGCCAATTCCATGCAAACGAACGATTCGCGGTGGACCGGAGAAAGCGCAAAACATGAGAACAATTCGACCGTTTTCGCGAAGATGTGCCACGGTCTCAATCCCGCTGCCCGTGAGATCCAAGTAGGCCACTGTTGTGGCGCCCAATACTCGAAATGTATCCATGCCTTTGGGCGAACAATTGATGAGCTGGTCGCCACTTAGGGGAGCTGTGGCCACGAAAAATAGGTGTTGCGCCGTCAGCCAATCTCTTAGATCCGTGTCAATTTCCGTAAATATTTTGCCCATGCTTAATTCCCAGAAAAAGTGTGCCAAAGTAATCCGAACAGAATCGTATGCGATCGGCCATCAACTTTTACCGTTTGCGTTTTTAAGTTGACTTTTTCGAGCAATCCGCTCGAGCCATTCTCGCCGAGCGCCGGACCTTCAATTAAGATACACCAATCGTTGGGCGACGTCATGTCACATCCGTTGGCATGAAATCGCGACGCGTTAATCAACGCAGTGAGGTTGTTCGCAAAAAATCTATTGGCAAGGGACCTAATTCGATGCTTCATCGTCGACAATGGCTGGGATGGCTAACCGCTGCTGGAATTGGAACACCTACCTTTCAGCGGGCATTGTCCCAATTGGCCAGCACCCAAGACAAACTGACCGCCGAAATGATCGCACAGGCGCAGTGGATCAGTGGAACTCAGTTATCGGCCGAGGAACAAGAAGCGATTGTTGGTTTGGTCGATAATGATCGCAAACAAATGCAACTCGTTCGAGCCATTGAAATGGGACCTGATCTGCCGCCGGCTTTACATTTTCAAACCTTGGCGGCAAGTGGTCCGTCCGGCGAATCGCCGCCGAGACGCCAAGCGCGACCGACCGATGTACAAGCCTTGCCGCGGCCGACACAAGCTGACGATCTGGCTTTTCTTCCGTTGACGGAACTATCTCAGTTGATTCAATCGCGGCAAATCACGGCGACCGAACTGACGCAATTGTACCTCGAACGGCTCAAAGCATACGATCCGATTCTTAAATGCGTTGTCAATCTGACCGAAGAGTTGGCCATGAAGCAAGCGACGGCAGCGGATCGCGAACTTTCGGCACATCACTATCGCGGACCATTGCACGGAATCCCTTGGGGCGCTAAGGATCTAATGGCCGTATGCGGCTATCCAACGACTTGGGGGATCCCAGATGCCCGCGAACAAAAATTCGATTACAACGCCACGGTTTATGAGCGACTTGTCGAGGCTGGCGCCATTTTGGTCGCCAAAACCTCGCTAGGGGCCATCGCCATGGGCGATCAATGGTTTGGCGGTATGACTCGCAATCCATGGAATCCTAAACAGGGTTCCAGTGGTTCAAGCGCCGGATCGGCCAGTGCGACGTCAGCCGGTTTATTGGGTTTTGCGATAGGCAGTGAAACGCTGGGCAGTATTGTCACCCCGTCGACGCGATGTGGGGCAACGGGACTTCGGCCCACCTTTGGTCGTGTCAGTCGCAGTGGTTGTATGCCTCTATCGTGGAGTATGGACAAAATTGGCCCAATAGCCCGAAGTGTCGAAGACTGCGCCTTGATTTTTGATGCGATCCACGGCGCCGATGGTCGCGACCCAACAGCCATCGATCGACCCTTTCAGTGGCCAATTGCCATTGACTGGCGAAGTTTTCGCGTAGGTCGCGTGCGAAGAGAAAACGAGTCAGCGGACGAAGATGTCTGGCAAGCAATTGCGGATCTGGGCTGCCAAGTCATCGATGTGACATTGCCAGCTGACTATCCGTTGCGTGCGATGACCTCTGCGATCAATGTCGAAGGCGCCGCCAGTTTTGACCGCCCGTTGAAAGAAGGCAAAACCGAGGGCTGGAATTCTTGGACCCAGATCTTTCGCGCCGCGCAGTTCTTGACGGCCGTCGACTACATCCAATTGATGAGGTTGCGGCGCAAACTAATGCACGACTACGAACAAGCGATTCAAGGGATCGATGTCTTGGTAAATGGCGGTGATTTGATTCACACAAATCTCACCGGTCATCCGTCGGTCGTTTTCCCATTCCGTTTGCGCAATCGAAATGAGGTTGATCAGCCCCAATCCGTGATCATTACGGGCCACTTGTTCGATGAATCTCGACTACTGGCGTTTGGACAGGCCTTGCAACAGCGAGCCCCGGCTTGGCTGAAACGGCCGCCAATTATTACATGGCTTGAGAAATTTAATGCCGGGGAACTGGAAATAAAATAAGTTGGCTAAAACGGTTGGCCACAAACCCCAACGCGTTGCTCAAGACGGCCCGTTTTAAGCTTGTCGATCGGGGTAGATTTCGAGAATAACGCTTTTCCAATCTTCGCCGGGAACGGGGTATTCGGATTTTGGCCGCACCAACAGACCTCGGGTTTTGCCCGCCGCTTTGGCCGCGGACAATTCATCCCGCCATTTGGGACCTTTGACGGCCAACAGTTTCCCCAACATCGACCAATGCCCGTCGAGCCACGTAAAGATCTTTTCCAATGGGCCTACGGCACGGGCAACGGCAAAATCAAATCGATAGTCTTCGAGCACTTCTTCGCCGCGAATGGCCTCGATTTGGACTTGAACTCCCGCAGCCTCGGCCAACGTTTCTAAGGCCCGCGCTTTCTTACCCACCGATTCAGCCAAGCAGATCTCCAAGTCGGGGCGAAGAATGGCCAGAACAATGCCTGGTACACCACCTCCAGAACCGATATCGAGCACTGACCGTTTGGGCGGTATGAGTTGCTGCAATTGATAGGTATCGAGGAGATCGCGATTTACAAACTGTTCGTAGGTTGAGTGACGAGTCAGATTCAGTTGCTCATTGATTTGCCACAAGGCTTGGCAATAGGCATCCAGTTGCGGCAACACATCGGCGGAAACTTCCCAGCCAGTATCGGCTACCAGCGTCGTTAACTTGGTCACATTGTTCCTAACAATAAAACATCGGGAACCAATCACCAGCCGCAGCCAGTGTATCCGGTTTTCCCAAAAAGTACTTGGTCATATGAAAAAAAATAGGGGCTGCAAAACAGACAGAATCAATGCGGTCCAGAACGCCCGCGTGACCTTGAACCAAGGTGCCATAATCCTTGACACCTCGGTCGCGTTTAATTGCCGACAATGTCATCGTACCAGACGAGGCCATAATACTGATCACCATAGCCATGATTCCGGCGCCATACCAAGTAAACGGTGTAACCGGCAGTAAGAATTGGATGATCATCGCGACCAAACCCGTTCCAAAGCCAGCCAGCATCAAGCCCTCCCACGATCGAGTAGCATTGACATGTGCAGCAATAATATAGCGCCCAAACGTCCGATCGCACACAAAATGGATGGTATCACTGATTTGAACCATGACTAACAAAAACAATAACAAACCTGCGGGCTTGCCGTTCCATTCGACATATTGTCCGCTGACCAAATCAAATCGTTGCAATTCCAGATATAAAAGTGCGGGGGCGTGACTCAATGCGTAGACACAAATCAACAGGCCGAATTGAATCTTGGCGGTACGTTCCAAAAACCGTTTCACATCGCCGGTAAAGGCAATCCGAGCTGGAATGAACAACGACGCATAAACGGGAATCACAATCGTATAAAGGCGCAACAGGTTCCAGCTGACCATCACATATTGCAGCGGCGTAAACAGAAAAAATACCCACGTCAGCGTGCGATGATCGCCGCGCCGCGTAGGGGTCATCGTGATAAACTCGCGCAAGGCCCAAAACGAAATCAACCCGAAAAAGACAACGGTCACCCAACGTTCAAACATCAATGTGCCGGACAATATCGCGCAAATCGTCATCCACGATACTACGCGGTTGTTAAACGTGCGAATGATAGCCGGGTCCAGTTGCACGGATGTCTGGCGGCGCAGAAATTGGCCCAGGACGGCAAACAGCGCCAATACGCTCAACAACGCCAATAACAGAATTAGCGCTGGTCGGTCTAGTAATGATTGATCCAATGCTTGAGCTAACATGGTTAATCGCATTGAGTTAAATTCCAACTCAAGCTTCCTCCCGTTCCTTTAAATTAATAATCGCTTGCCGAGCTCGCGTCAAAAATGCCAGTTTCGACTCATCGGGTTCCAACCATAATGGCGGGCCAATGGTAATGCAGGTTAACAGTGGAATTGGCAATAATTCACCTTTGGGCATTACACGGTTCATATTGTCAATATAGACTGGCATGAACTCTAGGTCGGGACGTTTTTTGGCCAAATAGTACAATCCGCTTTTGAATTCTTGCATTTCTCCAGAGGGTGTCCGCGTTCCCTCGGGAAACATGATCACGGAATAAGTTTTGGCGATTTCTTCGTTCAAAATGTCGACCGGACTATTATGCGCTTTTACTTTTTTTCGATCGATCAAAATTGCATTAAACAGATTGGCCAGATATCGGCGAATCGGACCGCCCGTCCAATAATCTTGAGCCGCCACGGGGCGGGTCAACGCCCTCAAGTTTTTGGGCAGCGATGCCCACAAAATCAAGGCATCCAGATGGCTGGTGTGATTCGCATAGTAGACTCGCTGGCATTCGTCAGGGGTACAATCCACCCAGCGCACGGAGGCACCGCTAAAAAATTTAGCCAGCCCGACGAGAATAGCAATTGAAACCTGCTTCATGCGACTTTCGATGACCCCCAACATTCTCGCGGAGGTCGATTACTGAATTACCGGATCGTGATTGAGAAAATCGTCCGCGATAAAGCTCTTTTTTACTATTTTGGCTGCGGGCTGGGCAGGGTACTAGTATTCAATGAATTTTAATTCGCTTGGGCAGGTCGAGGGGTCCTATTTCCCAAAACAGCCTGGGCAATTGCCAAATCGTCGGCATGCGTGACTTTTAGATTGAAGGGCGAACCAGCGATCATCTTTACGGGAATCCCCAATTGTTCAACCAACTGTGATTCGTCAGTTGCAGGTAGGTCGCCCCGATGCTCAAAGGCACGGAGCAATAACGCTTTTCGATAGGCTTGGGGTGTTTGTGCCTGCCACAACCCCGTACGATCGACGGTCCGTTGGACAAAGTCACCTTGGCTGGAATGTTTCAGCGTGGCGACAACCGGAATGGCGGCAATGGCGGCTTCGTATTGAAGTGCTGCGGAAAATACACGTGACACCAGGTCATTATCGACGCAAGGCCGTGCACCATCGTGAACGGCAACCCAATCAATCGCTGCATCGACCGCTCGCAAACCCAGTTCCACCGATTGGAATCTCTCCGATCCGCCTGGTATCACAAGGAGCTGAATCGCTTTAATCAACTCGGAAAAGTCTCGACGAAACTGATCGAAATGCTCCGACGGAGCGACTAAAATTAATTGCCTTACCCGAGAATCAAAACGAAACGGCTGCAGCGCGTGCCACCAAATCGGCAAACCATTGATGAGAACTTCTGTTTTTCGCAATGGACCGCCGAAACGTGTGCTGTTGCCCGCGGCGACTATGATCACGGCAAATGAATCCATTCCGGCGGTCTCATCAATTCAAAAAGTTACTACAAGTTTTAGGACGTTACGCCTTAAGTGAAGCGAGTTTTGTTGCTATTCGTTGCCCAGGACAACGGTGACATCCATTCGTCGGCCACCCCGTAACACCGTGACCTTGAGTTCTTCACCAGGCTTTTTCGAATCCACAATTTTTTGAACATGATCGACATTGGTGATCGGCTCGCCATTGATCGACAAAAGAATATCGGCGTCGTCGCGATTTATGAACTCTCGTCGAATCATTACACTACCTCGACGTTCAAGTGTTTGTTCACGCTTCCAACCCTGCAAACCGGCAAGCTCTGCCGCCCCACCAGGAGTCATTTTAGCGATACCCAGACCATCTCCCGGCGGTTGCCAAAACAACTCAATGCCAATACTTGCCCGAATCACTTTGCCAAATTTTGCCAACTCGGGCAAAATTCGACCAATGGTATTGGCTGGAACCGCAAAACCAACGCCGGTGTTTTCGCCAGTCATTGAGGCAATCGCAGTGTTCATTCCAATCACGCGACCCGTACTATCAATTAGCGGCCCACCTGAGTTTCCTTGATTGAGTGCGGCGTCCAATTGAATCACATTGGAGATTACGCGTTGCGTGCGTTTCGAAGGCAACGTGCGGTTTAAACTGGAAATAATACCGACCGTCATGGTGCGCTCAAGTCCAAATGGATTGCCAATCGCAAATACTCGCTGACCCACTTTTAAAATTGTGGAATCACCCATCGTCAGTGGAAATAGTTTTTCTCGCGGTGCATCGATTTTCAAAAGCGCCACGTCACTCGAAGGGTCTTCGCCAACAATTTCCGCCGGAAACGATGAGCCATCAAACAACGTAACTTCGATAAAGTTGCTGTCAGCCACCACGTGATGATTTGTGACGATGTGACCCGATTGATCGTAAACCCAACCCGACCCAGATCCTTCCGACGGCACAGGCATCATGAAGAAATTTTCAACGCGCGTGCCGCGTGTGCTAATGTTGACCACACCACGATTGGAGTTCTCGTAAATTCGAATATTGACTTCTTCTTCTGGCGTGTAGACGACACTGCGAGGTAAGTCGTTTTGGGCGACGACATTTTCCTGGGCCGTTTTGTTTCGCGCCTTTATTCCGCTGGGCGCGGTTATTCCGCTGGGCGCGGTTAGGACGGATGACGCCGTTTCCGCCGTATTCGGTGCAATAATTTCTGATGCGATCCCAGGCCCCGTAGGCATTGAAGCCAGCAATCCCGAGCCGGGCTGGTAAAGGTGAGCCCAGAACGATACGGCCAAAAAGCCCCCCACGAGAGCCGATAAGATTGACGACAAAACAACTGTTTTCATGGTTTCACTTGTTTTCATAGTTTCACTCCGTGCAGATTTCGAATCACGAAACGATTCCGATGATGCTTGACGATTTCAATGAAACGGATCATGGGCGATATCCGCCCGACCAATACAATTCTGTACTACGTATTATAGAGGTAGGGGCGTTCATTGTTCCAGCCGATTTCTCGCAGGTACCGAGAAACCCGCATTTCCCACATCTCCGAAACAAATGCTGCAATATGACAAGTCGTCGTTAAAGTTTGGCCACCCCTAAAATTTTCACCATGCGTTGCACTTTGCCCAGCCGATACCAAGACACAGTGATCGTTGGAGATCGATGTCATTCGCGATAATACTCCTCTAGTTTTACGACATCATTTCGAAGTGGACAGGTTGCTGGACAGCCTGCGCGCTCATTCGCCATTTTTGTTTCTAACCTGTCGGATACTTAGGTCAATACGGACTCAATGACCTTGGTGAACTAATGTGACAGTTTCCAAAGCGGACTAGTATTATGAAACGGATTGTTCTAATTCTGTCGGTTTTGTCATTGGCGGTTTCGGGCGTCAATTTCACCTTTGCACAAACGCTGCGAAATCCACACGACAATCGCTGTTGGATTGTGGAACCTCAAGCAGCAATGATGGACCCCGTGGTAAGCGCCCATGCCTCGAGCGATTTGGCCAAACCAATTGCTTGGTTTAACGACTTGCGAGGTTTGGCAACTACTCAATGGTCGACGCTAACAAAATCCTTCGATAACAATTGGGAAGTATTGCAATGCCACTGGCATGCTGTTTCCCGGCCTTGGTACAACGCCTCGATTAAAATGAAGGACATCATCCACGCCGACACCTGTTCGCCGTTCGATGAATATTGGGCCTATTATGCAGCGTGTGATCATTGGAGCGTTTCCTGGGGTCCCGCATTTAAATCGGTAGCAGCTGAGTCGATGAACTGCGATTCAATGGCGTTAGATCCATTGCCGCAAATCACATTGATTGTCTTGCGGCCCGTTGCTTGGGATTCCACTTCTGCAAACACTTGGAAAATCGCAGTCGAGGGCGGACTCGATCGAATTGCCGGTTTGACTCAATTCTATTTCGACCAAACCCGCCAGTGGTGTTACCGATCTCAGTTCGCAGTATTGAAATTTCAACAAGTTGCTATCGGTGCTGAATTCAATTCTGACCGAGAAATTCAGACCCAGGCGACGATACCATTTCTTGCGACGGCATGGACCATTAGCCGAGCGATGATTCAAAATCCGCAACTTCGTTCCGATGGAATACGACACATCCAGTCGAGCGTGCAAGCGATGTTTAGCTTACAAAAAAGATTTCAAGATTGGTGTGGCGGCTGGCAATGGCAACAATTGAAACTCGAATTTGAGACTTATTGAACCGTCCCCCAGCAGCACCCGCATTCGTTTAACGCGCAATTGTTTAACGGCAAGCCAGAGCGGAATTTGCGGTCAAAGACACTGCTATTGTGCAAGACATAAATCCGCAAATTTCGCGGCGGCGACGGCGTACTATCTGGTACACGTGACGAACCACCATCGTCCAAGAACTCTCACCGCAAATTTCGCGGCGGCGACGGCGTACTGTCTGGCACAGGTGACGAACTGCCATTGTCCAAGACATCTCACCGCAAATTTCGCCGCGGCGACGAACTTTCTGGTACAAGTTCAAATCTCCCGCCCCGCTCGAAACGATTTACGGCGATTGTTTGATTTTGGTCCTATCCACATCTCACCGAGGCGCTGGTATCGTACTAAGAACCAATCCCAAACTACCACAATACTTAATAAGTCCCTTAGATCGTTTAGACAACAAACCCTGTTTTGTCATCCAACGTTTGTTTGTACAATGTAACGGTCGCGTACTTTACAAAAATTACCAACATCGACAGTCATCGCAGCGCCACCGCAAAGCAGAGACGATCTTGTTCTGGAATGGCTGCTTGTTCGTAAAAAATGAGAGCCCAACATAGGCAATCGCACGCCGCGTAGACAGCCGAATGCAATACGTTTTACACATTGAGATGGAATGATTTCTTCCGCGACTAACGCCGACAACTGCGACCGGGGCGATATTGTTTGTCGTCGACCGGTAACCGCGTTGACTATTGGCAACGTAGTCGTTGACCCGCCGATCCTTCAGGCGCCTATGGCTGGATACACTAACTACGCTTATCGCCAAATCGTTCGCGAATACGGCGGTGTGGGTTTGCATGCGACGGAAATGGTAAACGCCAGTGGCCTCGAATGGTTAAATCGCCGTGCCGAACATCCCGACCGACTTTGGGGAGTCGCCGAAGAACAGCGGCCGCTGGCCGTGCAAATGTGGGACAATGACCCCGTGATCATGGCGAATGTAGGACGAAGGCTAGTTCAGGAGTATCGCGTAAGCGTCGTCGATATTAATTTTGGTTGCCCCGTTAGACAAGTAACTCAAAACGCGCATAGCGGTTCCTATTTGCTGAGTTACCCCGAACGTGTTGGCGAAATTGTTGCCAGCGTCGTACACGCCTGTGCCCCCACACCAGTTACCGCAAAAATTCGGTTGGGCTGCTCGCCTGACGCCATCAACGCCATCGATATCGCCCAAGTGGTCGAAGGTGCCGGAGCAGCGGCGCTGACCGTACACGGGCGAACCGCTGCTGATATGTTTCGCGGAACGGCTGATTGGGATCGAATTGCGGCGATCAAACCACACCTCAAAAGGATACCGCTAATCGGAAATGGCGATTTGGATTCGCCGCAAAAGGTCGCCGATGCTTATCAGCACTATCCAGTGGACGGATTGATGATTGCTCGAGCGTCGTTAGGGCGACCTTGGTTATTTGCACAGGCTGCAGCGGCGCTGCGCGGTGAAACAATTCCTGCAGATCCTTCACCTGCGGAGCAAAAGGAATGTCTGTTGCGACACTTTCATTTAGTAGTCGAACGATTTGGCGAGGCCAAAGGCACGTTATTGATGCGAAAATATTCTTGCAATTACGTCCAAGGTCGACCGGGTGCGCGACAATTTCGAACACTGGTCGCTCATGTGCAAACGTCCGCCGATTTCCTGGCGCTAGTGGATAAGCATTTTCCCGACGTGTAAATGAGTTTGGGAAACGTTGCTTTCACTTGATTCTTTATACTTTGGTCGTGGCTAGTAGATTGAATTTATTTGCAAAAAATTTGCAGCGCAGAAAAGTCACCTTGATTGTTTAGCAAAGCCGGCCATTCCGACCAATTTTTTTCCTCTCGGTCGCCTCCGGATGACGACGCGAGTTGCCATACGTCGTCCCAAAAGATAGTAAACAGCAAATCATCTCGATTCGTTTGTATACAGCTTGCGATGGTCGCACTGCGGACCCAATCGAATTCCGAAACGTTTCTACCGCCATCATAAGCGGCGAATAACAATTCGACAGCTTCATCAGTTCGTCCAATATCCCGCAGGTTGATCCCTAAATTGGCTTGAGCCATCAACAGGGCGCGATCGTTTAAGTCGCCTCGGTAACGCATTGATAATTCGACGACTTGTTCTAAAAGAGGAATCGAACGTTCGGGTTTTTTCTGGCGCCAATAGATCACAGCGAGATTGTTAAGTGCCTTCCAACGCAAAGGTGCAGACTCGGGTAATTGGTCTAGCTCAATCCCTAAGACTTGATCGAGCAGCGAGATTGCTTCCGCTTGGCGCCCCAAATCCTTGAGACACACCGCCAGAGTGATTTTGGCAGTTACCGAATTGGGATGCGATAACCCCAAAGCGACCTCAAGTTCTGGGGTTGCCGAGGACAGTAATTGATAAGCCGATTCGAGTTGCCCTAACGCGCGACGACTTGCAGCCAGGCTATTGGCCGTCATCAAGGTTTCGGGATGTTTTGGCCCCAAATTCTGTTGCCGCAAGTTCAGGACTTCCTTTAAGATCTGTTCGGAATCTACATGTTGCCCGAGGTCCTGCAAGACCAGTGCCAAATTGTGTCGAATTTGCATTGTGTAGCGATGGCCTGCCCCCAAATGCCTGACAGCCAGAGTCGACGCTGAGCTAAACAAACGATAAGCCTCGTGGGTCTGGCCCATTTTTTGATGTGCCAGCGCTAAGTTGTTGGTGGCGATGATCGTATCAGGGTGATGATCCCCCAGCTGATTCTTGCGGACGCTATGAATTGCTTCAAATTCCTGAACAGCATTTGTTGTATCTCCTTTGGCTGATAATAGCGTCCCCCAGATCGAGCGGGCTTCCAACGTCGAAGGATGTAGATCGCCAAGTCGATGGCGAATCTGAGGTAGCGCACCCGCAATAAATTGCTCCGCGGCGTCAAGTTGCCCAAGCTCAATTAGGTTATTACCCATTTCTAAAGCCACCGATTCATTGAGTGCCACGTCCGAAAGTTGTTCCAGTTCGTACTGTTGGGTCAAGTTTTGTAACAGTTCCGTTGCACCGCTGTAGTCACCTAAAAATGACATGGCTCGTGCCTGCTCGACTTGAACATTAGCCAAATCGTCAACCACACTGTCCGGTAAACTTTTGAATCCCTGCTCCGCTTGGTCTAATAGCTTGAGTGCTTCCTTGGGGCGATGCGAAGCCAATAACGTGGTTGCGGCTGCGCGCTGAGCGCGATACAAGTGAATTCGATCGGGGCCTTGCAATCTCGCCCAGCCGGCTAAGACACGTTTTTGCCATTCGAGGGCCGATTCAACTCGGCCAGCTCTCATCAACGCAATGGCAAGGCTATTCATTGCGTTCAGTGCTTGGTCTGTCTGATCGCCTTGAATTTCGCTGTAAAGCGTTACGGCCTTTTCTAGAAACGGAATGGCGACGTCATATTCGCCGATGGCTCGCAGTGATATGCCCACGATCCAGTTGAGTTCAGCACTTACCGACGGACTCAAGTCCGTTCGTTCGCGCAGGCGATTGGCCGAGCGCATCAACAAATCTCGCAGCGTTGCCCCGCGTGGTAGGTCTTGTCCACCAAACCGCATTTGACCTTCTTGGGTGGTCAGAGCGAGAACGTCGTATTGCACAAATTCGCGAATTGCCTCGGCAAATTTGCGCTGGCGTGCCTCCTCTGCAATTGCTCGGTCTTTGGCCTGTGATTCGGCTTGAACGGCCAATAACGCACGGCGCTCTCCGGCTGCGCGAGCCGCGGCGGCTTGGCGAGCGATTTCTGCGTCGCGATATAAGTTCATCGCGCGGATTTCAGACGCACGGGACTGATAATATCCCCAGCTAATCCCAGCAAAGGCCAATAACAGACCCATGCCAATCGCTGCCACTAACGCGGTAGACAATTGATTGCGGCGAATCCATTTTTGACACCGATAGACCCAACTCGGTGGTGCGGCGGCAATCGGTTGGCCTTGCAAATAGCGACGGATATCAATTGCCAATTGGCTGGCAGATTCGTATCGACGATTGCGATCTTTTTCCAAAGATTTAATGACAATCCAATCGAGTTTACCGCGTGCGATGCCCGAAAGTCTCCGGGCGTCCGTATTGCGACTGCCAGCCAATTTCCCCAAAAATTCTGACCTGCTCAATCGATGACTTGGCAGGTGCGGATCCTGTTCGCGGACGATTGCCAACATTTCCAACATGCCCGCGACGCTGAGTTCTTGGCGACTAAACGGTGGCGTTCCCGCTAACAATTCGTAGAGAACTGCGCCTAGGGAATACACGTCGCTGCGGGTATCGACATCAACGGAATTAAGCCCAGCTTGCCCCGGACTCATATACTCGATTGTACCGACCACTGCGCCAAAACCGGTATGCTGTGATTTGTCCGTCAGCGAAGCGCATACCGCTTTGGCAACCCCAAAATCGATGATCTTTGGAATCGCCATATTCTCATATACGGCGACCAGGATATTCGAAGGTTTGAGATCGCGATGAATAATACCTTTTTGGTGCGCGTGTTGAACGGCTTGGCAAACTGGAACAAAAAGTTCCAATCGTTCGCGAAGTGACAGCCGATGTTGGTCGCAATATTCTGTGATCGGCAATCCGCTGACTAACTCCATCACAAAATAGGGCCGCCCCGGGCCGTCGGGCTCGGAGCTATGTGGCACCTGTGTGGGGTTGATCACCGTGTCCGCGGATTCGTCCGATTTTTTTATCGGACCACCGAACTCAGAGCTTCGTATCGTCCCGGCATCCAAGACTCTAGCGATATTGGGATGATCCATCATCGCTAATGCTTGGCGTTCCGTTTCAAATCGATCGATGATCGAATCTGAATCGAGACCGGGACGAATTAGCTTTAAGGCAACTTGACGGCGGACTGGTCGTGTTTGCTCAGCTAGATAGACAACCCCCATACCACCCTGTCCAATTTTTTGGATCAGCCGGTAGGGACCGATTTGCGGCATTTGAGTCGAAAAGTCAAACGTTGAGGACATTGAGTCGAGCGGTTGTGGCGAATCACTGGCAGGAAACGGCGTTTGTGCCGGTTTCTCGAGGAAGTCGCCAGCAGCGGCAGCGGCTTGCAATAGCCGTGCGAGACGTTCGCCTATTTGAGGTTGGTGGTTGGCGATTTGTTCCAAAAAAGCTTCACGTTGGGGGCCTGCAGGAATTTCCAAGGCCTGCTGAAACAACTCATCGATTGCAAATTTCGAGTCAGTCATTGGCTAAGAACTTTATGGCTGCAAGGCGTCAAACAAAAATGCTTTGGCATAGGCCCAATAACGGTCCGCGGTCGCCCGAGAAATTCCAAGCAACGCGGCGGCCTCTTGGTGATCCAATCCCACAAAAAACCGCAGCTTGACCAATTCAGCTTTGAGCGGGGATTCGACAGCCAATAACTCTAACGCTTCATTAATTGCCAACAATTGGTCATCTTGATCCAAAACGGCGACAACCGAGTCATCCAATTCAACTCGCGTGCGATTGCCACCGCGTTGAGGTCCCTTTTTTTGGCGCGCACGCTCAACCAATATTCGCCGCATCGATTCGGCCGCCGCAGCAAAAAAATGTCCACGACCTTGCCAGTGTTGCTCCGGGTTGCGACATAATCTCAACCACACTTCGTGAACTAAAGCCGTTGGTTGCAGGGTCTGACCCGGTTTCTCTCAAGCCAATTTAGCCACGGCCAAGCGGCGCAATTCCTGATAGACCAAGGGCCACAGCTGTTCAGCGGCAGCTGGATCCCCGGTTTCAATTCGGCTCAAGATGTGGTCGACGTCGTTCATTGTCTGCCCAGCCTGGCAACACCTCCACAATTAATCCATCTGGACGCCATTTCCCGCCCATCGACGTGAAACAACAACACCAAATTGCGCGGCGAATATTGCGCAAGACATTTCTACTAATAAGATAAGCGAGAACTTGGGGACCTGTGCATCAGGCAAAATTTGTTTTTGTCAAAATTAACGTCGGCGGTATCTGGTTGAAATCTCTGGCGGCAAAAACCCTTCTTTTGGCCGGTTTACGACAGATTGGGTTGTCCGATAGCAAAAACTTCTGGAGACCGTTGCCTAGCCATTCGTTAATTTCCTCGCCAGATCCATGCGAATATCGTCAAACGGCGCCTCGGCCGCCGCAATTCCCGGTCCCTCCGCCTGGCGAGCATTTTTCCAAGTGAGTCGACCGTAGGCCCGACCAAACGCATGAATTCTGGTTAACGATCCGATCGAGTTTGCCCCCATCCGTTCGTGAACTCGTTGCGATCGCCCATTGGAACGGTCGATGGCCAAGCATAATTGTTGCAGTCCATGTTGGGACTTTAAGACAGGAATTGCCTTAGCGAGCAAGCGGCGATAAACCCCTTGCCCACGAAGATTTCGCGCGACCCAAGATCCATACAACCAGTTCTGATCTCGCGACAATTGGACTTTAATATCCGTGTCGAGGTCGGTGTAAGTATTAGTTTGGAGCCAAGCAACACCGACCAATCGATTGGCT
This sequence comes from Pirellulaceae bacterium, assembly GCA_041739975.1. Classification (GTDB taxonomy): domain Bacteria; phylum Planctomycetota; class Planctomycetia; order Pirellulales; family Pirellulaceae; genus BJ22. The sequence goes on from JBGSMY010000262.1 coordinate 27,296, forward strand.
TGGGTTGCCAAAAAAACTTGACCGCCCGCTTTCCAGCGTTGTTCTACTAAATTGCCAGCGCACTGTTGGCTAAGTAATTGAAAATCGGATTTTAAACCCATGCGAAATTCGATGCACGAATCGTTACCAATGTTGACTGCTTCTGTTACCCGATCGACGAACGCGAAATTCTCCCAGGTGTAGAGTCGCCAACACCTACACCAACCCCAGGAAAGGGGGATCAGCCGTTGGGCGCGAACTTCTAGTTGATAGAGCCAGCTCATGATGAACTCTTACTCGGTAATAAATCGCACACAATCGGCAAAAGCCCGCAAATTCGACTTGTCTTTCCCAGCGAAATACGGCTACATTGGATCCAATCTGACCCGGATCAAGTAGGTTTTTTCCGAACTATAAAACCCAGTGATCGGTCAAAGTAAACTGTCGAGCCCACGCTATTGTATTTGCCGCAGCCAAGAAAATCATGAATATTCAGTTTTATAATTCGCTGACCAACCGCCTAGAGCCCTTTATCCCGGTCGACCCTGGAATTGTGCGAATGTACAGTTGTGGACCCACGGTTTACGACTTTGCTCATATCGGTAATTTCCGCTCGTTTCTGTTTGGGGATGTCTTGCGGCGCTTTCTTGAATTTGCCGGATTCGATGTCCGCCATATCATGAACATCACCGATGTGGGGCATATGACCGAAGGTGAAGCGGACAAGATGTCGCTGGCTGCTGCGCGAATGAAAGAAAATAAAAAGTCAGGACGCGTCCCAGAAGGTGCCGTCGATAACCCCGATGATCCTTATCAAATCGCGGCGTATTACACTAATGCTTTTTTGCAAGATGCCCGCAAGTTAGGATACAAAATTGCGTTCGAATACCCGCAATCGGTTCCCAAGGCAACCGATCACATTGCGGGAATGCAACGGATGATTGCAACTCTAATCGAACGCGGTCACGCCTACGTAGCATCCGATGGAGTCGTCTATTTTAGTGTCGAAAGCTTTCCTGCATACGGACGACTTAGCGGCAACACGCTTGAAAAATTGCAAAGCGGAGCCGGAGGACGAATTTCCGAGGAGAACCAAGCGAACAAGCGCCATCCCGCGGATTTCATGCTGTGGAAGCCTGACAATCACCACATCATGAAGTGGGATTCACCCTGGGGAGTGGGCTATCCAGGCTGGCATATTGAATGCTCGGTCATGGCGCGAGAATTACTAAAAGCCGACGTAATCGATATTCATACCGGGGGCGAAGATTTAATATTTCCCCACCACGAATGCGAAATTGCCCAATCTTGCGGCACGACGGGCAAAGAGCTGTTCGCCAAATACTGGATTCATGCCAGGTTTCTATTTGTCGAGGGCGAGAAAATGTCCAAATCGCGAGGTAGCTTTTTTACCGCGCGTGATGTGTTTGATGGAAAAGTCACAGGTACAGAAGTCCATCCGGCTGTGCTGCGCTTTGAATTGATTAAAGCCCATTACCGCACAAATTTAAATTTCACCAAAAAAGGACTGCTCGATTCAGCCAATACGGTTCGTCGGTTCATGGAGTTGCGACAAATGTTGGATCGCGAGGCAGGCGGTCACGTCGCTAGTGTTGATTTATCACATCCTGTTTTGCATCAATTTGCCACGGCACTGGCCGACGATCTGAATATCGCCGGTGCATTAGCGGTTGTGATTCCTTGGGCCAACGGCGCTCATCCCGACCCGCGGGAATCGTTGGCCGTTTGGAAACAAATTAACTCGATTCTGAGCGTGGCGCCGATCAACGAAGGAATTGAGGCAGCCAGCAAGGCTCAATCACAACCAGCCGCGGACGAGCGTTATCGCCAAGCAGAACAATGGTGTCGCGATTTGGATCAAGCGAGGTTAGCCAAAGACTTTCAACTGGCAGACCAAATTCGAGGAAAACTGCGAGATTCAGGTTTTGAAGTCCGCACGACTAAAGAGGGTACCGTCATCCAAAAATCATTGGTTTGACGATTCCGTTGATTGACTCGCTTGGCGATACTTTTCTCGATCACTGAAATCCTCGTCAACCAATTGAGCCAGTCCAGCGCGAATAAGTTCGAGGCCCAGGTCGCGATCTCCAACCCAGACTTGGCCGATCTCCATGTTGGTTTCGTCTCGCCAATGGACGTCCACGCGAACGCTGTTTCCACCGACCATTTTCCGTACAAAATGGCGGCCCGATTGGAATTTTTCCGCGCCCGGTTCAGGACAATCAATTCCAACCAAGCGCACTAAATGCGATTGGTTGCCAACAAAGACCTCAATCGCGTCTCCGGAATAAATGGCGCCAAGATCTCCCTGATAGGCAAAAGGCGGTGTTTCCAACGCCGGTGCGGGAACCCGCTGGGAACGGACGTCGGTAAACTCATCGCGCGGTTGGCAGCCGCCGACAAGTCCACACCCGATCGCCAGAGCGATGACACGACCAATCGAATTTTGCCATAAATATTCAGACATGCCAAAAATTTAACTCGTGTGCAAAGATTCCACCAGTGGCACAAGTAATTGCGAATTAGTGACCCCAGGTAATGCACACCGGGGCGCTGATATGAGTCGCGTGTGTTGGCTCAAATAAAAGCGGATCGAATTCAGAGTTACTTTAGCGCCAACATACGTTCCAACGCCACTAACGACCATTTCCGCGTTTCATCATCGACGCGGATCGCATTGACAATTTGGCCTTGTTCTAGATTTTCTAAGGCCCAACACAGATGAGCCAAATCGATGCGATACATTGTAGCGCACATGCAGACCACCGGCGATAAAAAATGTATCGACTGTTCTGGGTGTTCTTTCTTCAGACGATTCACTAAGTGTAGTTCCGTGCCGATGGCCCATTGAGTACCGGGCGGAGCGTTGCGTACTGTCCGAATAATATGGCCTGTCGAGCCGGAAATATCCGCGATGTCGTTAACTTCCTGCGGGCATTCTGGGTGAACTAAGATTTTGATTTTTGGGTGTTGTTTGCGAAATGCTGCGACATGTTCGGCGCGGAACATTTGGTGAACACTGCAGTGGCCTTTCCAAAGAATAACGCGACTGGATTCCAGCGCGGCACGTGTATTGCCACCGAGTTCGGGTGCCGTCGGGTCCCAGACAGGCATCTCCGCGTTGGTGATTCCCATGGTCAATGCCGTATTCCGCCCCAGATGTTGGTCCGGGAAAAACAATACACGTTTTGACTTTGCAAAGGCCCATTCCAAGACTTGTTTGGCATTACTGCTGGTGCAAACGGCACCCCCATGACGCCCGCAGAAACTTTTCAAACTAGCCGCTGAATTAATATATGTGATCGGCGTAATGTCATTGGTATCAATAACTCCGCTCAGATCGTCCCAGGCATTCTCGACTTGATCGATTGCCGCCATATCAGCCATCGAGCAACCGGCAGCTAGGTCGGGCAAAATAACGTCGACTTGTTTGCCGCCGCGAGCGACAAGTCGTTCGGGCCGGTTGGCAACGATGTCCGCCGTTTCGGCCATGAAATGCACACCGCAAAATACAATCGCTTCACAATCGCGTTCGGCGGCCATTTGGCTCAATTGCAGACTGTCGCCCCGCAAATCCGAATGTTCTATGACTTCGTCGCGCTGATAGTGATGTCCGAGAATCAACAGTCGAGGACCGAGCTTTGCCCGTACTCGATGGATTCGCTCATTCAGCTCAATATCATCGAGACCACGATAATCTTTAAGCGAAAACTGTGCCACCACGGCAGAACTTGACATTTCGATACTCAACGAGTTCAGTATAAGTGCTTATCCCGCCAATGGGCTCGGGTTCAATGCTTACAATCACGACCCAGTTAATTATAGACGCAACAAAGTGAACCGTCATTAGCGGGCAAGTGATCAATCGTGTGTGATGACGGTTGAAAGCTTATGTAGATTCTCTCGAAACTGACGTTTACCAATTGGGAATCCAACTGCGCCAATCGGATGGCAGCGGTTTGGTTAACATTTGCATCCATTCGCCGTTGAGTATTTCGTCGATAGGCACCACCAGACGGTCGCGGTGACGATCGAGTTGTTGGTTAATTCGTTTGACTAACTCCGGAGACTTTTCAGAGATCTTTTGTTGCAACTCTTTTTCAACCCACCGCCCCAGTTGTTGGGAGACTTCGCCGCCTACCTTACTCACTCGGTCTAAACGAAATTCTTGGAGATCAATATTGGCTTTAATAATTTTAGGTTCTAAAACCAACAGCGGTGCGGGATTTTTTTCGCCCGAGGTCAATTCGCGACTCACGCGTAATTGCAAATCGCATTCGAGACGAAGTGCAACTTGGGCCCATCCGGTTGCGCTAAAACTGTACAGCTGAACGCCGCGTTGCCATTGTGACAGTCGTGCCGAAATCGTCAGTGGCGTGACAAATTCTAATTCGATTAATGTGCTGCCATGATCCGATTTGCGGACCTGCGGAATGGTGACAGCGAATTCACGCTGCGGATCACGCAGGGCGACGGTAAATTTTTGCCATTGGCCGTGATTGACTTGTTTCCAAACACGTTCGGTTTCTAAACGCCCTTGATCGCGGCGAAACTTGAACCCCGCATAAACCTGTTGTTGCATTCCCCATTTTCGATCGTCGGTGTACTGATGTGGAATTTCCGTTAAGACCAGTTGGGTCAACAAGCGATTCAAGGAGTCCGTGTCCGCCGAACCGAGAGGGTCGATGTTGTTTGAGACGCGGACCTCGGAAGAATTTTGCCCGGTGACGCTGCTTGGCTCGACAAACCCAATCATTGACAAAGCCATGATTAGGACGGTTAGCACTACTCGTCTGCGCGCTATGCCGAAACTTCGCGTCGTTTCAACACGACGGGATGGGTTTGTGTCATACCGATAATTTCTGGAATGAGATGGTTGCTCATTTGCGGTCTGGTGCGCAATGGCTTGGGGTGGCCGCGAGAATATTTGGAGCAGATTCATGTTGATCAATCTCGCAGCGATACACGACTCAGGTTTTAATTCAATGGGACGAGGCTTTGGTACGAATGGAATGGACTTATGGTTTGGAAAATATCAACCTATCTGGAAATGTTTGGCCCTGTCAAGTTCGGTCGCTATCATAACCGGTTTTATGCCGTCGCGGCCGCGAGATTTGTGGTAGCAGTCTCTTGTTGTAAGTGAGTTGTTTACGGCGAATTTCACTCTAGTTAGCCGTCCAATGATTGCGCGTGATTTGACCACGAGATATTCTGTAATCGGCCTGCGAAAATAGTCGGGAATTCCCAATAACTTCCCCATTTTTCTATCCCCCTATTTTCCTGTCCCACCATCTTCCTGTCCCAATCGCTAGCGAAAACAGGTGGGGACATATCTATCATTTTGCAGTTTCATGCGATCAATCGCGGCGGCTGCGGGCAAGCACCTCAATGCGATAGGAAAGAATTAGCGCGCCAACACAAATTAAGTTTCCGGCAAATCCCGTTATTCTTCGGTTTCCGCTTCTTCTTCCTCGTAATTCGACTTGTAACCCAGGGCAAATCAGTTTTATAGTTTGCGTAACATTTGAAATAAGAGCAAGGGCTTGGCTGAGAAGTCTCTAATGGTGGATGCGATGCCCTTGTGCCCTTCCAGTCGCATGGCGGTGAGACCTGCGTTTCGAAGAGTGGC
>JBGSMY010000270.1:0-10875 GCA_041739975.1 Pirellulaceae bacterium
CAAGCAAATCCAATTTCCTGGGACAGGAAGATGTGGAGACAGGAAGATGTGGAGACAGTAGATTTACCGGTTTGAATGTCGATAGTCTTGCTACGTTGCCGACAAACCGATCATCTCGCTATGCGAAGCTTGGCAATAACCACAAAAGCCATCTTTTAGTAGTTCCATTGCGGATTGGCATCGGGCAATAGCAGCTTTGTCATTGGGTGCATAGATCAGCGCTACCAAGTCATTATCGTCCGCCTCGATTTTACCAGCCATGGAATCTTTAATCGGTGACCCTACCGGACGCAATTCGCTTTGTGACGCATCGGCAACGATTAGGAGATCTTCAAGATCGAGAGTTTGCCCAGCGGAATTAAACACAAACGTTTGGCCCGAAAGTCCGCGAGTCGCCACTAATTGGGTCGAACATTTTCGTAATGAAAGCAGAGAGATAGGCAAGTTCACGTCGACGCTGACTGCATTGATCAAATCAACTGGGCCATTGATCACCGGCAAAGCGCTGGACTGATTTATACATCGCAATAAATACTCTTGAGCTGGCTTGCTGCGTCCGGATGCCTTGAATTTGCCAAAGCGCAGCAGTTGACGGACTTGTTGGCATTGCAGTTCAAATTCCGGAGTTGCTTGACGTTGCAGTACTCGTGCCGCAACCTCGATTGCATAGTTCTGCAAGCCATTATCAGACTGTTGTACGGACACATTTTCTGCAATGACAACCCCGAGATATAACGTTGTGATTTCCGGCGCGATAGTTATCGTCACATTATGCAACATTTGGACCTTGGTGGTATTAAATAAAACATGGTTAAATTTTTTGATTATTCAGGAATTTTATTGGCTGGCTGGGGACGATCTTCAGGTTTATCTAGTCGATTGGCTGCGATTGATGCAGCTTCCCGATCTACTCTGTGTGACCCTCGCGAACGTGCGTGTCGAGTCGAATTCAATCTTACCGATAATTCCCTGCAATCAATCTGAGGCCCGCCCGAATCCGTCGTTCGTGCTTTTCGTGTTTTTCGTGGTTAAATCTTTTTTACCACTAAATTCCCGGAAGAGCCAATTTTTTCGACCGTTACAAACGCGTCGTAAAATCCACTGCCACCGCCCCAATCCGTCGGGGCCGTTGGCGTTAGGAGATTGACCGAACAAGGGCGTTGGTCAAGATCCCCCCAAGCCCCAAAAGGCATCCAGACCACTCCGGGCGGAACGCGATCAGAGATTTGGCATTGCGCGATCACGCGCCCTTGTTTATTTCCAACGGCAACTCGGTCGCCAGCCGCCAATTGCCGCGACGCCGCGTCGTTCGGATGCACATCAACCGTTAAAGCGCCTTCGCGTCGACAATGCCGTTCGCTGTAACAATAACTGCCATTCATAAAATAAAGTGTTTTGCCAGAAATTAATTGCAATTCATTGTTTGCGGCTTTCGGTATCTCACCAGTGGCCGGCAACCCATCCAGCCCTTCATTCTCCAACCAAACCGATCTCAATTTTGCTTTGCCATTGTCTGTGGGAAAGCCTTCGGCATACGGCCGCCAGTCGCGATCGTGATTGAGGCGAGCAAATCCCTCTGCCCACAGTCGCTCGAAGGTTATCCCGGAGAGCCAAGGATGTTGGCTATTGAGGGCGGTACGCACGAGCGATTCGTCGCTTTCGTACAACCACGACTCGTTCATACCTAATGCCTGGGCGATTCGTCGAAAAAGCTCAGTGTTCGCAACGGATTCCCCAAGCGGCGATATTGCTGGGCGATTAAGCGACAAGTAGTGATGTCCCCAAGCCGGCATCAGATCTAAGTGTTCGATTTGACTGGTTGCCGGTAAGACATAGTCCGCAAATTTAGCCGTCTCTGTGACAAATAAATCGTGTACGATGGTAAACAGATCGTCGCGCAACAATCCGCGAATCACTTGTGGTTGATCTGGTATTGAAACGACTGGATTTGAATTCCAGATCATGATGCTGCGAATGGGAGGCTCAAGTCGAGGGTTGCACAATAGGGAACCTAGGTCGCGCATGTTTAGTAGGCGGACGTTTGGTTTTTGTACCTCGGGGCGCGTTAAACCGGCGTCGTTCAAGACCGAATATTGCAGCGCTCCCGTGGACCGTGACAGTCCCCCACCCCGATAACGCCACGCTCCCGTGAGAATTGGCAAACAGGCAATTGTGCGGAAAATCATTGCACCATTAACATGATGCTCAGGTCCAATCAACGGTCGCAACAAACTCGGTTGCGTGGTGGCATAGGTTCGTGCAAACCGTTCAATGTCAGCTATTGATAAACCAGTAATAATCGCCACCTGTTCGGGTGGGTATTGCTGAACTCGAAGACAAAGTTCATCGAACCCTTCCGCATATCGTTCAATAAAATCGAAATCCAACATCTGATCGCGAATCAAAATATGCATGATGCCCAAAGCAAAGGCGGCGTCGGACGACGGTCTCAATTGAATATGCCAATCGGCTTGTTCGGCAGTTCGGGTGCGAATCGGATCAATAACAATCAACTGCGCACCTCGCCGACGGGCTTCCGCAATCGTCGGCCATAAATGCAAATTCGTTACCAGGGTATTTGTTCCCCACAACACGATCAACCGACTGTGAACGAGTTCTTCAGGATCAACGCCATACCCTTTACCGTTAGTAGTCGCAAGTCCGATGCCGGATACTTCGCCACAGATATTGCGCTCAAGCCGAGTGCAGCCTAAATGTCCAAAGAGTCGACGATCCAACGAAGCCATCTGGATCATGCCTTGATTACCTGCCGAACTAAACGGCATGATCGCTTCCGCACCTGATTCGTCAATAATCTGCCGCCATCGATCCGCGAGGTCTCGTAGAAACTCAGTCCACGTCACGGCTTCGAATTGCCCACTGCCTTTAGGACCAGTTCGCTTGAGCGGCGTTAACACTCGCTGGGGATGATAGACACGTTCGAGGTACGAATTCACTTTAGCGCACAATGTACCGCGAGTGAACGGATGGTCTGGATTTCCCGAAAGTTTCCGCGCTCGATCGTTTTCGACTTCCACTAGCCACGAACAAGTATCAGGGCAATCGTGATTGCAGGCACCACGAATGACATTGAGCGGTGAGCTTGGGATTGTCGACAATGGTACGTCCTTATGGGATATCCAATTGAAATGCGGATGGCAATTGTCGAATTGTCTCAAATTTTCTTACTGCTACCAATGCCCAGACTTTTGACTTTGGGAAAATGTATCCTCTACCAATTTTTGCAGTCTATTGGGGGAAGTGAGTTCACAACAAACGAGCCACAATGCCAGTAAAACAAAATAACAGCAAAGCAGCATGCCAGCATTTTAGCATGCCAGCAAATGTTCGTGCGAATACCATCAATTGCGTTTCTTGAAATTAGTCAGTTTCCCCAGAACAAGTTTGCCAACCCAATTTAAGACGCTACTCAAGATTCGTTTTCAAATAATCTCAAAATTTTTCAAACCTTGGCCGCGCGAGATGCGTTGACTGGTTAACCTTTACTCGCTGAGCAATTCCCGGTCTCCTCGTTGATTTGTTGTGAACGCTGGAGACGGCGGCGTAAACTCCGATCAACGTTGGGGGGCCGGGATTGCCTTCGATTCTCGATTTGAGTGAGTCGTTTTGATCTTGTTGCAGAAACCATGCAAGAGTGACCCCAAAAAACGACCAAATGCTTAACCAGGACACAGCCACCTGTTTCTTCCCCGAGCGTTTCAAAATTTGTTAGGCATGTTGCCAATGCAAGCCCCACGCGATTGGGGTATGATAGGAAGTGGTGGGCGATCGCAGCAATCAAATTGCCCTCAACTACGTTCTAGTAAAGTCGATGGAGTCTGGTATGAACCGATTATTCGTTGCCGTGATTGTGCTTTTGATTTTTGTTAGCAGCGGATTGCGGAATTCGCTGTTGGGCCAAACTGAAAAGCCGACGGCAGAGGAGAAAGTTTTTTCTGGACCCCAACCGGGTGAACCCTTGCCAAACTTTATGGTTCGAGCCGTGTTAGGTGAAACTGCCGGTAATGATCAAGATTGGATTGCTGAAGCGAACCAAGCGCCACTCGTGTTGGTGTTTGTACATCAAATCAACCGCCAGTCCATCAGTTTTGTGCGGACTCTCACCAACTATACATCGAAACGACGCGATTCAGGTCTGCGAACGGGAGTCGTGTTTCTTGACGCCGATGTGAGCGCTGCTGAAGAGCAAGTAAAAAGAATTCAACACGCCTTAACCCCTGGAGTTCCAACAGCAGTTTCCGCCGATGGTATCGAAGGACCTGGCAACTATGGACTCAATCGACAAGTCATGCTGACGGTACTTGTCGGCGAAAAACAACGAGTGACGGCAAACTATGCGTTGATCCAACCGAGCGTCACTGCGGACTTGCCAAAAGTATTGGAATCGATTGTTTCGCTGGTTGGTGGCCAGGTACCTACGCCCGAGGAACTGAACGCCGGGCGCCCGATGGCAGACATGCCTCAACCCGGCACCGTTGATCCGGCAATCATGCGTCCGTTGTTGGCGCCGGTAATTCGTCGCGACGCCAGCGATGAAGATGTCGTCCTGGCGGCCAAAAAAGTTGAAGAACGGGCCGCAGAAGATCCCGCCATTCGCCGCGAGGTGGCCAGGATTGCCAATACCATAATCAAGGCCGGAAAATTAGAAAATTACGGCACTGCCAAGGCTCAAGAATTCTTATCCAAATGGGCTAAAGAGTTTTCTGATGAACAATCGGACAAAACGCCACCGAAGAATGGTGATGACAAACTGACGGCGGGAACAGATTTAACGAATCCAGCGGCGAGCGATTGAAAACGTGAGGTGCTGAAATGTCTTTCAACATCTGGTGCTTATTTCTCTGGTTGGGATTGGTCACCCCCTCACCTCCAGATTTCGACACCGAAATTATGCCGCGATTGACGAAACTCGGATGCAATGCCGGGGCGTGTCACGGTGCCGCTGCCGGTCGCGGCGGATTGCATTTGTCATTGTTTGGCAGTGAGCCAAATGCGGATTACCTCGCTCTGGTTCGTGAATTCGAAGGACGTCGAGTCAACCTTTCGCAACCGAGACAAAGCCTGCTGCTACGGAAACCGGCTGGAGAGATCGACCATGGCGGTGGTCAGCGATTTGATTGGGACGATAACGATGGTCAGACTTTGTTGCGGTGGTTACAGGCGGGTGCGCCGCGCGGAGCTTCCAGCCCTCTGGTATCTCTCAAGATAAAACCCAGTTCTCAGTTGGTTGCCGCAATTGGGCAGCCTGTTGGGTTACAAGTTTTCGCTAAATTTGAAAATGATCAAGAGACAGACGTAACCGATTTAGTGACTTGGCAAAATGTCGACAATTCGGCTTTGTCGTTCAATATCATCAAAACCCAAGTGATATCGCAGCGAGCCGGCCAGCACTTTCTAATTGGGCGTTATTTGAACCAGAATCTACCGGTTCGAATAACCACGCCCAAAGCTGTCGAACAAATCAACAGTCAAACCGAACGGCGAAATGGTCCGATCGACGAGCATGTGCTGCGTGTGTTGGACGACCTAAGACTCCAGGTTGCACCGCCGACAGACGATTCAACGTGGTTCCGCAGAGTGTCACTCGACCTTACCGGCCGCTTGCCAAACTCAGGCGACGCACAACAATTTGCGGACAGTCAGGATTTGGACAAACGCCAACGTTGGGTCGATCAATTGCTGGCAAGCGAAGCGTATGTCGAGTATTGGGTATGGCGTTGGTCGAAGGTTTTGCGAATGCATTCGTTACCGCGCGATACGCAAGGTTTTTCGACTTATGAAAAATGGTTGCGTGAACAAATTCGAAATGACGTGGGTTGGGATCAGGTCGCTCGTGAACTCTTGCTGTCGGTGGGTGATACACAAACAAATGGTCCGGCAAATTTTCACCGCATGGTAAACGATGCGCGAGCAGAAGCGGAACTCGTTACGCGAGCGTTTGCTGGAATCCGGCTAGAATGTGCTAACTGTCACGATCATCCCTTGGACCGTTGGACTCAGGCTGATTACCACGGGCTGGCAGCAATTTTTGCTCCGTTGGAACGCGGTACCGTGATTCAATGGTCGCCGCGTAATCGCATCACGAATCCCCGAACTGGTGAGCCTGCGACGCCGAAAGTGCCTGGCCAAAAAGAGGTCGCAAACGCCAATGATCTGCGTTTTGTAGTCGCCGATTGGTTAACCCATGAAGACGAAATGTGGTTGGCACGTGCTACCGTAAATCGTTTATGGCAAGCATTGTTCGGTCGAGGACTTGTCAACCCAGTCGATGATATTCGCACAACGAATCCTGCGACCCATCCAGAACTACTCGAATGGTTGGCTGAAGACTTTTCGACTCATGGTTATCGCCTTAAACATACGCTTCGGCAGATCGTAATGAGTCAGGCTTATACACGGAGTTCCGAACCACAAACGGATGCCGTCTTGGGCGCACAGTTTTATGCGTACTACCCAACACGTTCATTGCCGCCAGAGATTTTTGCGGACGCGATCGCCGACTTCTTGGGAGTGCCAGCCGTGGAATTGGGCAATGAGGTAAAACGAGCAGTTGCTGTCATCGACGCGACACAAGCTTTGCCAGAGATCGATCGAATTGGTCGTTGTCGACTAGCTGCGACATGTTCGGAATATGCCACGCTGGAATCGGGGGTGGCCGCAGAACTACATTTGCTTAATGGTTCGCTGATCAATCGACGTTTGATGCAACAAGCCAATCAGCTCGATCGTTGGATAGATGCACAGCTTTCGACTGCTGAATTTGTCGAACAGGCATATTGGCGTGGATTGGGGCGAGCGCCTCGGGCGAGCGAAGTATCGCGGTGGCAAGTGTTGTTGGCCACGGATTCCCCTGCCCTACAACGATCGCTGTGGGAAGATTTTCTATGGGGATTGATCAACAGCCGTGAGTTTCGAGAGAATCATTAAAAACAAATGAATCCGACAAAAAATGAACGAATGCGATGCGACGGTGTGATTCGCCGCGATCTATTGAGGATGGGCGTGCTAAGCGGCCTGGGGTTTTCGTTATTGAGCAATAGGTTGGCGACTAAAGTTGCCGCTCAAGCCGTGCCGGTTCGCAAATCGACCGCCAAGTCGTGTATTTTAATTTGGTTGGACGGCGGTCCTAGTCATTTGGATATGTTTGACCCCAAACCGCGAGCAGCGGCAGAAATTCGCGGCCCCTTTAGTGCGATCCAAACCTCGGTTGCGGGAATTGAAATAAGCGAGCTCTTGCCCCGCACTGCTGAACTTATGAAGCACCTAGCGATTGTGCGTTCCCTAACTTCACCACTTGGCGAACATGGGCTGGCCAACCATTATTTATTAACGGGATACCAACCGACGCCCGTACTGGAATATCCCAGTCTAGGTGCGATGGCAGCGAGGCAATTTCCCAGCAGGGGCGCCTTACCCGCTCATATTGCCATCCCCAACCACGGCGAAATTGGTGCAGGTTATTTGGGCGCTCGCTTTGAACCTTGGAGCATCGGCGGCGATCCGGCCAAACCAAATTTTCAAGTCAATGACTTGGAAGCTTTTCCCGAGGTCGATGCATCTCGATTGCAGCGTCGCGTAGAATTTTTGCGAGAGTTTGACCAATGGCAGATGCAACGAGATGCCGCCCAAGCGAGCAATAGTCCGGTGACACGCGCTTTGGAACTGGCGACTTCCCCCGCAGCACAAACTGCTTTTGCTTTGCATGAAGAACCAGAGCATGTGCGACGGCGATACGGCCCGCGAACATTTGGGCAGAGCTGTTTGTTGGCTAGACGACTCATCGAACGTGATGTCCGTTTTGTCACGGTGAATTATTCCGGCTGGGATACTCATGCATCGTTGCTGTTGAATCTGCAACAAGGATATGCCGGCGCGGAAGTAGGCGTCGGCTTAGTACCAACATTTGATCAAGGCTTCTCAGCCTTGATCGACGATTTGGCCAAACGCGAGATGTTGGACGAGACGTTAGTAATTGTGATGGGCGAATTTGGGCGAACTCCAAAAATTAATGCAGCAGGTGGCCGCGACCACTGGCCGCGGGTCTTTAGTGTGGTTTTAGCTGGCGGCGGCGTGCCAGGAGGCCAAGTCATTGGATCCAGTGATTCCATTGGCGAGAGTCCCCGCGATCAGCCTCAAACTCCAAACGATTTAGCGCGAACGATCTACACGCTATTGGGGATCGATCCCGACACTGAGTTGATTACACCTTCCGGTCGCCCAGTGACGATCAATCGAGACGGAGAAATAATTCGGCAATTGATCTAATATTGAGGTTATGATTTGTTTCATTTTATTGATCGAATTCAAACGATTGGAATTTGTTGTTTCGTCATTTTATTTGCAGCAAACGCAAATCTGACTTGGGCACAAATCGAATCATCCACTGCGCCGATAACGGCCATGGCCTATTCGCCAGATCGAAAACAAATAGTAGAGGGCTCGACGGCTGGGGTGGCCGTTTATTCTTGGCCGGAAAAAGTATTGTTGAATCGACTCGAAACTGAATTGTCTCATGTGCATGATCTCAAGTTCTCGCCACAATCAGATTTGCTATTGATTGCTGGCGGAAAGCCGGGCGAAAGCGGCGTCGTTGAATTGTGGACCTGGCCAGATACCCACCGCATCAAACAATTTTCTCCACACGATGATGTGGTTTACCGAGTTGCTTGGACTGTTGACGGCAAGCAGTTCATCACCGCTAGTTTTGACCAACGGTGTTTGGTATTGGATCGGACAAGTGGGGAGGTCTTAGTAGAGTTTTTGGGACACGCGCGTCCTGTGTTAGCGCTGGATGTTATAAATGAACAGTTGGCAATCACAGGGGGCGTCGATCAAATTTTGCGAGTTTGGAATTGGCATACGGGAGAGGTCGTTCGCGAATTGAATCAATCGCTGGGCACCATTGTTGACTTGGTAGTCGTCCCGCCCGTAAGTCAACCGATCGACACCACCACTGGGACTAACCAGGCAACGCTGCAATTGCCAGTAGCTTTTAGCATCGGTTCAGATCGAACAATTCGGATGTGGCAACCAACCACGGGGCGAATGGTAAGATTTGTAAAACTTGCCACGATGCCACATCGAATAAATTGGAATCAGTCGGCCAACCAGATTGAAGTATTTGATTCGCAAGAGAAGTTGATTCTTTTCGATCTGGATTTGCAGCCCCTAAACAAGAGCCTCATTGAGAAATAGGATTATCATGCGCGCCGATATTAAACAGTTTTTGGCGTCTACGTCCTACGCCGTGGCCGGTGCATCCCGCGATTCTCAAAAATATGGCAATCGTGTTTTTCAAGCTCTCGTAAAATCGGGCCGAAATACATTTCCACTCAATCCAATCGCCAAAACGATAGAAAATATTGCCG
Source organism: Pirellulaceae bacterium (assembly GCA_041739975.1). Lineage (GTDB taxonomy): Bacteria > Planctomycetota > Planctomycetia > Pirellulales > Pirellulaceae > BJ22. The sequence goes on from JBGSMY010000270.1 coordinate 9,390, forward strand.
CATTTCCTGATTTGAAATCGCTACCAATGGTGCCTGAATCGTTGTCGATCGTAACGCCGCCGGAACAGACCGCTTTGGTAGTACAACAAGCAATCGAATTAGGTGTGAAGGCAATTTGGATGCAACCTGGCGCTGAACATCCACCCTCTAGCGACGCGGCTCGCTCTGCCGGACTATTAGTGATCGATGATGGCAGTTGTATTTTGGTCGCTTTGACTTATGACGCTCGAAAAAAGCTCGAAACTTAAATGTTGTAACTGCGAACAAAGATTGACAACGAGATCCAAAGTATCGAAAGAAATGTCAAATTTGAGCAAAGGCAACCTAGTCTTTGAATAGTTTTGTAAAAAATAGACTGATAGCTCAGTGGCGAACTTTGGTCATATTTCGCACGCGCATGTGACCGGATCGATAGGTACTGAGCTGAAAGTGCACAATTGACGCGTCCGTTTGTGCTCAACAACGATTCCCAAGTAGGCTCTCGGACGACGCCGCCAGCTTGTCTTATCGATGCGTTGAATCAGCATTGAGTAGTCAATCACAATACCCACCATGTGGATGGTTTTTGCCACTAGAATGTAAGTGCAGATTGACGTTATCTTTTTGGTGGTTTTGGCTGAAGTCGTTGCCAAAACAATATCCTTGGTTTTTTCGGTGCACTTAGACCTTTCCAAACGCTCTGCAAAATTTGTTGCTAAAGGTAGACAGCATGAAACTACAATACCTAGTCATCCTATTCGCCACTTTTATACAGGTTGTTGTATTCAACGATTCCGTAGCCAATGGGCAAGACCATTACAGCATTTTTTCGGTTGGACTGGCAGATCTTGAACATACCTCGGTAACGGGGCGAAGATTTAGTGCAGTGACGCTGGTGCGACAACCTGACAAATATCTTTTGAGCGGCGATCAAATCGTTGGATACTCAACGCGCTTCAATGGTGCGGGTGAAGCGGGCAGCTCGGCCTGGATCTATACAAACGGTTCGATCCAGAGAATTGGTTTAATCGGTGGAGAGTATCTCAGTGCAACAGGGCAAGCTTGGTCGCGCGCAACAAACGGTTCGCTGAGTCAGGGTTTGGTCTACGGCCGATCGATCAGTTATCTCAACGGTAAGGAAAATAATCACGGATGGATCGCCCAAAATGGAACAACCCAGTTTGCCGGCTTGAATGACGAAGATCACATTAACCGTTTCGGCCAACGATACAGCATCGTTAGCAACCATGATTTTGGTGGGCGCGTGTATGGTGTCGCCCGCAATTTTATTGCTGCCGGTCCTGGAAATAGCGGGCAAAGTGCGTGGAAGTATGACAATGGCACCTTTACCGATATCGGCTTAGCAATTTCTGGTACGGTCCGCAACGATGGCAAACGGTTTAGTAAGATCTTGCGCATCAACAAATCAACAGGTTTTGTAATAGGGCAAGCGACCCGATTTGGCGAAAATCCTAACGAAAATCTAGGGATTAATACTTGGGTTCAT
>JBGSMY010000287.1:0-4362 GCA_041739975.1 Pirellulaceae bacterium
ACGACGCTGCATGATTTCAGCAACGTAAATTGTGATTGCCGACAGCGCCGATGAAAATGCTAAGAACACAAAAACGATCAACGACAGGATCACGACCGGTTGCACAAAACGGCCGAATGCGACCGTATTAACTAACGCCTCGATCGCAATCGGAGTCGTCAGGGTCAGAATTCCCACCACCAAACTAAAGACCAAAATTGTCCAAAGGTCGCCCCGATCGGGCCGCAAAAGTCCGATGAGTCGTCGCAAGGGAGGCGGGCCATGATGCCCATGAGAATTCGCATTTTCCTCACCATGAGACGTCCCCGACGATGATCGATGATGATGACGTGATGAACTGTGGGTGCCAGTAGGCAAGCGGTAACCAAATTCCAGTAGATGTTGTTCCGCATGATGCGATAACAAAGCGCCTTGACATACCAGCCAGCTGATTGCCTCGTGTCCCGACGAGAGCCAACGCTTCTCGAATTGTCTAGGACTCAACCATTCGGTATGTCCCTGTTGTAAGTCCGTTACACGGAGGCCGCGTCTGTTGTAGTCATTGATCACAACCCAATGGGGTTGTTCAGAGGAACGATCGACCATTAGGGCCAAGGGCAAGCCGTTGGCTGCCAACTGTGCTACTTCATTGAGGCTTAAGTTAACCTCGCGAATGCGGATTTCGAGCACTTCGCCGCACGAGATAACACGGTGATACCACAGCTCGATTGAATCGACATCACCTCGCGCATGATTGTCTTTCGATTCCGATAACAGTCTTTGGGCACGTTGTCGATCGATGCCATGACCCGATTGCCTTGCAAACATCTCGAGCAATTGTGCGGATTGGAGAAGAGTTGGATCGACTTGGGTCATAAGTTTTTTGATTTTATTCCTACATTTGAAGCCAGCGATCATCGACGAATTGGTCGATGAAACATCGATTAATGCAGGTTTAAATCCGATGTTTTGGGGGCTGGTATAACTGAAAATTTCCCCGCCAAACTAGGGTTTAATTTGGCGATTTTAAGGTAAAAACCGAGTTTTCCGAGTTTTTTACACGATTCTTTGCTTTTACAAAACGGCAAGTAACGAATGAAACAATCGTATGATGCGAAGCGATCGTTAGTTGGAAGCGTTTATTTTTTGGCTCTTCCGGGAATTTAGAGTTCAAAACGACTTGACCAAGAAAAACACGAAAAGCTCGAACGCCGGGATAGGGGCGCAACAGGTCGGTTGCCGGGAATCGCGGGCAAGGATGAAGTTATCGCAATACGCACTTTCACGACGGTCACTCTAAACGGATCTGGGGAGATTTTGCCACTGTGGCCAAACCTCTTGAGCAACGTGAAGCCCCTACGATCAAAGTGCGTTGTAAAATAAACTCCGAGAAAAATTGTTATCCTTGTTGATTGCAATCACATCGTCCACGACCCGCAATAAGAATTCCTGAGTAACCGGAATTGGGACAAGAAGATTTGGGACAAGAAGATTTGGGACAAGAAGATTTGGGACAAGAAGATTTGGGACAAGAAGATTTGGGACAAGAAGATTTGAACTCTTTAAGAATTTGAGTGCATAGAGGCGGCATCGCAAATTAGGTCAAGTCAGGTGTATAACGTTCGAGGGGACAGAAAAGAAAAAATGCAGACACAGGATACCAACCACGATAATCAATGCTGATTTCCACCTCACATTGGCCATTCAATTCCCATCGCCCTCCATTTTCTTGTCCTCCATTTTCTTGTCCTCCATTCTGCGAAAGCCACTAAAATTCCTGAATAACCATTTCTTGAGGTAGCGCATTAGGACGATTGAATGTTCAAGTACTCTAATTGTCGTTGGACATATTTGGCCAGTACATCCGTTTCCAAGTTGACCCAATCGCCAATGTTTAAATGTCCAAGAGTAGTTACGGCTAACGTGTGCGGAATTAGGGCGACGCTGAAAGATTGTGCATTGACCTCGACGAGAGTTAAGCTGACGCCATCGATTGTAATAGACCCTTTGGAGGCCATTTGCCGGAGCAAGTCGCGTTCGGCTGCAACCCAAAAGAAACTCCAGGTGCCTTCGTCTTCGCGACGTTCGATTTTACCGAGACCATCGACATGACCGGTTACAAAATGTCCTCCCAGTCGGTCGCCGACGGCAACGGAACGTTCCAAATTCACTGGGGAGCCAAGGTGCAACGAGCCTAACTTCGTGCGTTTTAACGTTTCGGTACCCGCTTCAAAAATCATTTCGCAACCGACAAAATCGACAACGGTTAGGCAGCATCCGGAAACGCAGATACTGGCTCCCGGTTGAAGGTCGCGGGTGGTGAGATTTCCTTCAATGGTCAGACGATGTTGATTGGCCGCCCCTTCGATCCTGGTTAGCGTTCCCATCTCTTCTACTAAACCGGTAAACATCGCGATGACTTTCTAGTTCTTAGACATCAGTAAAATTTGTGCTGGCTCAAAGAATGTCAGCAATTGTGGCATCGATGCGTGATCGGTGTCGCTTGAGCCCTTATCAGTTGCGAGTCATTGTGCCAAAATAGGGAACCGTTGACAATGAAACACCGCTTACATGGGCGGCGATTCACCACGAAATTTCCGCACGACTGGCTTTTTGTAAAATCGGTAAAAGCTATCCGTTGGTGACTGGATTCGTATTAAAGATACAGGCATTAAAGAAATACATTTTAAAGTCTAAGGAGTAAACATGGGAATCATTACGGACTGCATCGGGCGGCAAATATTGGACAGTCGCGGCAATCCAACCGTTGAAGTCGAAGTGACTCTGTCAGATGGTAGTTTTGGTCGCGCAGCGGTCCCCAGTGGAGCCAGCACGGGTGCTCATGAGGCCTGGGAATTGCGAGATGGTGATTCGTCGTATTATATGGGAAAAGGCGTCACCAAAGCGATCGAAAACGTCAACACGCACTTAGCCGATGCGATCATTGGCCTGCCAGCAACTGATCAACATCTGGTCGACCAGACAATGATGGAACTGGATGGCACTGAGAACAAGAAAAACATGGGCGCCAACGCAATTTTGGGTTGCTCGCTCGCCGTTGCAAAAGCGGCCGCATCGTTTACCAACCAATCGTTGTTTCGCTATTTAGGTGGTGTGTCCGCACGGATTTTACCAGCGCCAATGATGAACATTATCAATGGTGGCCAACACGCCGACAATTCGGTTGATGTGCAAGAGTTCATGGTAATGCCGCTGGGCTTTGATTGTTTTTCCGATGCCCTACGCTGCGGTGTGGAGATCTTTCACAACCTCAAAAAAGTACTGCATTCAAAGAAACTCAATACGGCAGTTGGCGATGAGGGCGGCTTTGCCCCAGATTTGGCCAGCAATGGTGCGGCCTTAGAGTTAATTATGACGGCAATTGAAAAAGCAGGCTACAAGCCGGGCGAACAAGTACAGATTGCTTTAGATGTCGCGGCCACTGAGTTTTTTGATGAAAAAACCAAACGGTATGCGATCGATGGCAAATCGTTGACCTCCGCTGAAATGGTTGCCTTTTTGGCCGATTGGGCCGATCGTTTCCCGATTTGCTCCATCGAAGATGGATGCTCCGAAGACGACTGGGAAGGCTGGAAATTGTTGAGCGACAAGTTAGGAAAACGATGCCAATTGGTGGGTGACGATTTATTCGTTACTAATACACAACGATTGCAAAAAGGGATTGATGAAGGAATTGCTAATTCGATTTTGGTCAAAGTCAATCAAATTGGCACGTTGACCGAGACGATTGCCGCAATTCAATTGGCTCATCGAAACGGATATACTTCAATTTCTAGCCATCGGAGTGGTGAAACCGAAGATGCCACAATTGCTGACTTAGCCGTCGGACTAAGCACGGGTCAGATCAAAACAGGATCTGCGTCACGCAGCGATCGGATGGCGAAATACAATCAATTGTTGCGAATCGAAAGCGAATTGGGTGAAGCGGCAATTTACGGTGGTCGCTTGTTCCGACGCCGTTAGTGAATTACATAGATAGATAGTCAATTAAATAGATAGTCGGGGGGGCAAATTATCAGCCCCCCGATTAATCGGCAATCTGCCCAATCGGCAATCTGCTTACTTGATCGACCACACGCTAAGCTGGAGTAAGTTATGCAAACAGTCCGAACTTGGATGATAATCGGTTGGTTTGTGGTGACAGTCTCGGTGTTTTGTCCCCACGGATTAAACGCTCAGCTCGATCCGTCGATCGCCGAAAAAATAGAAACGCTGGCCGAAAAAGTTCGTGTCGAATGGAATGTACCTGGATTGGCGGTGGCGGTGGTGACACCCGATCAGCCCGTTTGGGCCATGGGATTTGGGACACGTCGATTGGGGCACGCAGAACCGGTTGACCCTGACACCTTGTTTGCCATCGCT
>JBGSMY010000349.1:0-6410 GCA_041739975.1 Pirellulaceae bacterium
CGCGGCGGAAGGTGGCGCGGCGACAGGTGGCGCGGCGACAGGTGGTGGCGGAGCTGGCACGATGCCACCCGCCGAATCCAAGCCAGCTGGTGAATCCAGTGGAGCCGCTACTCCGGCGACCGTTGCCGGATCGCCAGCGACCGCCAAACCGGCGGTTGAAGGCTCGGCTGCCGATGCGAAACAAGATACTCCGGCGGCAGCGTCTGTCGAACTCAAGGCGCCCGACAAACCGGCTGAACCGCGTAAACCGAATGCGTCTCCGGCGATGGAGCCGTTTCGCGAATTGTTTTCGGGAAAGATTCCGGCGATGGTCGAAGCGCAACAGTTCAAAGCGATCGAATTGGCCGTGCAAATTTTTGCCGTGGAATTCGATTTGGCAACGATCATTACTGGCGCGACCGATCTGCCGGAAAGCCTGGTCGCTCTCAAGCACCCCAAGGTATCGGTTGTTGTTGGGCCAAGTCTGTTTTCAGGCAATCAGGAAACTCGAGTTAATTTGCCGCAATGGTTGGCAACTCATCGTGTACCATTTGCATTTCGGTCTAATGCGGATTCGGGATCTGCTCAATTGCCGTTGGCGATTGAATATGCCACGTATCAGGGTTTAGGCGTGGTTGATGCGGTTCGTGGACTTTCGGAGTCGCCAGCAAAACTTTTGGGATTAGATAATGTGGGTTCGTTGGCCGCTGGCCGCGACGCGGATCTGGTGGTTTTGAGCGGTCCTCCCTTTGAGCTAGGCACCGAAGTATTAGCCGTCATGATTAACGGCGAGTGGGTTTACAAAAAGGAGTCGCGATAATGCGCGGTTGTAGTTTGATTCTTGGCCTTCTCGCTGGGGCGTTACTGATTGTCGCTAACTCCTGGTTAATGGGTCAACAAGATGTCGCCGTTCCAGAACAAGCGGCGGTTCCAGAACGAGCGGCGGCGCCAAAGATTGCTTTGCAAGTGGGCAAGATTCTTCCCTCTTTCGGAGAACCGATTGTTAACGGCACGATTTTGATTGCCAACGGCAAGATTGAAAAAATCGGACCGCGCGAACAAATCGCTGTACCTGAGGGCTACGAGGTCGTCGATCACAGTGAATCGTTTGCGATGCCTGGCATGATCGATGTTCACAGTCATGTGGGTGGTTCCAGCGATTTGAATGAAATGGTTTATCAAACCAATCCTGAGCTGAGAAACTGGGATCAGATCATTCCGCACAACGATCAATTGAAATTGGCGATGGCCGGCGGTGTGACCTCCATTTGTTTTATTCCCGGCAGTGGTACCAACATGGGCGGCTGGGGTGTGCTGATGAAAACAGGCCCCGGCAAAGCCGAGGACGTGATCATTCGCGCACCAGGCGTCCTTAAAATTGCTCAGGCTGGCAACCCTGAACGGCAAGGAGGCGAAGTTGGTTCGGGACGTATGGGCATGAACCATGTGATTCGCCAGCAACTTCTCGAAGGTCAAGCTTATGTACGACAATGGGATGACTATGAAGCTGGACGTACATCGCAAAAGCCGGCAGTAGATTTGCGACTGGAGTATTTCAAACCGCTATTCCGTCGCCAAATCCCAATCCTTGTCCACACACAGCAATATCAAGTCGTCCATGCCTCATTGGCCATGTTGCATGATGAACTCAATCTGAAAATGATTATCGGCCATGGAACCTTTGACGCTTTCAAATTGGGCGAAGAAGTTACCAAACGCAATATTCCGGCAATGATTGGTCCGCGAGGTTTTTGGCAAGACCCTTTGGACGGACAAATTAAGGGAATTGTGGCCGAATACAATGCTCGCGGCGTCGAATGGTTGGGCGTCAATACCGATGCGCCGGTTGTTCCTCAAGAAGAATTGTTTTTTCAAGCCGCTATGGCGGTGCGATACGGATGGACGGAAGAGAAGGCACTACGTGGATTGACGATCGAACCCGCCCGGGCGTTGATGATTGATGAACGGGTCGGTTCATTGGAAGTTGGCAAAGATGCCGACATTTTGATTTCTACGGGATCGTTGATCGATCCGCGAAATTACATCCGCGAAGTTTTTATCGATGGGCGGAGTGTTTATAACATCACCAAAGATCGACGTCGTTTTTGAGCGAAGTTTGATTTGTGATTCCCTGGTTTATTTTTTTAACATCGTTTACGCGAGCGATTTTAATACTCGATCGAGGTTACCGTGAAGCGTCGAACAGTTTGGCTTGATCCCCGGCGAATTTGGACAACATTGGCCGTCAGTAGTTATTTATTGATTGCTGCCAATTTAGGCTATGCCCAATCGTTGGTTGCTTTGCGCGGAGCGACGGTTGAAACCGTCAGCGCTGCTGGCCGTATTGAAAACGCGACAATCTTAATTGAAGACGGCAAGATCACCGCAATTGGAACCGATATTCCAATTCCAGATCGCGCAGACATTGTCGATATGCGAGGCAAGACGATCATTCCGGGAATCGTTGACCCCTATTTTGTGGTCGATTTTCCTTTAGGCGGTGCCGCACCGGCGGAGAGTCGTACGGTTCAATTCGGCGGCCGGTCGTTTAATTTGCCAGACACAACGAGTGCACCTGCAGTGTTCGTACGAATCGCAGATGTCTTTGATGCCAGACGCGGACAATGGAGCCCAGCAGTTCGTTCGGGAATTACGACAGCTAATATTGTCACCAGCGGTTATGGACAAAGTGTTATTGGAACTCCGGTACCCGATACAATCGCCACCAGTTTATCGCCTACCCTTAATTCAACTGACAAAACTGAATCGCCAATCGTCCGCGATGCAAATGGAATGTTATTTGCTGCGGTCACGAACCAACCGGCCAGTTTGCGACTCGTTCGCGACGGCTTGTCCGAACCACGGGCACCTGGCGAAGGTGGCGCGGGTAGTAGTCGTGGCGGAGGTTTTGGCGGTGAACGTGGCGGTCGATTTGGGGGAGGACGTCGAGGCGGCGGCGGTGGCGGTGGCGGACCGGGCGATGGAACACCGCCGACCGGTGGCGGAGCTGCCGCTGGAACAAGTTCCACATCGACTCCACCCAGCCCCCCTGGCAACCCAGCCGATGAACTATGGAAAGCGGTTCGCGAAGGCGAGAGGTCGGTGGTGTTGAATGCAAACAATGCGGCGGCAATGTTGTACCTCGCACAAGAAGCTGGAAAGTCAGCAAAAGCAAAAATGGCGATCGTTGCCAGTGGCTCCGAAATCGTTCAAGTGATCTCCCAATTGCAACAAAAACCACTGACTGTCGTGTTGCCGCCACGAATCGACAATCAGGCCGGCACGCAACAACGAATCAACGCGGCTCAGTCACTCGAAAAGGCTAAAATACCTTTTGCCTTCAGCCTCTCCCTGGGGCAAAGCGACTACCGTGCAACCCAAAATAACCCGTTATTTCCGGTGGCAATGTTAATTAAAGCGGGGCTATCGCGCGAAATGGCATTGCGAGCGTTAACGCTTGAACCATCTCGGATCTTGGGACTCGACCAAGAACTTGGTACGATTGAACCTGGTCGCCGCGCCGATTTGGTGGTTTTTGATTCGGACCCATTTTTGGCAACTGCCGAAATCGTCGAAGTCTGGTCAGCAGGCAAACCTCTTTCAGGAAACTAAAGTCATGGCATCGATTTCTAAACGTTCTTGGCTTTTTTCTGAGCAACAGGCCGATTCTAGTCACAATTCAAAGTTTCCCATTTTTGCTTGGCGACGTCGCTTCTTGACTGCCGGACTACTTTGGCTGTCCAGTAGCTTATTGGTCGCACAAACGCCCCAAGCGTCGCGACCTGATCGCGCAAGTGAACCAGCAAGTACTACCAAAGCGGCCGATACCCAGGTTGTTGCAATCGTCGGGGGTGATATTCACACAATCACCCAAGGTATCGTGCGCGACGGTGTAATCTTGATTCGCGATGGAAAGATCTCTGAAGTCGGGCGCAATTTGACCATACCTGAAGGTGCTCAAAAAATCGACGCAACGGGCAAAATCATCACGCCCGGCTTTATATCAATGACAACCTCAGGATTAGGACTGCGAGCACGAGGCAACGATAGCCCAGAACAATTTGCCGACACACTGGATCCATTTGATCGCAATTTTCAATTTGCTCTGTCAGCAGGGATTACCACGAGTTGCGTTCAAGTCTCGGCTGGTGGTGGTGGGCGAGGGCGGCGCGGGCGCAACGCCAACCCAGAACTGCCGTTTGTGGGTATCGACCCCGATGAAGCCGGACTATTGCAAGAAGTACCCAAAATGGATTTAGATTATGGGGAATCCACGGCGTTATGCCCATGCTGTGGATTGCCGTATTTGCCACTCGAGCCAATCGAAGAAACGCCTCAACCTAGTCAGCCGCAACAAAAACACGCCGTTGTCAAATCGAGTTACGGACAATTGGACGGAATGTTAGTAAAAACGTCTGTGTTTTACGACGTTCAACCCAATTCGCTCTCAGGCGCATTTGCCCAACATCAGTGGCGGCAACAAGTAAAGCGGGCTCGAGATTATTTGAAGCAATTAGCTGACCACGAAGAAGCGATCAAAGCGGGTCGCCGCCAAAATCCTCCTCAAAAAACAGTAACCGATGAACTTATCAGTTTGGTCAAAAAAGAAATCGCGATGCGAACGTCGGCTGAGTCTGTAAACCAAATTCGCGAGTTGATCAGCTTGTCTAAAGAATTGGACTACCGATTGGTACTCGATCGCGGTACTGAGGCTTGGTTGATGGCTGATGAATTGGCCGCAGCTCAAGTTCCTTTGATCATTACTCCTCGAAACCGCCGCGCGCCGCGATTTGGCGCCGAAGAAACCAGCGGTAGTTACATCGAAGCGCCTCGAATTTATGAGCAAACTGGCGTCTCATTTGCGGTCTCTGCTCTTAGCGGCTCGGTAAGCATGGGAGGAATTGCGGGCCGCGATCTGATGAGTTTGCCGATGGAGGCGATGTTTGCGGTTCGCGGCGGGGCCAGTGAAGCCAAAGCACTCGAAGCGTTAACGATCACACCCGCCCGGCTTTTAGGACTGGAAGACCGTTTGGGTAGTATCGAAGTTGGAAAAGACGCCGACTTATTGATTTTGGACGGACCAGCGCTAGACTACCGAACTTATGTCGAAACGGCGTTGGTCAACGGCAAACGCGTCTACGATCGAGCCGAGGCCCGCGTGGTTCCCGTGTTTGAACGCAAGTAATACGTTTGCAAACAACAATAGCTGGAGTCAACGCTGGGGCAATCGAGTGTGCGGTCAGTAGGTGGCGCTAGTCTTCATTTCTAGCGCGCTGTTTTACGCCGTCAGATTAGATTGTCGGCTTAGGTCTATCGCCCTAATAGGCTGGGCCATTCGTTGGGCCCAACGTGCTGGTGCTGAGTGTATTGCCCGATGTTCCGATATGATCGTTTATGGCGTGTATCGATTTGCGCTGATTGCCATCGAGTGACATCCCTCGCGTTAGTTGATCGACCGGTGACCAGTCACGAACTTGTATTGGCGATTGTTTTTTTGTTGTGATGTTGTAACTTGCACTTGCTTAACGGAACTTGTCTTGATGACTCGAATCCAAAGTTTCGCGTTGGCGGTACTGGCCGTGGCCGGCAGTTTCATTTGGCTGGCCTTGACGTGGCATTATGCGGCTCAGTCTAACAATTGGCCGACGACACTCGCAACAGTCACCGAGCGCAGTTACGATACCAACGGTTCTAGTGGACGCGTCAGACGGCCTGGGTTATTGATGGTCAACTGGGTGACCCGTGTGGAGTATGTGTTTGATGAATTTCTGGTTGAAACGACCGTTGACGAATATGTGTTGGATGACCAAGTAACCGTTTATGTAAATCCCAAACGACCCCATCAAGTCGTCGTGACACCAGGCGCAACTCTTCGACGAATCGGTTATCCGGTGATTTCGTGTGTGGCCTCGGTGTTGATTTTGTTTGTGTTGGGATTGATTTTTTTGAGCCCTAAGGACTAGTGGATTGGGAATTTGGTGGCGATACGGTTCGAATTCGTTTGAGTTTTGGTAGGGTTGGCGATAGCGCTCGCTTTGTTTTTTTACAACGCGCCACTCGCGTTGAGTTGTGCTGCTGAGTACAGTAGCCGCTCGCTGTCCTCAGCGGCGGATTACAGTAGCCGCTCGCTGTCCTCAGCGGCGGATTAGAAAGCTCTCTTTATTTTTGTTGCCAGAAATTAGTCGTCGATTGTCAGCCTGAGGACAGGCTGACCCACTGTAGCTGACCTACGTAGCTGCCCGCTGTCTTCAGCGGCGGAATAGAAAGCTCTCTTTGTTTTTGTTGCCAGTAATTAGTCGTCGATTGTCAGCCTGAGGACAGCGGTTGTCTTAAAGTTAGTCAAGTAGCGAGAGGAATCTCGCGCCATTTTTGATTGATTTTGACGATATGGTTGAGTATGGTGATCAACTTTCTCATGCATGCGACGATGG
>JBGSMY010000386.1:0-25148 GCA_041739975.1 Pirellulaceae bacterium
GTTAGGTGGTGCCGCCATCGGTGGCGCTGCCGGTGGAATTACTGGAGGCCTTATCGGTTTGGGATTTTCAGAATATGAAGCCAAACAATACGAGACCTACCTGCGCGACGGCAACGCACTGATTTCTGTCCGTGTCCATAATAGTGATGATGTTGACCGCGCGACACGCATTTTTGAAAATGCAGATGCGGAACATGTTTCCGTGCAAAATGTGGTTGAAACAAAATAGTTGGCCGATTCGCCTGTGAACTCATGTCTGGAAAGACCTCAATGAGCGGCAGCGATTGGATTGCCGGTTTGTCCGACAATTCGATCGCGTCGCTTTTTCGATTTCGTAAGTCGAAACAATCGGACGAGTTGCCTTTTCAGGGGAATGCCAGCAACCTAGCAATGATGGAATCGCCTCGTTCACTTGTTATCGGGGCTAAAAATGCTATAGTGAATGCTGAAGAGGCATACCATTAAATTAAATAGCGTAGCAATCTTTCATTGTCACGGCTAACCAGTTATAGAGCAGTCCATCTAATAGCAGTCTGGTTAGTTGGGTGGCTCTCTGAAGAGTAAGCAGGCAAAACCAACTCCATTTCCATGGAGTACGGCGTGTCGTTATTTTTACTTTTTTCAGAGATGACTTTTGACTCAGGGTTATGGCTGCAATCAAGAATTGCCTCAAAGGCATTGATCTGACAGTTGCCAGCGAGAGTCAAACGAAAGTGAGGCTTTTCTGGTGCATTTAGCAGCAATTTCATGGGCGTGGCAGGGATGGTTGTCTGAACGTAACTCTCGCGGCTCTGGTTGGTTAATGGAGGCGCCGCCTGACGAACCACCTTTGAGAGCTGAGCTGTTCAGTTTGGAGCAATTAGAGCAGCACGCCCAACTGGTTGCAGCCACACATACTTTATCAATGGCAAGGCGCCGCGAGCGATTACTGCCGCGGCTGGCCGAAAACGAAAAAATACTTTGTGCAACCTATGATTTAATTACTGCTGCGGCAGAGCAATCACACCCAATCGAACCGGCGTCCGAATGGTTACTCGATAACTTCTATTTGATCGAAGAACAAATCCGTTCGATACGTCAGTTATTACCTCCCTCATTCAGTCGCAATCTACCACGTTTGGCAAATGGCATCTCCGACCAATTCCCTCGCGTTTATGGAATTGCTCTGGAGTTGATTATTCATGTTGACGGCCGCATTGATGCCCCGAGTCTCAATGGATTTGTGGCCTCATATCAAAAAGTCGTATCACTTAAGTTGGGCGAACTATGGGCTTTGCCATTGATGTTGCGATTGGCCCTCGTCGAAAACCTTCGGCGGGTCGCCGTGCGGATTTCAGAAGCTCGTCGACATCGGGATTCGGCTATTTCCTGGGCGCAACGAATGATCGAGACGGCGGCAAACCGCCCACTTGATCTGGTCTTGGTATTGGCCGACTTGGCACGCGCCAACCTACCGTTGACCGGCGCATTTTTGGCCGAGCTTAACCGACGGTTGCAAGGCCAGAACTTAAATTTCTCGATTGTTAATAGTTGGATCGAACATCGCCTCGAAGATCAGGGTTTGACGACGCAACAATTGGTTGCCAGCGATGGTCAGGCCCAAGCGGCCGATCAAGTTTCGGTTGGAAACAGCATCAATAGCCTACGCTTCCTAAATTCCTATGATTGGCGACAGTTTGTTGCCGACCATAGCCAGGTCGAACATCTTTTAGCTCACGAACCCGCCGATTGTTATTCAAAAATGGACTTTGCTACTCGCAATCGATACCGACACGCGGTGGAAGCGATAGCTCGCCGCAGTAAGCGCCCAGAACGCGATGTGGCTGCAGCTGCCGTACAGCTGGCTGCGGAGCAATTTGAACAACAACCGGGAGACCGCACCGCTCATGTCGGTTATTATTTGGTCGATCGCGGGCGATCGAAACTAGAACGCGCCACGGGAATGCGATTGTCTGCCACTGTCGTTCTGGACAGAACATGGCGACACTTTCCACTAACGGTTTATCTGACGATAACGGGACTGGTCACGCTGGCCGCGACTTTTCTGTTCATTCTTCTATCGCAACCGAACGAGTTGGGTTGGATTGCTTGGACGTTGCTAGCCGTACCCGTATTGTTCTCTGCTGCGAATTTAGGCTTCGCCATCGCCAATGGATTTTTTACACAGCGACTGAGTCCTCAAGCGCTACCGCGCTTGGATTTTGAGAAAGGGATCCCGGTTGAACAACAGACGTTAGTGGCAATTCCTACGATGTTGACAAGCGCGGGCGGTATCGAAAAGCTCTTGGAACGAATCGAAATTCATTACTTAGCAAACCGCGATTCGGCGCTGCATTTCGCCTTAATAACAGATTTCGTAGACGCCGCAACGGAAACTACTTCGCGTGATTCCGATTTGATTGAGCAAGCGCGACAAGGCATCACCGCGCTCAACGTTAAATACGCACCGATTCGCGCTGATATTTTTTATCTGTTGCACCGATCGCGTCGGTGGAATGCCCAAGAGGGCGTATGGATGGGTTATGAACGGAAACGTGGAAAACTAGCTGATCTTAACGCGACCTTGCGAGGTGCGACGGATCGTTTTTCCGAAGTGGTTGGAGATGTTCAAAAGCTTCAAAGTGTTCGCTATGTAATCACCTTGGACACTGATACGATGATGCCCCGTGACGCTGCGCGATCGATGGTTGGAACGATTGCCCATCCGCTCAATCGTCCTTGTTTTGATGCAAAAAAACGCCGCGTTGTCGATGGATATACCATTTTGCAGCCGCGGGTGGATATCAGCCTTCCGACCTCCAATCGGACACGCTTTCGACTGGTTCACTCGGGCCTAACGGGCATTGACCCTTACACACGAGTTGTATCGGATCTTTATCAAGATCTGTTTGCCGAGGGGTCATATATTGGCAAAGGCATTTACGATGTCGATTCGTTTGAACGATGTTGTAATGATTTCCCCGAAAATACGATCTTGAGTCACGATTTAATTGAGGGTGCGGGAGGTCGTTCAGGACGGATTAGTGACGTGACACTCTACGAAGACTATCCTGCCCACTACGCCAGTGATGTCGCCCGCCGCCATCGTTGGATTCGGGGAGATTGGCAGATTGCGGGTTGGATTTTGCCATGGGTGCGAAATCGTTCAAATCAGCTTGTACGCAGTCGATTGACCAGCCTGTCGCGCTGGAAAATTTTCGACAACTTGCGGCGCAGCCTGTCGCCGCTGGCTACGTTGGTATTATTGATGATCTCTTGGAGCATTTCCACCGCCACGGCCGTGAGTGGAACGCTATTAGTCGTCGCTGCATTATTTTTGCCAACTCTCTTGGCATCGGTTCTCGAATTTTTTAAGAAACCAATCGCTTTGCCTTGGCAACTGCACCTCTGGACAATCTTGCAAAGCCTGGGAAAGCCTCTGACCCAAAATCTATTAACCGCTGTGTATTTGCCATTTGAGGCTTATTGCAACCTCGACGCGATTCTGAGATCGCAATGGCGGATGTTGGTCTCGCGACGAAAAATGTTGGAATGGAAGACAGCCAGTGAAAACGAACGCAATAGTCATGGGAAACTTATCGGCACCGTGGCGGCGATGATTGTGGCGCCGGCAGTAGCGGCAATTTCGGGCATTACCTTGAGCTTCCTTCGACCCGATGTATTTTGGATTGCGTCGCCATGGCTCGTGGCTTGGTTTATTGCGCCACTCGTGACTTGGTGGTTCGATCAAGAGGTTCCAGTACGTCGTTCGCGGGTGACCACGGAACAGCATCTATTTTTAGAACGGTTGTCGCGGCGCACGTGGCGATACTTTGAAGAGTTTGTGACAGCCAAAGAAAACTGGTTGCCTCCCGATAACGTTCACCAGAACCCTGAGCGTTTGATCGCACCTCGCACCAGTCCGACCAATATTGGCATGGGCTTGTTAGCCGAAATGGCTGCCGTCGATTTTGGCTATAGTTCGTTGGGTAATTTTTTATACCGCGTGCAGAACACGTTAACCACTTTATCGCGGCTGGAACGCTTCCAAGGTCACTTTTTTAACTGGTACGATACGCGTACTTTATTGCCGATGTATCCCCGTTATGTTTCCACGGTGGATAGTGGCAATTTGGTGGGAAGTTTTCTGGTTCTTGCCAGCGGCTGCCTCGAAAAGAGTGAGTCAAGCGTTGTGCCGCGGCGATTATTGAGCGGCTTGCGCGACACGTTACGAGTACTCTTGGAAGTGGCGGGAACACAACAAGAACCCAAGGTTTCCACCGATCTCATTCGTACGATTGAGCATTTAATTGAACAATTGAATCATGATTCATTGACGCTACCCCAAGCCTACTTGCACCTCAAACATCTGACGTCGGAATCCATCGACCTAGCCGCCAACGTGCCGCTCAACGGTGAGTTTAGCTGGTGGTTGACGGCCTACCAACGAACATGCGAACAACATCTGGCCGATATTTGCCATCTCGCGCCTTGGTTACCACTTACACACGAGTCCCAGATTCCAATACCCTTTGCCGCCTTAGGCGTCGGATCGCACGCACCGGCCTTTGACAGACTCTTACAGCGATTGAACTGTCCGGCGGACCTCAAGGACTTGAACGCCAGCGCCCAACAATTCATGTCGCTCATGGACGAATCGTTAGAAGGCGGAAAACAGCCTACCGAATCATGGTGGAGTCCCTGGCGAGAGGCCATGAAACTCACATCGGAGCGGGCAAGCGAACGGCTCCAAACCTTAGAGCGAATTGCCCAACAGTGTCGCGAGCTGAGCTATTGCGATTTTGGTTTGCTCTACGATTCCAACCGCGAATTGTTTGCAATTGGTTACAACGACAGTGAGCGACGAGTCGATACGATGTTTTACGACTTACTGGCCTCCGAAACCCGACTTGTAAGTTACATCTTGGTCGCTCAGGGTGCTGTCGGACAAGAGCATTGGTTTGCGTTAGGGCGACTGTTAACCAGTACGGGTCATGCGCCGGCATTGCTGAGCTGGAGTGGATCGATGTTTGAATACTTGATGCCACTTTTGGTCATGCCAAATTACGAAAACACGTTATTGGATCGCACTTACTCCGCTGTTGTCCGTCGACAGATTCAATATGGTCGACAACGAGGTGTGCCTTGGGGTATTTCAGAATCCGGCTACAATCAGGTCGACCACCAACAGACCTATCAATACCGGGCCTTTGGTGTCCCCGGATTGGGATTGAAACGCGGATTAGCGGAAGACCTAGTCATAGCCCCTTACGCCAGCGTGCTGGCGCTCATGATTGCACCTCGCGCAGCTTGTGACAACTTACAACGCCTGGCTGTCGATGGCCAACTTGGAGAATACGGATTTTATGAGGCGGTCGACTACACACCCTCTCGATTACCGCCGGGCAGTACCAGCAGCACGGTTCGCCAGTTCATGGCCCACCATCAAGGAATGAGTTTTCTCGCGCTGGCTTATTTATTGTTAGACCAACCGATGCAACGACGTTTTTTAGCAGATCCAATGTTGCGAGCGTCGGAGTTGTTACTGCAAGAACGCATCCCTAAAGCAACTGCTCCCGTTTTTCCGCATGCGGCTGAAGTGAAATCCGCTGTTGCGGTATTACCGGATGAACAGGGCGTAATGCGAGTCTTTACCGACCCAAATAGCCCCAACGTCGAGGCCCATTTGTTGTCGAATGGTCGGTATCATGTTGCCGTAACTAGTGCCGGTGGCGGCTATAGTCGTTGGCGTGAGTTGGCCGTGACACGATGGCGCGAAGACGCCACGCGCGACAACTACGGCAGTTTTTGTTATTTGCGCGACGTTACTTCCGGGAAAATGTGGTCAACTTCCTGGCAACCCACAGCGCGAACTTGCCAAGGCTACGAGGCAATTTTTACTCAATCGCGCGCAGAATTTCGGCGAACTGATCACAAGATAGAGACTTATACGCAAATTAGCGTTTCCCCCGAAGATGACATTGAGCTCCGGCGGGTGACGTTGACCAATCGTTCAGAAACACCGCGTACGATTGAAATCACAAGTTATTCGGAAGTTGTCTTGGCAACCCAAGCGCAAGATAAATCCCATCCTGCCTTTAGCAATTTATTTGTGACCACGGAGATAATTCCCAATCGAAACGCAATCTACTGTACCCGACGACCGCGATCCGTTGAGGAGACGCCACCTTGGATGACTCATTTGATGACCGTGAGAGGAACGACGGTGGGTGAAACCTCGTTTGAAACCGATCGAATGCGATTTGTTGGGCGACATCGGACTCTGGCTTTTCCTGCGGCTTTATCCAGCCGAACGCCGCTTTCGAATACGTCCGGGCCAACTCTGGATCCGATCGTTAGTATTCGACAATCGGTCGTCTTGCCGCCAAATGGTTCCATACAAATCGATATCGTCACGGGAATCGCAGAATCGCGAGCGGATGTAGTTTCCCTTACCGAAAAATACTGCGATCACAATCTTACCGATCGCGTATTTGATGTGGCTTGGACCCATGGGCATGTTCAGTTGCAACAATTGGGTATCACCGAAGCAGAAGGTCAAGTGTATGGTCGGCTCTCGAGCTCAATTATTTACGCATCGGCATTGAGGCGGGCCCGTACGAATTTGCTTGGGTGCAATCGACGCGGGCAATCCAGCTTGTGGAGTTATGGCATTTCAGGTGACACTCCGATTGTGTTACTGCGGATCAGTAGTTTGGATCGAATGACAGTCGTTGATCAATTGCTTCGAGCTCATTCATATTGGCGTCTAAAAGGTCTTACTGTCGACTTAGTGATTTGGAATGAAGACGATTCCGTTTATCGTCAGGAGTTCCAAGAGGCGATTGCTGAATTAGTTGCGGCAAGTCCTGCAGCCACGTTAGTAGATCGGCCGGGCGGTATTTTCATTCGACGAAGTGAATTGATGTCCGAAGAGGACCGAGCGCTGTTGCAATCCGTAGCCCGCATCGTGTTAGTCGACGAGGGACTTACACTTGCCGAGCATGCTGACCGCCTGGGTCGATCCGAAGTAATCCTACCGTTATTAGTGACGCCACGGCGCACGCCGGAAGCACCGATGCCCGACGCGCCACCCAAACCCGATTTAGCATTTTTCAATGGACTGGGTGGATTTAGCCATGATGGTCGGGAATACATAACCATCCTAAGGCCGGGGCAAACAACACCGGCCCCTTGGGTAAACGTCATTGCCAACCCCCAGTTTGGAACGGTCATTTCGGAAGGTGGCAGCAGTTACACGTGGGCTGAGAATAGTCACGAATACCGATTAACGCCTTGGCATAATGATCCCGTTAGTGATGTCGGTGGCGAGGCAATGTATTTGCGAGACGAGGAATCGGGGAGATTTTGGTCACCATCACCTCTGCCGGCTCGCGGACAAAACACATACGTTTCGCGACACGGATTCGGCTATTCGATTTTCGACTACACGGAAGAGGGAATCAATACAGAACTATGTGTTTATGTTGCGATCGATGCGCCGGTTAAGTTTTACAAACTGAAATTAATTAATCGATCGGGCCGTAAACGGAAACTGTCTGCTACCGCTTTTTGGGAGCTCGTATTAGGCGAATCTCGCAACAAAACGTTGATGCATGTGGTGACCGAGACCGATGCTTCAAGTGGTGCAATCCTGGCGAGAAATGCTTATCATCCTGACTTTGGGGATCGCGTGGCGTTTTTCAATTGCAGCGAATCCAATCGGACAATTACCGGCGACCGCTGTGAGTTCCTCGGTCGCAACGGCTCGTTGCAAAATCCTGCCGCACTCCGTCGGGTTCGGCTATCCGGGCGAACCGGTGCTGGTTTTGATCCAGGTGTAGCGATGCAAACGGCGTTTGTGCTGGAAGCAGGCCAAGAACGGACGATTACGTTTACCGTCGGGGCCGAAAGCAATGCCGACGAAGCACGCAGGTTAGCTCAACGGTTCCGGAACGTGGACAGCGCCCATCGGGTGATCGAATCCGTCTGGGACTTCTGGAGTCGCACACTGGGCACAATCCATGTTCAAACTCCCGATGCGGCAGTCAATTTTCTAGCAAATGGGTGGCTAGTATATCAAACCATGGCTTGCCGATTGTGGGGACGCACGGGGTTCTATCAATCGGGTGGCGCATTTGGTTTTCGCGATCAGTTGCAAGATGCCATGGCCCTGGTCGATGTACAACCTCATTTACTGCGAGAACATTTATTGCGAGCTGCGGGGCATCAATTTAGCGAAGGCGATGTGCAACACTGGTGGCATCCACCTCAAGGCCGCGGTGTACGAACCCATTTCTCTGACGATTATCTATGGTTGCCTGTCGCAATCTGTCATTATGTTTCGCGAACGGGTGACACCGGTGTTTTGAATGAGACCATCCCTTTTCTGCGTTCGCGCCCGTTGCGAGCCGAAGAAGAGTCAGTTTATGACTTGCCGCAAGTTTCTGAAGACATCGGCACGTTATATGAACATGGAGTTCGCGCCATCGAGCGTGGCTTGCGTTTTGGCGAACACGGCTTACCTTTGATGGGCTGTGGAGATTGGAACGATGCGATGAATATGGTCGGTCAACAAGGTCGCGGCGAAAGTGTTTGGTTAGCTTTTTTTCTATTTTTTGCCTTAGAAGAGTTCTCCGAATTGGCGCAATCTCGCGGCGACTTGCCGTTGGCTGACCGCTTGGCGGTCGAGGCGGGCCGACTGCGTGGAAACATCGAAGTGCATGGCTGGGATGGACAGTGGTATCGTCGTGCGTATTTCGATGACGGTCGACCTCTCGGTTCAGCGAGCAATGAGGAATGTCAGATTGACTCCATTTCACAAAGCTGGTCAGTACTTTCGGGCGCCGGAACTTTGGAGCACATGGCAACAGCGATGGAAAGCGTCAATCAACGTTTGGTGAAACGAAAAGATCGATTGATTTTATTGCTCGATCCACCTTTCGATAAGTCCGATCTTAATCCGGGTTATATCAAAGGATACCTACCGGGTGTACGGGAAAATGGTGGGCAGTATACCCATGGGGCGATTTGGACGGCGATGGCAACCGCCAAACTCGGCGAACACGAACGCGCCTGGGAATTATTCTCACTCATCAATCCAATAAATCACACGTCCACGCCAGATGACCTCGCGACCTATCGCGTTGAGCCTTATGTGGTTGCTGCCGATGTCTACGGCGTCCCGCCCCATTGTGGTCGTGGGGGTTGGACATGGTATACCGGTTCGGCCGGCTGGATGTATCGTTTGATCGTGGAGTCTTTGCTCGGCCTAACTCTGAAAGTGGATCAATTGCAACTTGAACCGCGATTGCCTCAGTCTTGGTCGGAACTAAAAATTCACTATCGGTATCGCAATACTTTTTATCACTTGGAAATCCACAACCAGGGAGTCAATTCCCAGGTCTCCAAATTGACCTTAGATGGAATCGAAATCGGTGGCTGTTTACTTCCATTGACCGACGATGGACAACACCACCATGTAATGGTCGAATTAAAGCCGAAATGAGCCATTGCAAATGGTTTCAGCGGGTCCTGCGCGCCGGCCAATCGGGTCGATGCTACACAGTCATTGGGAGAGGCGGATTACATCATTGAATATTAATGGTGGGGGTGACCCCGAACAAAAACGAAACGACGTGCCAACAAAACATACAAGCCATCACGGACCTGGCGGTGAATATATCGAACTTGTCTTTGCCACGGTTTGCGGCGTCTTTCTTCTTAGCGGTTGGCTACTCTGGTTGACGCTGGCCGAGTCTTTTTGGTTGTCATGGAGCTGTTATTTGATCGCCTATATCTTTGGCGGTTATTTTATGTTGGGCGAAGCTGTCCGCAATCTATTGGCCGGGCGGTTTAACATTGATTTGTTAATGTTAGTCGCAGCCGTCGGCGCGGGATCGTTAGGCGAATGGGCCGAAGGCGCTTTGCTGTTGTTTCTTTTTAGTCTTGGCCATGGTCTCGAAACGTATGCCCTTGGGCGTGCCAAACATGCTATTGAATCGTTGGCAGAGTTAACGCCACAAACGGCACTTGTGAGACGCAATGAGATAAACCAGGAAATCGCGGTTGATCAATTGTTATTAGCCGATCGCGTCTTAGTCAAACCCAATGAACGAATTGCCGCGGATGGCTTTGTGGTGGCGGGGGACAGCAGCGTCGACCAAGCGCCAATTACCGGTGAAAGTATTCCCGTCGAAAAGCACCCCGTGGATGACCCCATTCAGGCGGCTGTCCAGCCAGAAAAATTACCATCGAGTCACAGAGTATTTGCCGGTACGATAAACGGCAACGGAGCGCTTGAAATACAAGTCACCAAATTGGCCCGCGATTCGACATTGGCCCGGGTCGTGCAAATGGTTCGCGAAGCGGAAGTCCAAAAGTCGCCGACGCAACGATTTGCTGACAAATTCGAACGCTACTTCGTCCCGATGGTCTTAGTGGGCGTCTTAATCCTACTGTTCGCCTGGCTGGTCGTTGACGAATCGATCGGCGCCTCTTTTTATCGAGCGATGTCGGTCTTGGTAGCCGCCAGCCCCTGTGCATTAGCGATCTCTACCCCGAGTGCCGTGCTCAGCGGAATTGCCCGTGCCGCCCGCAGTGGTGTCCTCATCAAAGGGGGTGCGCCTCTAGAGAATTTGGGAAATCTTGACATTATCGCCTTTGATAAAACCGGGACGCTGACTGCTGGTAAGCCGAATTTGACCGATGTGATCGCGGCCGATGGATCGGCAACTTCAGAACTTTTGAACGTTGCCGTGGCGGTTGAATTGCACAGCGATCATCCATTAGCCGCTGCTGTTGTTCGCGGTGCGAAAGAACGCTTACAGTATGGCCCCGTTTCAGAGGCCACTGAAATCCAAAGCATTACGGGGCGCGGCGTCCAAGCGATAATCGATGGCGAACAAATTCTCATTGGAAACTTACAATTGTTCGCAGAAATGGCCGGCCCGCCTGTTTCGCCTGCTTTGCAACAAACTGTCGCGCAGCTCCAAGCCACAGGGCGAACGACGATGATCGTTCGCCGCGGCGCGATCTATCTCGGCGCCCTTGGACTCATGGACACACCGCGTCAAGGAGCGAAAGAAATTATTATTCGACTGCGCGAACTGGGAATCCGCCGAATGATCATGCTTTCCGGAGACAATCAACAGGTAGCAACTGCAGTGGCCAATGAGGTGGGTCTAACCGAAGCCATGGGTGGATTGATGCCGGCCGCCAAAGTTGACATGATCAAACAGCTTAAGGGGCAAGCAGATGTTGCTATGGTTGGAGATGGTGTCAATGATGCTCCGGCAATGGCTCACGCTACGGTAGGAATTGCGATGGGAGTCGCAGGTTCCGACGTGGCTTTGGAAACTGCGGATGTGGCGTTGATGGCTGACGACTTGAATCAACTTGCGTTTGCTGTGGGGTTAAGTCGTCAAACTAGCAGAATTATTCGACAGAACCTATGGATTAGTTTGGGAATGGTGGCGTTTTTGGTTCCGGCAACGATGATTGGCCTGCGTTTGGGACCTGCTGTAATTCTCCATGAAGGGGCAACGCTGTTAGTTGTTTTCAATGCGCTGCGGCTATTAGGGTATCGCGCATGATCGCCTGCTTAACAAAGCTGGTCGTTACGAATGCGGATGCCTTCGATGGCAATCACCTGTTTGCCGTAGTTCTTTGCAATAGAGCCAATGAAAAAGGCTGGAGCCATTGACTCCAGCCTTTCAACTGAGACGTTAAATCATGATGATAAATCAGGTTGGTAAATCAAGATGTTGAATCAAGTAGTGAAACTCAAGAGTTATCGATCAGTTGGAGCTGAATTGGAATCGCCCTTTAGTTGCTTGGCCAGTTGAGTTGCCTTTTCGAGATGCGAGTCGACGGTTTGTCGTGCTTCGCGAATCGTCGATTGGAACTCGCCGGTGGACCTTTCTTCAATGGCTCTCAACTCAGCAGAGAACATTTGATGACCTGCAATTTGCGCGCCAACGAAGGCCATGTTGTAGTCTTCTGCACTGGCTTGAGACATCATCCGTTCGCATTGTTCTTGTTTGTATTGGCTCGCCTGACGGCAAATCATGTACATTTCGCTATAGACGGAATTTGGCGATTCACGGAAACCGGTTTCGCGGACATTTTTTGGTGCCGTGTTGTCGCCAGCAACCAAGGTTGCGGAATCTGAGTTAGCCCGATCATCGGCCAACATCGCATTGTCAGCGTAGCGAGCTTTGAAAGGCTGCAATTTTTCGTTCATTTGTTGATGTTGTTGAACGAGCATCGCTGCCAGTTCTTTTACACCGTTGTGATCGGATTTTTCTGCGGCTGCTTGACTCATTTTGATGACTTCGTTATTGCACAAAATAAGTTTGCTCGCCAGGAACTGATTCATCGCCATTTTTTCATCTTGTGGCTGACGAACTCGACTGTCCGTGTCCTGATAGTTACCGACCGTTTGCCGTGGGTCAGCAATCGGACTGTAAGTTTGAGTTTGTTGTGATCCCTGGGGATCGCGAAGGTTTGAATTTACGTCATTTCGAAACTGAGTGGCACCTTGTCCAGCTGAAAAATCGGTGTACGGCTGTGAATTTTGCGGTACGGGTGGCATTGACGAATTGTCTTGATTTTGACCTTCGCGGTACTGGTCATTGCCTTCTTGACCTTCTCGATATTGGCCATCAGCCGGTTGTCCTTCGCGATACTGACCATCACTGTACTGGACCGTTCCGGATTGGCCGGCGTCGTATCCTTGAGTTCCTTGAGTCGAATAACCCATCGTCGAATAACCCTGGCTAAATCCGCCAGTTACGTATTGGCCGCTGTACATGCCACGCGAATAACCGATGTCTGGGCAACAACAATTGTTTGTATTGCCTCCAGAAAACATACGAAAACGACCGCCAAAAATCTGCGCTTCGCTTTGGTCGACCGGCACAAGGCCGATACCAAAAACGAATAGACCGACTAGGAAACCAAATTTTGTCTTCATGAAGACTCTCCTCAAATCAACTGTGTTTTGAAACGTATGCCACTTGGTTGCTAAAGAGCAAACGATGTGCCGGATTCTCTGCATGAAAAGAAAGGCACGCTACGACATTTTCGCGAGTAGCACTCGACAAAGTATGCGGTCGTTGTTTTGTTCAACATCGAAAAATAAAACCGAGGATCCCAAAAAACGATTCTAATATGGTTCGCGCGCAATCAATCTGGTCGCCAAAGCACCGCTGACAGCTTGCGAATATCCTGGACTACTAGGCTAAATCTGTTTGGTATCGAATTTGCAATGATCCTGTACCGAAAGACTTTAGAAACGTTTTAAACCTTTGTAGATTTGGAGAACAGAAAATGGCAAAACCAAACGATCCTTCGAAACGTCGCAACGATCAAATTGCGCCGCAAACCGTTGCGAATTCCGACCAAGATAAACAACTCCGTAATGAAGACCCGCTGTCTGGCGAGTCGGGAGCGCATCCGGTATCAACGGGCGTTGGTGCGGCTTTAGGCGGTGCTGGCGTTGGAGCCCTAGCGGGAATAGCCGCAGGACCAGTCGGCGCAGTGGCAGGGGCAATCGCAGGCGGAATTGCTGGCGCATATGCTGGCAAAGCAGTTGGCGAAGAAGTAAACCCAACTGTCGAAACAGAATATTGGCGCGGCGTCTACCGGGAACGTCCATACTATCGCGACAATTACGATTTTGAAGATTATGAACGGGCCTACAGCTTAGGTTGGCATCCATCGGCACTCGACGAAAACCTCTCCTGGGAAGAATATGAAGGTCGGGCGCGGCAGAAATGGGAAGCGGTTGAGACTTGGGAAAACGAAGGCGGTGCTGCTCCCATGAGTTGGGAAGAGGCAAAATTAGCAGTTCGTGATAGTTTTGAGCGAATCCGCGATCGTCGCAAGTTTTCCAATCAACATGAAGCAGAACAAGATCGACCAATTCGTCGCGGCAAATAACTGCAACCGCGTTAGCATTGAATCGTGCTAGACTAAAGCATGAGAAACAACTTGACCGATTGAAAGTCCAAGCGATTGGACTTTCTTTCGTAAATTGCCCCGCGTAATACCCAACTGCTTGGCAGCTAGAGTTTGATTGCCATGGTGGTGTTGTAATGCTTTGCGAATCAAGTACCCCTCCATTTCGGTTACCATCCCGTCATACAGCCCAGTGGTGTCCCCAACAATCCGCTCATCGATCAGTTGGGCTACGTTCGCGTTGCGTTGCATGTTCGATTCAACTTCCAAGTAATCTGCCGAAACCGGCCAACTTGTCGACAAGTCATTTGGTAAAGAGTCAGATTCAATGATGGGACCAAATGTCATGAGCATGCTTTTTTGAATTACATTGTGTAGTTCGCGAATATTTCCGGGCCAGCCGTACTGCTGAAACCGCTCGAAGGTGGCAGGAGCAAAACCATCGATGTCTTTATTTAATTGACGATTGAACAATCTCACAAAATATTGACATAGTAGCTCGAGATCTCCTTGGCGGTCGCGCAACGGCGGCAGGAAGATCTGATAGCCATCCAGGCGATGTAACAAGTCGACTCGAAATATCTTCTCTTTTATCATGTGCTCCAAATCGCGATTGGTCGCAGCGATCACCCGAACATCGACATCAATTGTTTCCGATCCCCCGACGCGTTCAAGCTTATGTTCCTCCAGTACGCGCAGCACTTTGGCCTGCGTGGTGGCGGACATATCGCCAATCTCATCCAATAAAATTGTACCGCCGTGGCATTGTTCGAATTTTCCAATATGGCGACAATGAGCTCCCGTGAAAGCGCCTTTTTCATGTCCGAACAACTCGCTTTCCAGCAGTGTCTCGGAGAGCGCTGCACAATTGACTGCCAAGTAATGCTTTTCGCGACGCTGACTATGTTGATAGATCGCGCGCGCCACAAGTTCTTTACCCGTCCCGTTTTCGCCGCGAATTAGAACGGCGATATCATGAGCGGTGACTCGTCCAATCTGTTTGTACACATCGACCATTACGGCACTCCGCCCTAACAATGGATTAGAATCCATCGCGGGACTTAGCGCTTGGCTGCAAGGTAATTTTGGCGCCATCATCAAACAGCGAGTTGCGGCTGCTTGGTGTGCCAATTTTAGGACGCGATGCATAGACACGGGTTTTTGAAGGATATCGTAAGCGCCCAACTTCATGGCTTCGATTGCGCTTTCACTACCGACTGCCGACGCTGCAAAGATCACAGGTAAACTCGGATCGATCTTCCGCACTTCGCGGGCCATCGCTAATCCACCCCTGGCGCCAGAGAGTGTGATGCCAAGCAACAAAACATCGGGTACCTCCGCCTGGACTTGGGCAACCCCATTGCTCGCATCGGAAATGATCACGACTTGCCAGGCCGCTGCATCAAAAGCCATTTGAACTGAATGTAAGAATTTTCGATCATTGTCAATGACCATCAGTTTTAACATTCCAGTTTCTCCTTGTCTGAGATATACATTTAACTTAGCCATTCGCGTGGGGCGGAAACGGCCAGCGAAGCATTTGCAATCGGCTATGAAACAATTGTTCCAGCATGTCATTGCCAATTGCGGAATGATCTCTTGGTCTTGGAATAAACACTAGTTGTTGGAGTCGATTGAAAAGGAGTTGTCCGATAACCTCTGGTATTGGATCAAGCGGCTATGAGAACTTTACAATTTTGCCGATACCGTTTGATTTCCAATCCGAATGTTCATGATATGTGTGCCCGCGAACCGTCAGCAAGTTGGATACTGAAAGTCGGTCTGCGGTCATCGTGTCGCGAGCTTGAGCCAACTCGTCAGTATTCCCTCGCAATACGATCAGAGCACCGCCATTTTGTACTAAACTTTGGTACTCAAGTGCTGTCGGTAAGTCGACGGTATCATCCTGAACCGCATTATCGACGCCGGCGACAGCTCCGTAGACAATTGCCGTCAAACCACCGATCAAGGGCATGGCAAACGCTATCAGCGCAGACGATGTTGCAATGCCCATCACAATGCCGCCCACTCCGCCTAAGGCAAGTCCTATCAGTCCCCATTTCATAGAGGCTGAAATCATCGACCCGCTGGTAGTTTTGGTCGTAATCTCATCAAACCCGACAGGAGCATCCTCGGATTCTCGGAAGACCACCATTTCAATTCCCTCTTGCGGAAAATGGTCTTCAATCAGATTCATCGCCACTTCTTTCGCGATCAACGGACTTGCCATTGCGACCACTAAAATGATCGGGCGTGAAGTTTCAATCGTTGCGTTCATGCTTAACATCCTCATTAGTCGGAAATTTGACAGACATCATTTGAGGCAATGCCCCGAAATCCAGAACCCCGGTAACGCCCAGTAAATTTTTTTGCCAATCATTTGAAATCGATGCAATAAAACCGATTGCGTGTCGTATTCTGAATTCGTATTCGGCGGGCGATCAATTGACACCTCTTTTTCGCGGCACTTTGTTTAGCCGGCCCATAGGCTACGAGATCTGCGAGGATAAAACCAAACCAACAGAACAGCGCCCAAAATTGCCACGATCCATCCGTACCAATTTTCGCTTGCTAATGAGAATGGCCTGACAGAATATCCGCCGACTAATGAATATAAGAATCCCCCCAATAACGCTCCGACGATACCCAATACAATCGTCATCGAGACACTCATGGATTGTTGTCCCGGAGCAATCATGCGGGCAATGGATCCCACGATTAGACCGCAAATGATCCAACTCAAAATACTTCCAATACTCATTTCGGCTTCCTTAAAAAGATGCAATAAACTCGTGTGTTGGGGACTCGATCTGGATCACACCGAGGGGGGGGCAATGACCGATGCAAACCAGATTTAGCAACGGTACACAGGGAACTAGCAACTATGGGGAGAGCCTGCGCTGCTGTCTCCATCGGCGGTAGCTTTTCGAAAGCTAGTTTCCTTTTTCACCAGTGATGTTGTCTTTGAGCTCGCCGGCTTTTCGTTTGATTGCTTCGGCATCATCGTTCATTTTATTTCCGTCCACTTCCAGATTGATATTAGTCTTATTCTGTTGGTTGCTTGCTGGATTTGTTACCGTAAACCAACCGCGATAGAATCCGATTCCGACCGCGACGACAATCACCAAAAATAGAATCGTAAATAACGTTTTCAATTGCTTTCTCCTAGGAAATTGGCCATCAGTTTACGGGG
Source organism: Pirellulaceae bacterium (assembly GCA_041739975.1). Taxonomy (GTDB): domain Bacteria; phylum Planctomycetota; class Planctomycetia; order Pirellulales; family Pirellulaceae; genus BJ22. The sequence continues at coordinate 17,135 of JBGSMY010000386.1, forward strand.
CGGGCAACTCTCAGAGTTGCATGGATTTGCCGCTACAATTTTGAAATTTTCGATTAACAAATGTTGCTTCCAGCAATAGCAACATCTCCAACACGTTGTGGTCAACGGGATCTAACAGCGACAGGTCAATACCGGCAACACTTGCTGACTTCACTTCCTCCAAATCGACGCGATTCATCACGGCGATTGCAAGACAGTTGGCATTTGTCCACTTTCGCTTGAACCACTGTGCAACTGCAGAGACCTGTGGCAAGGCGAGCTGCAGATCTAACAGCAGGACATTAATCGGATGGTGATTCGCAATTTCTTCCAGCGCGCGACGACTGTGTGCCGACCACAGGTTGTGTCCCCATTGAGCTGCACAGTTTGCTATCGGAGCATGCGAACGGCCGACACCGGCCAATATCAGCACATTGAGTCGACAGGGTTCGCGAGAATCGGCTGTTCGCGACGTGCTTCGCGTGTTTGCAGAACGATCCGTTGGTTCTTGTGTAACCGTCCAGTTACCAGGAATATTTGGTTGATCGATTAGAATTGCTGGATAACGGAAATTATTAGAATTTGCAGTTATTTGCGCTGGTTTTGTCATAAGTCCTTGAAATTGAATTCATCCATACATGGTGTGAGTGGAATGCCACAAACTTTGGCCACCAAACGAAAAAAGCCGACGCTGAGAGGCTCCACCAGGTAAAATGTTACCTGTAGGAACCTCTCAGCGTCGGCTTACGATAAAACTAGCCACCCGATTAGATCAGGCTACTCTTTGTCTTGTCATCCGAATTGTCTTTAAATTTTGAGTTCTGCTGACCGCCTGACATTGCAGTACTTGGTAGCCGCAGACTCTAAAGTCATCGTATGCGTAAGGCTTAACACAGTCAAGTGACGGCTGCCGATTATTATCTGTCTTCTGTCCTGGATCCAACACCTGCACCTGTCTCAGACGTCGCGATATTTGACGAATTATGTTGCGCCCTGTAACTCGGCAAAAAGTCACATTGATTGACGACACCAGTCAAATGCAATAGATTGCGATCACGTAAGAAACGCAGCATCAATCTTAAATCGCGGGTAACGGCCGTGTACTTGCACACTCCATAAAGAACATTTGAATGATTACACGTGGCGAATTAGAGGCCAGCATTAGCAACGGAATTACCCGATTCCAACAAGAGTTCATGGGACGCGGTCCGAAAGATGTACGAGCCCATCTGATCGATGACTTTTTGGTTGTGCGATTGCGTGGCGTGTTAACGGCAGCAGAGCAACATTTGGTTACCACCCGTCCCCCAGAAAAAGGTCGTGACTTATTGAAGCAAGTTCGCTCGCAATTGATTGAGGTTGCCCGGCCGTCTTTGGAAGCCATGGTCTTAGAAGTTACCGGCGTTAAAACCACCAGTTTGCATCACGACATTAGCACTGTGACTGGCGAAGAAATTATTGTCTTCTCGTTAACCGCCGCCCCTGAATACCGCGAAACGAAAAAACGCTGATTGCACTGAACACTTCGACCTCGAGGCGTGAAACCGACACGGGACGACGCTATGAAAATTGGGCATTGGATTTTAGGCATCTTACGACAATAGCCGAGTGATGGTTTTTAAAACCTTCACCCGGCCATTGCTGCCGTCTTAATCGCGACCCCACTTCGTTGATGATTGACCTGTAATTTCAAAGTGTCAAGTCTAAGTTGTCGTTCAATTCGATCGACGAACAGGTTGTCGCAACATTTTCTAACAATCAAAGGCTCGTAGCTACGAAACTTAGATTCTTAGTTAACGTTTCAGTCCGCGTTGAGTATCGAGAGCAAAGTCTTGATTTGACTTGAGTCCTTCGATTTGGGTCGCAACTAAACTGTAAGCGTCACGGGTCGTAATTCGCACGCGAGTTCCGGGCTTTAGATCGGCGACTTTACATGGCTTGCCGTCCAAAGTCATAACGGTATCGCGGGGTAGAGTCAACGTTCGTTCTTTGCCGTCAAGATTCGTCATCACGAGATTTGTACCGATCGCGCTGACCAACTTGCCTTCTTGTCGGTCGCTGGCAAACTCGGAATGATTGTCAAGCGCTTCGACACGGACGACTTCGTCACTGAATGGATCAACCGTGAATACTCGGATTTTGTTTCCCGATTTTACGTCGGTCGCTTCGCATTTTTTGGTATCCAAGGTCATTTTAATCTTGGAATTAATGGAGTGCGTATGTTCTTTGCCGGCCGCGTCGGCCATAACTAGTTGGTTCCTAGTCAGGCTTACGAATGAACCATCGTGATAGCTATCAGCAAACGCCTCGTCTTTAGCAATTGCTTCCACACGAACTACATTGACTGGTTCATTACTGGTCATAGCAATACGAATTCGCGTACCCGACTTCAAAGTATCCAGCCGGCATTCCTGGCCATCTAAAGTACACTTCGCGTCGGCTTGTAAATTGAACGTTCGCTCTTTGCCATCCCAATCAGTCATCACCAATTGGCTTTTGGCAGTGCTAACAAATTTTCCGTCTTGCCTGGCCGTTTCGGTTAGCTGCATTCCAACGAGGTTTGTACTTTGAACCAACAGGGTCAAAGTAAATACCAAGCACAATCGTGCGTGGCAGGATCGAACTGTCTTTATCATTTTAAACTTTCAACAAAATTTTGGAATTAATATGCTTCGGCATTTGCCGTCGCCATCGAACATCGCGTTCGTATTTAAACGAACGAGCCTAGAAACGCAATTTAATGCTTTGTGATTTTGCGTTTTCGCGAGTCAGTTAACAGCACTCAGCGAACTTGCTTGTTTTGTCGATTGCCTCCACAGACCTCACGACAGTGCTATCGTCGTTGCAGATTGTTACACGAATGCGTGTGCCGGGCTTCATGTCAGATGATTTGCAAGTCTCTCCATCACAATTCAATTTGGCGTCCTTGGCGATTGAAAGCGTGAGTTCTTCACCTTTTGTATTGGTCATCGCCAATTTGGAACTAGCGATGCTGACCAGTTTTCCTTCATGAGTCTGGGGTGTCTGTTTGCCTGTAACCACTTCGGTGCGTTCCGATTTCTTTTTGGTTTCGGTTGACATAATGGTTCACTTTCTTCTAGGACTGCCAGAACCAACTAACGTAATCTGAACGATTTCGTCAATTGCCTGTCTTGCGAACAGACAAATTCATCGGGTCCCAGCGGATAGATTGAAATGCGTGTTTGCGCGAATCAATCACGGATATATTTTCTGCGTTTCGAGAGGGGGCAAGCGTGGATTTGGCGGTTTAATTTAAATCATCAAATTCGCCGGCTTTGGTCGCTGGCGGTTCTAGAAACAAATGCACCTCGTCAGATTGCCGATTTTTCGTCCAGTTTTTTGCCAAATCAGGTTTGTCATGCCCATTGGTCAATAAGTAGACTTGAACCATGGCGCCGGTCGTAAAGGTTCGTACAAACGTACCGCTTGTGGTTTCAATTTCGGTCGCGGCTTCGATGACATCGCGACCGGTAATTTTTTTAATTTCCTGTTTCATTTCTTCGGCTGAATTGGCGAACAATTGACGGTGGTATTCCTGGACTTGAGCGGCTCCAGCCAGATTGCCCACCAGAACTTGTTCTGCCGGCGACAAAGCGCCATGTAAAGTCACCACTAGAGTGTCATCGCCTAGGACCACGGTCACCGAATGTGGTGCGTGTCCCGTTCGCTGTTGTTGCAATTCGCTGGCAACTTGGGCCAAACGCTTAATCACGGGGTCTTCATCAGGTTTCATTTTTACTTCTCAGAATATTTCTATCGCCAATTTCAGGTTTCCGATTTCTGCGAAAGCTTGAAAGAGGTCAGCGCCGATTACGACGAATGGGCTTAGTTAAGCAAGCAAACAACGGTTTACTCGCTAAGAAGAGAGGAGGGGAGTGGGCACTGACAATAAAAAAAGCCACAATAAAAAAACCGATATAAAAAAAACCGATGTGGCAAACGGCCATGAGAAATATTTCGGAGAAATATCTCGAGGCCGCTTGCCACATCGGCTTACTGTAACGTGGGCCGCCAAAAAAACTTGGCTGCCCCAATTCTTGTCATCCGTTGAGCGCTGCGGTCAACTGCAAGTCACCATTCAAACCGGCAACCTGGTGCATCGACTGAACCAATCGTATTGCGACCCATTTCAAAGTCAAGGCACAATCTTTAGGTTTTAGGTTGTTGGCACTTTGAGTGCTCGGGTCGCCGCCAAAACAATCTGCCGAGCCCCAAGTCCGCTAAATCGATATTGGCTCTAGGCCAGTTCGATTGATTAGGTTGTCTCGATTGGCATCGCAACTTGGCTAGTATCAGAAGGTTTAAATGCGGTTATTGACCGATTGGTAGTAAATGTGGCTTTTCTTGAAAAGCCTTATTTCTTATTCACTTCGCCCGAGTCAGCCAAAGTACTCAGCTGGAGCAATTCGGCAGCAATTTTTTGAGCATGAGCCGCAGGAATGGCCAACGAAGCAACGCGTCCTTGTCGGGCAATATTAAGTCCTACGACATTTCCGCGCAGGTCCACTATGGGGCCACCACATTGTTCGGGTAACAGTGGTGTATCGTGTTGGAGGACCCAAGCGAATTCAGTATTTCGTCGGCTGGGCAATGCGCCGAGCCGATTCATCATTTTGAAACGGGCCGCTTGATCGGACGACATATTTCTACCGGCCAGAATTGCTTGAATCTGTTGCGACCGTGATCCACGCAAAATCGAAATGTCGATTACGCTGCCCGGACGCAATTGGCGAATTTGATTGACAAGTTCACTGACGTCCGACAAACTCTTGCCATTAATTTTTGTCACCACGTCTCCGGCTCGCAATCCTGCTAAATAACCGGCGCCCCCGGGCGTGACTTCTCGCAGGTTGACTCCCGCCGGATGTTCTTCTGGAGAAATACCCAAGAAACCTTGTTCGCGCCCTAAAAGCGACCGCGGCGGGTTGCCATAAGTTCCTAGAGCCACCACATCGGATTGAGCGCCTAGAGTGACAAAAAATTCGCCCAACGTTGGTTCGCGATCCGACCAAGCAATCGCGGGCAATTCCAAGTCTTTTACGTACAATAATACGATGTCATTATTCTCGTCAGATCTGCGAATTTGAGCTGCCAACACGCGACCGTCCCAAGTCTGCACTTGCGGCCTTACGTCGACGATCGTTTGCGGCGATACCAACAAATCGCGTTCCAGTTCACTTGCCTTGGTGATGACAAATCCGCGATCGTCGATGACGACTCCCATCACAACCGGCTTGCCTTGCACGATAACCTGGACAATGCTTCGGCGGTGATCCATCGCTACGGCGGTTAACGTTTCCAACAACTGTGGCTGTTGACGCTCCCATTGGCACGGAACTCGCTCCCGCAAACTCGGCAATTCAAATTTTAATTCGATGTTTCCTTTTAATTCGTTCGGATCGATGTCTTGAATTCCGTCGAATGGATTAATCGGATGGTCGCGAAACCGTCGGAATTGATCGGGAGTCAACTCGATCAGGTCGCTATTGCGCCGGACCGCTTGTTCGAATTTCGCTTTGAGATCCGGATCAACATGATCCGCAATTTCTCGAAACAGATCGCGCATTTCGTCGTTGAGCTGTGCCTGCACGGAGCTGGGAACCAGGCAAATTATCGCGACAATCGCGTACAACCAAAACGTTGGGGCTCGCAAATTCTGCATGACTGATTGAGATTCCTCGATAGCCTAAACGACTGACTCAATTTACTGAACTGTCAATTTTTAGATTACAAACGATCTAAGATGACTTGCAAATTAAGCGTGCGACCTTGGCGTACAATATCAATGCTGGCCGATTGGCCAACGCGTTTCGAATCGATGAGTTGCATGAGTCGATCCGACGAATCGATCCGCGTCGCGTCAAACCTCATTACGACATCACCTGTTCGAATTCCAACCCGTTCTGCGGCTGAACCAGGCAGAATTCGTTGGACGACAACACCGTGTTCCGTATCGATAACGCTCAAGCCCAGTTTGCCGGCCGCTGAACCGACGATTGGGACAACCGGCTCTGGACTTTGAGTGTTCGAGGTTGGCTGTTTTCCAGGTACGATGGGCAGCAGTTGCTGATCGGCTATTGCAGGTTTGCCTTGTGCCACCTGGCGCGTCGGCTTCCAATCTCCGCCGCGCATCAATTGTTTCCATTGGCGATGGAACGTGTCGATGGTGACGTGCCGGTTTTCCGCTACCGAGTCGCCGATCGAACTGTGGATTGCTATGAGTTCGCCAGCCAAATTGAACAGTGGGCCGCCTGAATCTCCACCAATCAGCACTGCGTCGGTCACTACCAAATGTTCGCGGTACTCTAATACGCGCCCGGTGCGTACCGGCGGCTTCCTACCTAATTCGTAGCCACCAGAATGTCCTAAACACACGGTCCAATCACCTTGGCCCAAACTGATGGCTCGCGCTACGGGTACCGTGGGCCAAGGTCCGGGTTCGTTTATTCGAATGATTCCAGCATCTAGATCGTTGATGTAACCAATTAGTTTTGCGGTTGTTTTTCGACCGTCCGGAAAGAAGATTTCAAATTCGGACACACCGGCCGAAATTACATGGCCCGCGGTTAAGATTGTGCCATCGGCATCGATCACAGCTCCACTACCAAAACCTGTACCATCTCCAATAGAAACACAGGCGGGCATTGTCGAGGCCACCACCGACTCAATTTGAGTTTGCAGTTCCATCAATGCGGCAAGATCGCGAGGTTGATCGCCGGATAGATTGGCGGCACTGAAGCAGGTATACAACGTCAGGTACAAAAAAATCGTAGCCCAACGCTGCATACAACCGAATCCTTGGCCCATGTATTTCATGCGATCTTCCTGATGTGCATGGTCTTGCAATCTGAGACGGCGGTCCATCGCGGAAAAAATTCCGCGGAGCCAGGTCTGCATTGCCTGCTTAAGCATCGGAAGTCTGGACCGCTGGAATTGTCGGAATTCGAGTGGAGAAGACCAATAAATCGTAGGTGAAACCGTCAGTTTGCCAAATAATTGAACCAACAGTCATAAACGGATCAAGGCTCGCGATATAATAGTTTTAGCCCGTTACGCCGGCAGATCCGTTAGAGTTTACCAAGTTAGTATCAGCAGAATTTTTTCAAAGATGGCGATGAACTCGAATGCAACTTGGTCTCGACATTGGCACTGGTTTTATTATCTATGGACAGCCCCCAATACGGGTTTGGGATTGCTGCTGGGGCTTATGAGCGTGTTAACAGGTGGAAAACTTCGTCGGGTGGGACCTTGCCTCGAATTTTCTGGGGGGTGTCTGAACGGACTCCTCCCAAGAATGCCCGCTGGTTCGGGCGCGGTTGCTGTGACTTTGGGTCATGTCATTTTGGGGATCAATCAACCCATTCTCGATATTGTTCGGCAACATGAATGGGTTCATGTCCGACAATATGAGGTCTGGGGCATATTTTTCTTGCCAGCTTATCTGCTGGCATCCGTGTGGCAATGGTTGAACCATCGCGACCCTTACCGCGATAATCCATTTGAGGTCGAAGCCTTTAATAAAGAAGACGAACCAATCTAGCTGGCAAACCTTCGCCCCTGTTAGCAAAGAGGTCGTGCAGCTTTCGAGAATCGCTTTTGCATGTTTTTTTAGGTGCATTGCCGCAACTTGTCAGGTCGAAGCGCGTTCTGTGCGGAAACCAATCTAACGGTCTTGCCCCAACGAAATCGAAAACGCAAGAAAGCTTAACTGACGAGGAAGAAAGAAAAGTCCTTGGTTTATTGACGTCTATACAACAAACATTGCTCCCCTGTCAGCTTGCTGGCAGGAAGCAAAGTTTGGCAGCTAGAACATTGAACACAAACCGCCGCTGAGGACAGCGGCGACTACGGTAGGTCAGCCTGTCCTCAGGCTGACAATCGACGACTAATTTCTGGCAACAAAAAAATAGAGAGCTTTCTATTCCGCCGCTGAGGACAGCGGACGGCTACAGTAGGTCAGCCTAGTATCTTGTATTAGCATCTTGTTTTTAGTGTTTGTCTCACTTTTAAGGAA
>JBGSMY010000034.1:0-3434 GCA_041739975.1 Pirellulaceae bacterium
AGCGGAGCGCGATCAATTACAAACTCAGTTGCGAGTTTATGCCGGAGAATTTCGTTCGCCAGCGCCGGTCTATCGGTTGCATCGTGGCGAACATCGTCAACCGCGTGAATTGGTGCGGCCCCAAAATTTAGTGTCGGTACCAGGTCCGGACGCGTTTGAACTGGCAGACAATGCGAATGATTCCGAGCGCAGATTGAGGTTGGCCCAGTGGTTGGTTGATTCTCGCAATCCGCTTACTTATCGCGTAATTGTTAATCGGGTTTGGCAAGGTGTATTTGGGATGGGGCTCGTGGCCACTCCCTCAGACTTTGGTCGAATGGGTGCTGCGCCGACTCACCCAGAATTGCTTGATTGGTTGACTGGGTATTTTATAGAAAATAATGGATCGCGAAAATCGTTACTGCGGCTATTGGTGACAAGTCAAGCATTCCGCCAATCGAGTCAGCACCATGAACTTGGTCATCAACTCGACGCACAATCCACTTGGCTGTGGCGCTTTTCGCCTCGCCGTCAAACGGCTGAGATGATTCGCGATAGTTTATTGCTGGCCGCGGGGCAACTCGATCAACGAATGGGTGGTCCAGGCTTTTTATTGTTTGAACCCAATGCCAATTATGCGCGGAACTGGGTGGCGAAAACTAATTTCACTGCGGCTGAAAATCGACGGATGATTTTTGCTACGAAGATACGCATGGAACCCGATGCGATCTTTGCCGCGTTTGATGTGCCTGATGGAGGGCAGATTTGTCCAAATCGCAGTCGCTCGACGACGCCTTTGCAAGCAATGCAGTTGTTCAACAGCGATTTTGTGATCGCTCAAGCGACGCAGATTGCCCATCAAGTTGAACAGCAGATGCGCGAGCCGGGGCAACAGATCGATGAATCATATCGACGGATCCTGCAGCGATTGCCCGATGCCCAAGAGCGTGAATGGTGTCTCGCGTTTCTGGGCGAACAGGGACTGCCGGCCCTTTGTCGCGCATTGGTCAATACCAACGAATTCTTGTGGATGGAGTAGGCGGATGAATTGGATTACACCCGCGGGTTATCAGCTCTTAAATCGCCGAAATTTCTTGTCGCAAACGATGACCGGACTAGGTGGCATCGCACTATTGGATCTTTTGTCGCGCGAAGGTCAATTACGTGCTGAAAACCATGTCTCCCAGAATGCTGACGACAAATCGCACCATCTTGCGCGGGCGAAACGGGTGGTGATGGTTTATTGCACAGGGGCGATTAGTCAACTCGACACATTTGATTACAAGCCCGCACTGTTTGAACGCCACGACCAGCCATTGCCTGGTGGCGATCAATTAAAGACGTTTCAAGGAGAACAGGGGAACCTGCAGAGGCCGTTGCGCGAATTCAAGCCGCGAGGGCAATGCGGAAAATATACGAGTGATCTCTTACCGAAATTGGGTGAATTGGCAGATCATTTTTGTTTCTTGCATGCAATGACCAGTCGCACCAATACGCATGGTCCGGGCGAGACGTTTATGTCCACCGGATTTACGCTCGATGGGTTTCCATCGCTGGGAGCTTGGGTGAATTACGCGTTAGGGTCGGCCAATGACGACTTACCAGCATTCGTTTCAATTCCCGATCCGCGAGGGAATCCTCAGGCCGCCGGGAATAATTGGGGTTCCGCCTTTTTGCCGGCTCGATTCCAAGGCGTACCGCTGGGTGCCAGTCGGCCAGTACGATTTCTCCGTCCACCCGACGGTATTACGCCAGTCGCGGACAAAGCGACGTTAGACTTTTTGCAGCGTCTTAATGCGCATCATCTCGAACGATTTCCTGGTGACGCGGAATTGATGGGGCGTGTCGCCAGTTATGAACTGGCGGCAAGGATGCAACAGTCGATTCCCGAAGTAATGGATTTGTCGTCCGAGCCGGAACATATTTTGACGATGTACGGCGCCAATCAAACCGAGAACACCACCAAAGCGGCTTATGCCAAAAACTGTATCATCGCCCGGCGATTATGCGAACAGGGCGTACGGTTCGTTCAATTGTTCAATGGCGCCTATGCGATGGGTGAAGGAGTTGGCAATTGGGATGGACACAAGATGATTGCCGATCAATATCCGGGTCACGCGGAAATCCTGGACCAACCCACCGCCGCACTGTTTCAAGACCTCCAACAGCGAGGGCTGTTGCAAGATACCTTGTTCGTTTTCTGCACAGAATTCGGACGGATGCCGACCTTTCAAAAAGGGGCATCGGGTCGGGATCATAACCCGGACGGTTTTACTTGTTTTATGGCTGGTGCGGGAGTTCGCGCACCTTTATACTATGGTGCAACCGATGAGTTTGGTTGGAAAGCGTCCGAAAATGTGACCACGGTTTACGATTTTCATGCCACGATCTTGCACCTGCTTGGGCTAGATCACGAACGATTAACCTATTATCACAACGGCACCATGCGTCGTTTGACGGATGTGCATGGACACGTCCTAAAAGATATTCTCAGCTAATGTATGAAAATTTGTAACAGGGGCATGGAGACAACGCACCATACTCTATCTGACCGTTAATCTGGCCGGCCGGCGAGTTTGTAAACGTCCCTCCGCACCATTATTGACAGTTGGCTTGGTGCCTGATGCCCAATCACTGGCACTTGGTTGCAAGCCGCATGAAGTTGGCGAGTTATCGCGCTTTGTCGGGTGGCTTACATTGACGTATACTCAGCGCTGGCACGCACATTACAAGCATGAGGGTAGCGGTCACTTGTATCAGGGACGATTCAAGTCGTTTCCCATACAGGATGAGAATTACTTCCTCACGGTATGCCACTATGTCGAGTGCAATGCTCTGCGCGCCAACGTGGTCGCCAAAGCCCAACATGGCGCTGAAGCAGTTTGTGGCGTGGCATCAAGGCGATGCGGCTCAAAAATGACTGCTGGCTCCATGGCCAATTCGCAGTTCACCGAAATGGCTAGTTTGTCAATGCACCACAGACTGAAAAGGAATTGCCGGTGTTACAACGAAGCGTCGCCCGAGGATGTGTGTTTGGTGATGAAGACTGGTCAAATCGGATGGTTAAGCGTTTGGGACTTGAGTGTACACTACGACCACAGAACCGGCCAAAGAAGAAAAACGGTTCCTGACACCGTTTCTCCTTCCGGGGATGATTGTGCTTTTAACTACATGCGTGGTTCCCACATATTTTTTTTCAAGGCGGTCAGCACGAATACCCCAGGGCTTGCCCCGGGGATGATTGTGCTTTCCACTACACGGGCGATTCCCACATATTTCTTTTCAAGGCGTTCAGCACGAATACCCCAGGGCTTAGAGATCGTCCAGCTTTAATCGGCTTGTTTTTCGGATGTTTCTGCGATTCGTCCGAGGCGATTTAGATTCAACAGGTTTTGCGCCATTACCAGCAGGCCGACTTCGGCTCGCGAACGGCTTAAACCACGACCATGAAACTT
>JBGSMY010000123.1:0-2235 GCA_041739975.1 Pirellulaceae bacterium
TTTCTTGTCCTCCATTTTTTTGCCCTGCATTCAGCGAAAGCCACTAAATTTCCTGAATAACCATTTTTATGAACTTGAAATTGACGCTCAAAACAATGTGACCCTAAACAAACCGCAATCCTTCCAAAAACCGACCTTTTGCCATTGGCAGATCGAACACGCTTTGCTATAGGTCCTCCGAGTCAACCGACATGAAGTTTGGTTGCATGCACTAAATTTGGGAGTTCCGCAAATGGCCGGGCGATTTCAATGGTCAGTATTGGGGTTATTGTTTTTGGCTGGTTGTGGCGCTACGGCCGAGGAACAAACCACGGCGAATCCCAGCAATTCGCGTCCTGAACCGACAACGACTCAAACCGCTGTCGTCTCGCCTCAACAAGACGGTTGGTTAGACACACAGGCAATGTCGCCGGCGCAACGACTCCAACAATCGCCAACCACGTCCCCCAAACCGTTGACTTCTTCGCAACCATCGGCCACTCCATCACGTCCTTTGAGTGCAGCGACTGCGTTGCCGGCGGGAAATGGCCTGGTTCCAACAGCACCAATCGATCCTCAAGAAATTGCCCGAATCAAACAACGGATCGAAGAGTTGTCGCAAATGGCTACTTCGGCACAAAATGAATTTCGCTTTGCGCAGGCAATTCCGCTTTGGCAAGAGATGGGGCAATTACTAACCCAAGCCTATGGTGTCGGGTCCTGGCAAGTTACCAATGCGCGAATAGCCGGACATTTGGCTACTCAACAATCGCAAATGTCGACGACCGATTTGGAGCGAATGCGCGAACTGTTTCAATGGCAACAACGCATCGGCGACTTGTTGTCGAAAAACAGCATCCCCGGTGCTTTGACGCTGGCAGAGGGGTCTGCCGAACGTACGGCAGAATTGTTTGGGCCTCAATCATATATGAAGGGAAAACAGCAGCTCCAAGTCGCGCGGATGAAACAGATGTTAGGCCGCAATGAAGAAGCCGCCGATGCGTTCCGCGATGCTTACCAACTGATGGCTCCCCACCTGGGAACGAGTCACCCTGAGCTCGAGGGCCTACACAGCTATTTGGGCGAATGCCAACTGGCCTTGGGTCAGACGGCCCAGGGAATCGAAAACCTTCGCGCTGCATCACGTCAAGCGGTAGAGTTATGGGGTTCTAATTCGGTCAAGTTTGCGGCCAGAGCGAACGATTTAGGCGTGGCTTACCAACGCAGCGGCGACCTAGAAATGGCATTGAAAATTATTCGTACTGCCGAAGAAATTCGTCGCCAACAACTTGGCGAGTCACATCCGCAAGTCGGCCATAGTCTGTTGAATTTAGGAACGATCTATATTGAAAACAAAAATTTCGAATTAGCTCAACAGTGCTTAGAACAAGCGTTGCCAATTTTAGAACAAATCCCTCAACCGAATCGCTTGCTGATCGATGCTCAAGCCAAAATGGCGGTTGTGAAAATGTTTCTCAACGCGCCAGATCAAGCGGATCCCTTTCTTGCGGCCGTGGTAAACGGTCTAACTCAAATGCGAGCCGATGAGCGTGAGATTGGTATCGCCGAACATCGATTGGGGGTTGCCTTGGCCAAACAAGGAAAATACGAGCGAGCCGAACCAACATTGCGCGCTGCGGAACAGCGTTTGGCGCGCACGCTGGGCGAGGATCACAATCAAACTGCAAAAGTTCGCGAGGCACTCGTACAGTTATTGGTGCAAACTGGCCGCCAACGAGAGGCAGACGCGATGAAGTCGGGAATTCGCCAAGTTAACTTTGACGGTGGCGGTAACGGCGCATTCGAACGATAAGTAAGTTTGTCACGCGGAGAGAAAACATCCCTGACTTAACTCTGCCTACCTGCCGGCAGTAAATAAGGTACTGCCGCCTCTGCCGTTTTCGTGGTCGTGCAGTTTTCGAGTCGGTTACCGCGAGAACACCAGCAATAAAAAATCCTTTGTGTGACCTCGTAATTCGCACATGATTTTTATTACACCCGGCCAGTCTTCTGGCTGGGGCGAAAGTTTGATGGTTTGAAAAGCTGACCGCATAGCGGAGGTGGACAGCGGCAGTTAAGACAATCTGGCCGATGAGGACAGTGGTAGGTACGACAACAGGGCTAATCATTAATTGAACCTGCGCGGATTTGATTCGTATAATGGCTGTCTGAAGTTAACGGAATGTAGTTTACCATTAAGGAGATTAGTTTGAGTACACCCGCCGTTGTGGGATTGCTGCAGTTATTGTCAGCCAT
>JBGSMY010000088.1:0-14589 GCA_041739975.1 Pirellulaceae bacterium
AGCCACTCTTCGAAACGCAGGTCTCACCGCCATGCGACTGGAAGGGCACAAGGGCATCGCATCCACCATTAGAGACTTCTCAGCCAAGCCCTTGCTCTTATTTCAAATGTTACGCAAACTATAAAACTGATTTGCCCTGGAAGCAAATGCTTCTGGTCCGCAATTCGGGGCAGTTTAATTGGGCAAGGCGAGTCGGGAAGTGAAAAACCGAGGGTACCGCAAAAAGAGCCAAATGGGATTGGCGGAAAAGTAGAGCGTTTAGCTCATGAGCAGAATGATTGCCCTCATTCGTATCACGCACGCCGCGTGTAGTGCTAATCCCAAAGTATCGCAGAACGAGCCATGCCGGATTGACCCGTGAGCAGAATGATTGCCCTCAATCGAATCATGCAGGCCGCGTGGAGTGAAAGGCGGAAACTACCGCCCGACAGGCCATGCCGGATTTACACCGACACTTCAAATTCGCCGTTGAGTGCTAGTTTAGGAATTACACCATCGGCTTCTAGCTGCCGGGCGTCGTCACTGATCGCGGCAAAACTATTGCGGAGTTCGCTAAGCACTTTGCGTGCTGCCTGATAGTCGGCCACTTCGAGACGCGTGACAACAAAATGCAATAGTCTGGCCACGTTAAAGGCCGTTTCATCGCGGGTGTCAAGTCCGGCGTGAATTCCGAATAACAATTTTTGTGCTTGAAAGTCGTGCAATTTTCTTTTTTCTTCATCGCCCGCCGCGCGGGCCACTGAAGCTTCTTCAATGGCCGCCATCGTGCGGTCATACAGGGCCAACAACATGTCGACGCGAGACATGCCAGCCAATGGATTGTTTTGTTGATATCCGTTGTGCATTGATCGAAGACTCCAACTATTGTTTTGTTAACCAAGGCCAGGCAGCGACGCCAACTGAGCACCAAGAAATGACTGGGTTGTTTGCAACTGTCCCAGTGATTGTTCGAGAGCCGCAAACTGGCGAATCAGTTGATCGCGCTTGGTGTTTGTAATTTCAGTTACACGCTTGATCGATTCATCGAAGGATTCGATTTGTTGTTCGTAACTATCGGTCAAAATCTTCATGCCACCTTTGACTGGATCGAGAAAATTTCCGAGATATTCGTCGATCCGGGCTGTTACGCCGCGCGTTACGGTTAATTCCGCTTCGACTCCGCTGGAAATTTGGCCGGGCGTTAAAGTTACGCGAATTTGTAAATCTGCCGTGTTAGCATTTCCGGAATCGCCGGTTAAGACGCGACCCCGCCCAACCGCCGTTTCAATTTCTCCATTGACGATAAAACGACCGACCACATCGCGACCAGTGGCCGACTGAGTGGATTCAAAACCCAGGCTTGCAGCGGCTGAGCCGCCGATGTTTCCGATCTTGGAATCAAGTCCCCAGGTATCGGATTTGATTTGCAGACGATCCCCAACGGCTGAAACAATGACCGTCTTTCCTTGTAATTCGCTGGCCGCATTGATTTTGGCTTGGACCTCGGCGGCCAATTGTTCGCGCGTATAGGTCCCGCTGGCTAGAGTTAGTGTGCCACTCGATTTGCCATCAATCTCAATCGTCAATTGATTGTTCGACGAATCGATCACGGTCGAGGCAGCCACGGATGAATTTCCGGCAAGGACAGCTTGCTCGGCGGCTTGCGTGATGTCGACTTCGTATGGTGTTGTCGACGCTTTGGTGCGACTGCTACCCAATAAGAATTCAACCCCACCTTGAGAACTCGATCCCGATAGCGAAAACAGTTTGCGAACATCGGTGACACTGACACCAGGAATTTCACCATTCATCGCTTTTTCAAATTTGGCTTGGTTGAATGTCAATGAACCGGTCGTCGTAATATCGACGCCAATTTGAGACATCCGTCGCAGATCGCTGCTCAGGCCGGGGACACCCTCGACAACGTACGATCGCAAACGATTTTGCAATTCGCTGACCGATCGATTGCCCGTCAATGGTCCCGCCGTGTTCGTTTCAGCAATGTATCGAGATTGTTGGTCGATATAACTCATCAAGCCGTTATATTCGTCGACAAAATCCTTGATCGCCTCGGCGGCAACTGAGTTATCTTGTTGAATCGATACCGTGATTTCTTTGCTAGGATTCGCCGAATTGAGATTGAGCGTCACACCTGGGATCAAGCCATCAACACGGTTGGTTGAGTATTCAAAGGTCAACGCACCCGGCCCCGATCCCAGTTGCACGACGGCGTTGGCAGCTTCTTGAACGGCCGTTCCAGAAAAATCCGGAACCAAATATCCATCATCGTTGGTTTGCGTCGACACTGAAATTTGATTCGACGTGCCCGAATATTTAGAAGTTAACAGGATACGATATGTGCCGTTAGCTTGATCGTTAACCAACGATGCGGTGACATCATCCGACTGTGAATTAATGGCGTTGACCAGACCCGTCGGTGTATTATTGGTTTCGTCCAAGACAATGGTCTCGGCAGCTCGATTGCCGACTTGGATCGTGTAATTGCCAGTGGACAGGTCGACTTCGGAGCTGTTGAGCGATTGCGAGCCAATTTGGTGAGCGGCCGCCAATGCGTTAACGCGTAACGTGGCACTGCCAGGCAACGCGCTGGAACTAGCGGCAGCCGTAACAATTGCTTCATCGCTGCTGGTTACCTTGCGTGAATCGAATACCGTGTCGGCTGACCGATTCAGCCGCCCCATTGCCGATCGAATGCTGAACAATCGTGCTTCAATACTTTGCACAGTACTTTGTTTTTGCACGATCTGAATTTTGCGTGATGTAAGTCGGTCGATCTGGGATTGTTGAATCGATACTAAACCATCGATGATCGAGGCCGTGTCTAAGCCAGAAAATAAGCCGTCTATGGAAAACATCTCTTAATCTCACTGCAAAAAAGCATATATCGTTGTTATCGGCTCTAGTCCGATGCTGGCTAGGCGCGGATTTTTCCAAGGCCGAGGAAAAAATTTCCAATCGGCAGCGGCTGGACTCCCGGAAAACACCATTTCAATCCGGGGTTGGGCTTAGCCCCCACTGTCTAAACAGGGCAAAAAAAACGGAGAGGAAACCCTCGCGAGCCCTCTCCGTTCGTCCACCATTGCACAACGACTTTCATGTTAGAAGTTCGTTGCTTCCCGTCGCGATCGTGATTATCGCAGCAGCGACAACACCAACTGTGACATTTGGTTGGCATTGGACAACATCGAAGTGCCCGCTTGAACCAAAACTTGTTTATTGGTGAAGTTAGAAATTTCAGAAGCAAAGTCGGTATCGCGAATCACCGATTCGGCATTCACGGTATTTTCCAAGGTTGCTCGCAAGTTGCTGGCGGTTGATT
This sequence comes from Pirellulaceae bacterium, assembly GCA_041739975.1. Taxonomy (GTDB): domain Bacteria; phylum Planctomycetota; class Planctomycetia; order Pirellulales; family Pirellulaceae; genus BJ22. The sequence continues at coordinate 3,320 of JBGSMY010000088.1, forward strand.
CCAACGTGTTTTGTTGGAAAGCACCCAGTGTGCCCCGCAAGTTGGTGATTTCGTCGATTGCTTGGTCAATCACGGCCAAAGAATCTTGCGATTTCGCCGCTGATGTCACGTCGATATCGTTCAACGAATTGAATTGGTTGTTAGCCACACCGATACCCAAGCCAGTTGCCTGAACATTGTCAATGCCGACGTTCACGGTTTGATTTTGATTGGCACCGATTTGGAAAGTCAACGAATTGTTGGTGACCGTAACGTTGCCTTGAGCGCCCGTTACTGTAGCCGCCAAGTCAGCCGTATTAGCCGCCAAAGCGATCTTCAGGCCTTTTGCTGCACCTGAGGTTGCAGTCAAAACGTTGCCAACACCGTTGAACGAGGTACCACCAATCGTACCGACGACGTCCACACCCGAATCACTGACTTGGGTGGTGCCGAAGCCCGAACTTGTGGCAGCCGCAGCTTGGTTCGAAACCACTTGCAACGACGCTGCCGAACCAAATTGTGCTGATCGCAAACGAGTCGAGTTGGCAACCGCTGGATCGTCTTCAGCAGTTACGCCCGTTTGACCACTGAATTCATTGATCCGTGCCTGAACTTGAGTTCGCGACAAGCCGGCGTTCAAAGTGATCGAAACGCCATTGATCGTCAAAACTTCGTCAGCCGCCAAGTTGCCCGTTTGAGCTGTACCTGCAGTTGCTTCCGCTCGTTCACCAACGGTGGTAACGGCCACAGCATAGGTACCGGCCGATGTTTCGCTGGTGGCTTTCAAGAAGGTAACGTCGCTATCGGTAGCGGTGCCACTTAAACCGGCCGAACCATCCAATAATTTTTTGGTGGCGAATTGTGTGTTGTTGGCAATCCGATTGATCGTATCCAAAGCATTTGTGATTTCAGCTTGGTTGGCTGCTTGTGCGTCTTCATCGTTAACGCCGGAGTTGGCCGAATCCAAAGCAAGACTGCGGACTTTTACCAACAAAGTGTTGATTTCATTCAAAGCACCTTCGGCCGTTTGTACTACAGATACCGCTTTTTCAGTGTTGTCGATCGCTGTCTTCAAGCCGGCGATCTGAGCGCGTTGCTTTTCCGAAATTACCAAAGCCGCTGGGCCATCGGCACCGCGATTGATTTTGAACCCCGAACTCAAGCGTTCAACGGATTTGTTCAACGCATTCGAAGAACGCATCAAATTGTGTTGGGCATTAAGCGAACCAACATTGTTTGCTAAACCTAGTGCCATGAATGTCTCCAATCTGTAATGGATTGATCAGGAAATGTAAAACATCCATGTCCATCTGTGACCCTCAAATCCTTTTGAGTGTACTGACTTCGAATTCGCCAAAGTGGCGACGGTTTGAATTAGGAATCCAAAATGGAATTGGCCGTCTCGTCAATCGCTTCAGCCGATTGGTAATACCCAGATTTCATCTTCTCCTGAATCTGGGCCACCACGTCCTCTCGAATTCCCGAATCGTTTTTCAGTTGAGCAACCAAGCCACTTACCGAGAGTGGTCGCAAGATTGGCATCTCGATCTTCGATTCCAGTTTGGGCTCACTTGCTTCGTCGCGTGGTTGTCCCACGGTCGATGCTAGCGTTTCCTCCGGTTTCGAAATTCGGATTGGTTGCTGAGTACCTTGAGGGTTGATTTGCATGTTGTCTCTCCTGAAATACCGTTCAATGAGGTTATCGTGAGCTTTTCTGGCGACTTGCAACTCAAATCACTAAAGCTCAGTATTTTTTCGTCCGATTGAATTTTAAGGATTAGGTAATTTGTAGCGTTTGCATTGATTATTCACCTTGTACAACTCCACCGCAGGCGCCGAGGGCATCCTCTTTGGCGGAGTTGGCAAGTATGTTTCGACCCGAGGTCTGGTTTGTTTCCACGCTTTTTTGCTGTGGAATCATTGCTAGCTTATTGATGACCTCGTCGTCTCGACCCACCGTTGAGCCACCCGTTGCGACGTCTCCAATCAGCGAACCTCTCGACAGCAAATTGCTAGCTGGCGCCGATCCTATTCCCGCAGCCGATCCCCGTGCATTGCCCACAGAATTGCCGTTGCGACTCGCCCAAGAACTTATGGAACGCGTTGACCGCGAGTTGATTTTGGGGCGGGGGCGAGAAGCGGTCGAACTATTGCATGGCAATTTGGCCGCAGAAATCGATCAAATAGAACCCGAGTTCAATATTCGCTGGGGACTCGCCGAGGAACTGCGAGGCGCTTTATTGGCCGCAGAAAATCGATATCGCGCTACCCTGCGCCGACAACCTGAATCCAATGCGGAAATGATGGCTCTGAGTGGCTTAAGCCGTGTCTGGTTGGCTCAAGGAAAATACGACATTGCTCAAGGTTTGCTGGCCGACCTATTCCTACAATCGGCGAAGCTGGAGAAAGAAGTTGGCGACCTGTGGGGAGAAGTCATTTTAGTGACAGCCAACTGTTACCAAGGTCACATTCATCGCAATTCCTCAACCAGCGGATTGCCGTGGCAAATTCTTTCCGAACGTGCTCAGCCAGATATTGATGCAATTGTGACCATCCTTCGTCAGGATTATCGATCGGTAGAAATCGTTAATGCCAGTGAGCCCGCGCCGGAGTCAGAGCAAAAACCTCGGTCTGAAACAATCCCTCCATCACCAAGTGTCACCGATGATCCGACGCAGGAACTGCAACCCGGAATCACGATTATTCAAAATGTGTCTCCCGATCCCGAATTGATTTTCCTCGACGCGTCCATTGATTCGCAAAGTCTAATTCAGATCTTAGGACAGATTTCGCAATCTGCCGGAATTGAAATCGATATTTCAGCCGAGGCGCGTGAAACGTTGACTGGCCGGAGTAAGGTGTTGTCATTTCGCGGACGCAATCTGGCGACGGTCCTCGATTCCATCTTATTGCCACTGGGGTTGATCTGGGAATCCAAAGACACGCGGATGTTGATTGCCCATTCAAGCCAAGTTGGGGCTGAACCTCGCGAGCAGGCATGGAGTCGGGCGGCGACTCGGATGTATCAAATGTTTTTGTTGGAGTTTTCCGGCGACTCGCGAACACCTGTCGCACAATTAGAACAAGCGAACTTGGCGTTTCGATTGGGTGATATCGATCGGGCGGCGGCGGATTACCAAACGTTGATTCAACGGGGTAGCAAGGGCGAAACTTTGGCCACGGCTTACTTTAATTTGGCATTGCTGAACTATTCTCGATTGGGTCGGTATGAAATTGCATTGGATTGGGCCAATCGGGCGATGGACCAATCCATGGAAAGTCCAAAACAGGCGTTAGCCCAGTCGCTTGTTGCCCATATTCATTTGCAATTAGGACGTTTTGACTCTGCTATTCGCGACGCAGGACGTGCTGTCAGGGTCGATCCGGAGTCACCCGCAGCAGAGCAAGCAGCCTTGATTCTGGCTCGTTCGTATTTGTTGAAAAATGAGCCTGCTGCAGCCAATCGTGCGATTTACGAAGCCCGTGCGGCGTTTCACCACCAGGGGAACCGTTATCTGGGAGGATTCTTATCGTGTTACGCGCGATACATTGCCAAGTCCACCGAGAGCGGCAAAGCCAAAGAACTCGAGGGGTTGTTGATGGAGTTGTCGCACGTGTCGGCAATACCGGACCTCACGCCCGTCGATCAATATTTAATTGGACGTGCTTATCAAGAAATCGGAATCGATACGCTGGCCGTCGATTTTTGGGTGAATTGCCTCAAATCGTTTCCCCCAGAATACTGGCTCAATCGAGTGCAATTTGAGTTGGCATTAACACAACGAAATGTTGGCGATGTCGAAACTAACTTAGCGATTCTGCAAGGACTATCTCAACAAGAAGACAGTTCGCTCGCCGTTCAATCGCAAATCCAAACAGCGCGGGTATTGATTAACAATCGTCAATGGGAACAAGGAATTGTTGTGCTACGATCATTGCCCTTGGCCGACCTGACGGAATCAAATCAACGAACGGTTCTCAAATTAATGGGCAACGCCTACATCCATCTGGAACAACCGCATGCGGCAGCATTGTGTTTTGCAGGTATGCTTCCTGGTCAAGAGACAACGACAGACCGCTAACAATCCAAAGGTTGATACGTCATGGGCTTTAAACTAATAATATTGTTTCCAATCCAACTAATAATTGCGGTCGGATTTTGGAGTTGGTTGGGAGGCGGAAATGTTTGGGCCCAATCCGATCAAGGGCCAACGTTGACCTCGCCTGCGTTGCCACCCGCTAGAACGGGAGCTCAACCGTCGGAGCCCTCGCTCGCCAATCAAATGGACGAGCGCGTCCAACTGCTGGAACAGCTGAAAAACTTACAAGAGAAATTGCAAGCGGGTCTAAAAACTGGTGAGGAGGCAACTCCAACGGGGCCAGTAAGCCGCGATGGGCAAGCATCCAATTCGACCACTACGGCGACGCCAACGGCGGTCGATGATTTAGAGAAGATCAAGAAGAGATTGGAAGTCATGCGGTCGTTGCTCAACGCCAAATCTGTCGGGCAAGGACATCAATCATCAATGCCACCGCCCACCATTGCGAATCAATCGACCAACGCCGCAGTGCCATTAAATTCAGTGCCGTATAATGGCAATGCTCAGCAACCGGCAAACGCGTCGACCAATGTGCCTGAATCTGATTGGCAAACGACGCCCAACACCACCGCGATAGCACCCAATCGCGATGAGCCTCGTTTGCCCGCAATGCCAAATAGTTTGCCTTTGCTCGATCAGCCAACAGATATTTTTGAGTTGGCAAATTGTGCTTTTGATGTTGGTGAAATTGAGTTTGCCTTGAGGCTGTACGATTCTCCCGAATTGAAATTGACAGATCCCCATGACTTAAATTGGCGAGACTATTTTGTTGCCGGATGCTATCGAGCTCAAGGGAAAATCCCAGAAGCAATTGCGGCCTATCGAAATGTGGTAAATGCTAATAAGAGTTCCCGTGCGGGGGCCAGTGCTGATTGGTGGCTAACGCACTTGAAGTCTAAACAAGAACTAAATGCAGCCATGCAAGAATTGCAATCCCAACTGGATCATTACAACACACTGCGTAAACCGGGAGGTAAGTAATCGATGGATGCTCTGCAAACAATGGATGCAGCACTGGTGGCCATCCGCAACCGCTACAGTCAAATCGAGTTAACTCTTGCTCAGTTAAAGCAAAATGTAGCCGCGGAGGGTTGGAGCGAAAAAATCTGCGAACAGATTAACGTCGAGTTAGAGTCGATTCGCACTTGGGGACAACAGGCTTGGGCCAATTATCAATCGTGGCCCGAATCGCAACGCACGCAACCGGCTCTACGTCAGCACCTGAACGAGATCACAGGGCATGTAACTCGGTGTCTAGAGGTTGTTCAGGAACTGGAAAAACAGGCGCAACATCAACGCGATCAATTGTTGCCTCATGTTCATACGGGTGTTCAAGTACTAAGGATGCAACAAGCTTATGCTGCCGGGTAATTCGTCTGTTGATAGCCGCAGTTTGCCGCAAACACCGTTGAGATTACACCAACCTCAAGATGGTTCGGCCGCTGGTTGTTTAAAATCTACGCCAATGCAGTCGGTCGTCTCGATCATCGATCGAGTGGCACGCACTTCGGCTAGTATTTTGATCACTGGAGAGAGCGGAACCGGCAAAGAAGTGGTTAGTCGGTTGATACATCAACAAAGTGAGCGTTCACGGCGACCGTTGGTCAGCGTAAATTGCGCTGCCTTGGCCGAGTCCTTAATTGAGAGCGAACTGTTTGGCCACGAACGAGGGGCGTTCACCGGCGCAGAGGATCGTCGTGTGGGCAAGTTCGAGTTTGCCAATCAAGCTACCTTGCTGCTCGATGAGATTTCAGAAATACCGTTGCGGCTGCAGGCCAAGCTGTTGCGGGCGATTGAGGAGCTGGAAATTCAAAGGGTGGGCAGCAATGAGTCTGTACAATTGGATGTTCGAATTCTAGCGACATCAAATCGCAATTTATTGGAAGAAGTAGCGGCCGGCAGGTTTCGTTTGGATCTCTTTCATCGTTTGAGTGTAATCGAAATTAATTTGCCCCCATTGCGTGAGCGCACCACCGATATCGAGCCACTGGCCTACCACTTTTTAGAATCCTACCGCACGCAGGGGGCGACGGTGGTTCGTGATTTCACACCCCGCGCCTTAGCCCGACTTCGCCAACATCCGTGGCCCGGCAACATTCGAGAATTGCGAAACGTCATTCATCGCGTGTGCCTGCTGGCCACGAAACCCGAGATCGACGACGAAGATTTACAATTTTTAACGGCCGGCAGCGCTGAACGTGCTTCCGAGTCCTGGGACGAATTGTCACTGGACGAAATCGAACGCCGTGTGATCCTACAGGCCATGGCTCGGTTTGACGGCAATCGAAACTTGGCCGCGAAACATTTGGGTATTTCAGCTCGCACCATTTCGAATAAACTCCAGGCTTATCGCTTTGCCCCCAAGGCCGATGCCGCCTAGTGCCGATGGTTTCTTGTGTTAGAACATTCGGTTCAAATGGAAAATCGTTTTTATAACACGGTGCCTCCAGAGGCATTCTCAGACCCGACCATCTAAAATAAATGATCATATGGAACCGTTGGACATTATTGCCGTAGGTGCGCATCCGGATGACGTTGAAATTGGTTGCGGGGGGACGTTGGCGGCATTGGTCAAGCTTGGCTATCGCGTTGGCATTATCGATTTAACCGATGGAGAGCCGACGCCGTTATGTCCTGATCCGATTATTCGTCGGCAGGAAGCTTTGGCCGCAGCAGAGGCGCTTGGGGTTCACGAGCGAGTGATCCTGGATTTGCCAAACCGACGGTTGTTTGACAGTTACGAAGCGCGGGTGAAATTGGCAATAGAATTTCGCAAGTACCGACCGCAATTGGTGTTAGGGATTCATGGTCGCACCCCCACGGCGTCTCCCGATCATTGGCAGGCGATGCAAATTACGGATGCGGCGGTGTTTTATAGTCGGCTGACCAAATGGGACGATCAATTTGCGGGATTGCCACCCCATAAAATTGCCAAACAGGCTTGGTTTCCATTAACATTTGAACTTGCGACATTGCTGACGTTACCACATGCCATCGTGCAAGACATTTCGGGAAGTTGGGAACAAAAAGTTCAAGCGATTCGATGTTATCAGACTCAATTCCCTCCCGAGAAAGATTCGTTGTTTGAGCGCGTAGTTGCCTTGGGCCAATCGATTGGGCAAACCGCCGGATTTCGCGTGGGCGAGTTGATTAGCAGTTCTCGAAGTCTGGGGACCGATGATCTATTGCGGTCGCTTTGAGCGCAAGAAAAAAGGCGGCTGATAAATCAACCGCCTTTTTAGGTCCGTCAGAAAATAAGATAAGTTATTTACCTTTGTCTTCTTTTTCTTTTTTGAGCTCTTTGAGGAACGCTTCGATTTCTTCTTTGGCTGGACCGGGATTCTTCAATGCACGAGTTTGTACCTCAATTGCTTTATCTAATTCGCCGAATTGATGCAGCCAATGAGAATAGGTGTCGAGAATCATGCCGTCGTCCGGTTTGGCTTTAGCAGCCAATTCGGCGGCGTTTAAAGCGGATTTGGCCAACGAATCGGGAACGTTCACGTCCTGTTTTTTCATTTCGAAAACGGTCCAGGCCAAGGCGTTTAGGTTATCGCCATTGCTGGAGTTTTCAACGACGAGTTCGTCAAACAATTTAGCGGCTTCGTCGATATTTTCGCCAATCAGCAACTCGAACTTCATAACCTTGAGTTGTTGTTTCATCTCGTTATTGGTTGTCTTGTTAATGACCTCATCCAACATTTTGAGGGCTTCATCATTTTTTCCTTCACGTAGTAAACCAAAAATTTCCCCCAAACGTGATTGTAATTCTTCCATCGCTTTAAATTCAGCGACGAATTTTTCACGATCCCATTTGTCGCTTACAACTTGTTCAAGTGGGTCGTCCATTTCCATGGGGTGGCCAATCCACTCGATCACGCCTTGTTTGCCAACGATAAACGCAGTGGGGATACCGTTTTGCTTGGAGGCGACCATGTAATCATTGTAGACCGATTGATCGGGATCAGTCGTCAAGCAATATGGTTTGGTAACATCATTAAAAGTCTTTGCCGCTGCTTCGGCGTTGTCCTCTTCGGCGCCCGCAGCCGGTCGTTTGAGGAATTCAGTAACGGTCTCTAATTCTTCGTCGCTGACGCTAATGATGGTCACGCCACGACTAGCATACTCTTGTTGCAACTTTGCCAAGTGTGGCATGCTGGCAATGCAAGGGGGACACCAAGTGGCCCAAAATTCCACGACATAAACTTTGCCGGCTTGAAATGATTTGATCGGTTGGAACTTGCCTTCACCCGTTTGTACCCAGTGTTCAACGTCGATCGCTGGAGCCTTATGGCCGATCGACAATGCGTCCGCTTCACCTTTGGTTTGGGTAGCGGGTTCTTGGAAACCGCCGCTGGTGGCGGATGTGACGGAAACCCCATTGCCGATGGCAAAACACGATGCCGCGACCAGCGTTGCCGCTCGCAACCATTGAAATCTCATGATCCTAATTTCCTTTCGAAAGAATGTCTCTGTTCCGTTGGTTTTGGCCAAAGGCGTCGCAGCGTTTACCGAAAACTTAGGAATTAAAAAATACTGTTCCATCCAATCAAATGTCAGGATCGCCGAACCTTTGTTCGAGCTACTCAACTTTACGGAATCGAACTGTATTGCAATTTAACGATACCGGAAAACGCAATTCCTTACAATTGAAGTCGTGGAATACCGCAAAAACGTTAAAAAAATCAAAACAATTTTGGTAAGATTGGCAACGAGCGCACTGAGTCTTCAGCGAGCACTCGTTAGTTTGGGCTAAGTCTACTGCGGGTCAAATCGGACAACGTACAAGCCATTTTGCCGGTCGCTGACAATGATGCTGCCAGAAGGGAAATACGGGTAAACCGACCAAGCTCCATTAAAACTGACTGCATTATTCGATGGATAGGTGTCAAAAAAGCCAGCTTCTTCTAGATCTACAGTCGACGGATTATTGATTTTTAGAATTCGCAAGCCGCTGGAATAATTCGCTTGATATATATAGTTGCCTTTCACGTACAAGTTGTGGTCGATCGTCATCTCGGTGCCATTGTGATACCCGAGATAAATCGGATTAGACAAATTGCGTACGTCCCAAACGTGAGTACGAGTAGGAATGGGACCATAGGTTTGTTCATCAAGTTCATCATCCATGTAAAAGTACTTGTGATCGGCGCTTAACCATCCCTGGTGACTGTACTGCGATTGTTGATAGGGTACGCGAGAGAGGATTTCAGGATCGTTTTTCTTGGTGACATCGACAATCGTCAGGGTGTCCTCGTTGGCGCAAAATGCGATTTCACGTCGAATGGAATTAAGTGAACCTCGACCTGAACCCAAGTTTCTGCGCCGATCCGGTCCATGGTAGACCACTACTTGGACGTCGTGGGTATAACCGTCTTCAGCAAATACACCGGCCAATTGTGGCATCACACCGTTTTTGAGGTTGAGCATAATTAATCCGCCCGATGAGTCTTGACTGGGTGAGCCGACAACATAAGCAAAACCTGTGTCTTCGTTGATGGCAATATTGTGAGCCCGACCAATGCCGGTATAACGTGCATCTGCTGTGAAGGTCACGGGGAGATTTGTTGCGGTTAGCAAGCGATTAAGATCAAAAACTTGAACGCCGTGTGATGAATTGTCACTGCCATCGGCAACGATGTAAACTTTGTTTTGATACACCTTCATGTCGCGCCAAACCGTATTTCCTTGTGCGGATGGCAACCTGCCAATATAGGTAGCGTTTTCGGGGTCAGTAATTTCGACAAAGGAAGTGGCGTTGGTCAGTCCAAAAATGGCAAACTCACGACCAGAGTTCTTGTCGGTCCAACCCCAGCAGTCGTTGCCCAATACTCCTTGACCTGCCCCCATTTCGGCCAAGGTCAAACGCGATAAGAGGGTAACGTTGGCCGAAGAAAAAACCGCGATATCGTTGTTGTCAGGCGGGGCCAAATTTTCTGGGTCATTACAGCCACATTGGCAACCTGAGGTGCATGCTTCGCCGCAGCCACATTGGGCCACAACCTCAGACGGCGCGCCACACACCAACAAACCCAAGGCAATTAACCAAACAAAACTTAATCGATACATTCCGCACCCCTTACAAAGTTGCTGTGATTTTCAGAAATCACGAATTCTCGAGCTACGATGAGATTTAAGCCAACAGCCTGTGAAAAGACAAATCCCCGAAAAAATCCAAGCAAAGTCACGCTTTTTATGAAAATTATGCGTTATCAATGTCGGATTGACGCGTCTAGAAATTGCCAGACGTTGGTGGCCATTGTCCGATAGTTTAGTTGCCCAGCCGAATTGCGGCAATTAGTTTGAGTTCACAGTTGGGAATTTGGCTGGCTTTTTTTCAATGAGATCTTTACAATACAGGCAACCACTCAGGGGCAATGAGCGGTTTAAGGATGCGGTTATCATGTTGCGCGCGATCATTGACCAGCGGCTCACGTCCGCCTTTTCTCTGTCTGTCCATCAACAGAATATCCAACAACAGATTCAGAATAAGCAGAATTTTGTTTGGAAATTCGCGATTCAATGCGCGACTGTGCTATCAGTTATTCTTCATTGCGGTTGGCTGCCGCTTGCTGTCGGTGGTCATTTTCTGGTTCAAGAAGAGACCACCTCGACGCGTTCACTAGAACAATTGCAACAAGCTGCTTTACTCGAACAAGCAATTCAGGCTGGTGAGTTTCCGATTGTGCAAGAATTGTTGAAACAGATGCCCACGACTGAGGCCGATTCATGGCGACAGAAACTGGCGCTACAACAATTAGATTGCGGCGCGACGACCGGAGCTTGGCAGTCGGTTCAACAAATTCGGGGCCCCCAGTATTTGGCAAATACCCTCGATGATATGCGTCAGCACCAACAAGACTATTGGAGCCAACAATACGGTAGTGAGTCTGCAACCAACGGCGGATTGCCGAATTCGGGTAATGGATCGACGAATTCTCGTTGGCAACCACAACGCGGTGGTATCACAATCGGTGACTTTCAACCATTGATCGACTTGATTCGCACCAACATCGAACCCGAGAGTTGGGATGATTCCGCGGGAGATGGCACGCTTCAACCTTGGCTGGGTGGTGTTTTAGTTGATGCCCAGGGAACCTTGCGCCGTATTAAACTCGATGCATCGGGCGACCTCAACGTCTTGCGCCGCCGATTGGCCAATCGGGGCGCAGAAGCCAGTCAAGTGCCAGA
>JBGSMY010000113.1:0-12826 GCA_041739975.1 Pirellulaceae bacterium
CGATGATCAAAAAGATCAATCGTACGTTCTGTCTGGCATTCGTGCTCAGTATCTCCAACGCATGCTGTTACCAGTCGGGCACTATCACAAGCCTTGGATTCGCGAGCAAGCCGGCAAGCTCGGGTTTGACGTCGCCACCAAAAAGGACAGTCAAGAAATATGTTTTGTCAACGCAGGTCATCATGGTGATTTTGTTCGTCAGCGACGACCCGACCAAAATACGGCGGGAGAAATTGTGACCACGGATGGAAAAATTGTGGGACATCACGACGGCATCGAGAGTTTTACCATTGGGCAACGAAAAAAGCTGGGCGTTGCCATGGGCGAACCTTATTTTGTCGTTCGCATCGAACCGCTGACGCGTCGCGTTGTTATCGGCCAGAAACACGAACTGGGTCGAAGTGAGCTGACAGCGTCGGAAACGAATTGGCTCGTAACAATGCCCACCGATTCCTTTCGCGGTAAAGCGCAGATTCGTTATAACAGCTCACCGGCTGCTGCGGAAATAACGGTCTTACCAAATCAACGTTTGCAAGTTGTATTTGACGAACCACAAGATGGTGTTGCGCCGGGTCAAGCCGTAGTGATTTATGAAGGAGACCGCGTGTTGGGAGGAGGTTGGATCGATTCGGCTTCCCACAACGCCACCACGCCATCGTGAGTCTGGCCTCAATTTGATATGATTATCCGATCATCGTTGGTCGAGAAATCATTCGGGGTTTGATCGCAAATTAACGATCGAATCACGTTTTGCACTACACATTTCGTTTAAATCGAGTAGGTAATTGAACTTGGCAATTAGCAATCCAATACTTATCGCGGATCGATGGCAAGCCTCTACTGGCGATGCGACTTTTCAAGCTTACAACCCCAACACGGGTGAGGCCTTACCCGACCTGTTTCCCATCAGCACTTGGCAAGATTGCGAACGGATATTAGATGCCGCCGCCAGTGCATTCGAACAACTGAGACTACTCGATCCGTTATCCATCGCGAAATTCTTCGAGCTCTATGCCGACAGCTTGGAACAACATCGCGAGGAATTGGCTGCCCTGGCACACTTAGAGACGGCACTTCCCCTGCAACCTCGTTTGCGTGATGTCGAGCTGCCGCGAACATATCAACAATTGCGACAAGCAGCGAAGGCGGTGCGCGAAGGTTCTTGGCGGTTACCGACCATTGATACACAACTTAATATTCGTTCGGAGTATGCAAGCCTGGGACCCGTGGTGACCATCGGCCCCAATAATTTTCCATTTGCATTTAACGGTGCAGCCGGTGGTGATTTTGCGGCGGCAATTGCCGCAGGAAACCCAGTGATCATCAAAGCACACCCTAGCCATCCGGCCACAACACAACGGTTGACACAACTGGCGTTAGCTGCCAGCCAAACCGCGGAGCTTCCCGAAGGCACCATCCAATTGATTTATCGCTTGCCCAAAGCCGATGGTCTCAAACTCGTCTCCGATCATCGCGTCGCGGCGACGGGTTTCACCGGCGGTCGCGAATCCGGAATTGCCTTGAAACAGGCCTGCGATGTGGCCGGGAAATTAATTTATCTGGAGATGTCCAGTATCAATCCAGTGGTCATGTTACCGGGCGAGATTCGCGATCGAGCCACTGAATTAACGGCCGAGTTTTGCACCAGTTGCTTGATGGGAGCTGGTCAGTTTTGTACGAATCCTGGGTTAGTTTTAGTTATTGACGCCCCGGAATCGCGTGCCTTCATTGGGGCCATTGCCGAGCATTTGAAACAAGCTCCGGCGGGCCCGCTGTTGTCAGCCAGCGGTTTGAAATCGCTGGCGTCTAGTGTCGCATCACTCATAACAAATGGCGCAAACTGTTTGACAGGTGGTAAAATTGCCACGGAATACCCTGGTTTCCGTTTTGAAAACACGTTGTTATCCATTTCAGGCAACCAATTTTTACAAGCACCTCGAACCTATCAAACAGAGATGTTCGGCGCCGCCTCGTTGATGGTGATCGCAGAAAATTTAGATGAATTGGTCACGGTCTTAAAAAGTCTCGAAGGTAACCTGACGGGGACCATCTATGCGTCGAAAACGGGCAGCGACGACGATGCTTTTTCAGCAGTTGCAGGAGCACTGCGCACACGCGTCGGTCGGTTGATTCAAAATAAAATGCCCACGGGAGTCGCCGTGTCACCGGCGATGAATCACGGAGGACCTTACCCCAGCACGGGCCATCCCGGATTTACAGCCGTGGGAATTCCGGCCGCGATCCGCCGATTTGCCGCACTGCATTGTTACGATCAAGTTGACGATAAGCGGCTGCCAACGAGTCTGCGTAACAAGAACCCTAACGATCTGATGTGGCGAAGTATCGACGGAATTTGGACTCAACAAGATGTGAAGGCGACATCGACATGATCTCAGCGTCCCCAAATGTGCGCGAGTGGAACATTCCTGATCGGGTTGAAGTTATTGATTCGCATACTGGTGGTGAGCCAACTCGCGTTATTGTTTCTGGACAGCCGCCGCTTGGATCGGGCACGATGTTAGAACGTCGTGAAGTGTTTCGCCACCAATTTGACCATTTTCGGGCTAGCGTGATCAACGAACCACGCGGTTCGGATGTTTGGGTTGGAGCGATCTTAGAAACACCGCTCGATCCACGATGTTTAACCGGTGTCATTTTTTTTAATAACGCCAGTTACTTGGGTATGTGTGGCCACGGCACTATCGGATTGTTGGTAACGTTACATGCCATGGGACGTGCCGCGGTAGGAACCCATCTTTTAGAAACTCCTGTGGGCACGATCACAGTGACTCTGCATGATCCCAATACAGTTTCACTGGCAAATGTTCCCAGCTACCGATTGCATAAACAGGTTTCCGTTTCCGTACCCGAATATGGAATGATTTCAGGCGACGTGGCCTTTGGAGGCAATTGGTTCTTTTTAGTTGAACGATCACCGGAGCCCGTAGTTCCAAATAACATCGAACGATTGGACCGGTTAACCAAAGCGATCCGAGTTGCATTGTGGGAAGCGGGGATACGTGGTGCCGATGGTGTAGAAATCGATCATGTTGAGTTGTTTGGGCCGGGTGACGACATTGGAGCCGACAGTCGAAATTACGTATTGTGCCCCGGAGGCGCTTACGACCGCTCCCCATGCGGAACAGGTACCAGCGCAAAACTGGCCTGTTTAGCCTCTGATGGCAAATTGCAACCGGGTCAAATTTGGCGACAAGCGAGTATTATTGGCAGCCAATTTGAAGCGAGCTTCCAGTGGCAAGGGGATCGCGTTATTCCGCACATCACCGGCACTGCCTTTATCACAGGAGAATCCGTGCTGCGATTTCAATCTAACGACCCACTGCGAGAAGGAATTCGTTCATGAATCAGGACCAGCAACCGGTCGTCATTGTCGGCGGTGGAATTATTGGCGCGATGTGCGCTTATTACTTAAATCGTGCCGGCTATCCCGTAACCATTGTCGATCGCGGCAAATTTGGAGCCGCATGCTCCCATGGCAATTGTGGTTATGTGAGTCCCAGTCACATTCTGCCGCTCACGACGCCTGGTGGAATTCGCAAAGCGTTGCGGTCGATGTTGTCGAGCAGTTCACCGTTTTATATCAAACCGCGATTATCGCCCGAATTGTGGAGTTGGCTGTGGCGTTTTTCGAGACGTTGCAACCAACGCGATATGATGTCGGCCGCCCAAACGTTACATACGTTGCTGCAATCCTCAAAACAACTCTACGAAAACCTTATTGCCGAGGAACGTATTGATTGCGAATGGGAAACGCGGGGTATTTTTTTTGTGTTTCACTCAAAACATGAATTCGATGAATATCACAAAACCAACGAAATGCTCGTTAAAAACTTTGGCGTCGCCGCCAAGCCATTTGACGGTCGACAATTAGTGGCTGCGGAACCGGCACTCGTCGACGGACTGGGAGGCGCTTGGCTGTACGAATGTGACGCCCATTTACGGCCTGACAAATTGATGTCCCAATTGCAATCGTTGTTGCGGCAACGAGGCGTTCAAATAATTGAGAACTGCGAAGTTACCGGTTTTGAAGTTGAACAAGGTACCGCCCGCGCCGTGCTTACGACTCAAGGCCCCATCATGGGGAGTCGATTTGTAGTTGCTTCTGGTGCACTGACTCCTTATTTGAACAAACATTTGGGCTGCCGCATTCCTATTCAGCCGGGCAAGGGTTATTCGATTACCATGCCACGCACGGCGACCTGTCCAAGCTATCCAATGATTTTCGAAGAACACCGCGTGGCGATTACACCTATGAAATCGACTTTTCGTATCGGATCGACGATGGAGTTTGCTGGTTACGACAGTTCGATCAATCAGCGCCGACTAGCGATTCTGAAAACGGCCGCAAAGATTTACTTGCGCGAAACGCCATTGGACCAAGTTACGGAGACTTGGTATGGCTGGCGGCCGATGACCTGGGACAGTAAGCCCTATATCGACCGCGCCCCGGCCATGAACAACACTTGGATCGCCGCCGGACACAATATGTTGGGATTGTCGCTGGGAACCGTCACCGGGAAACTAATCACTGAACTTATTAGTGGCGAACAACCGCATTTAGACGTGCGACCATTGAGCGTTTCGCGGATTTAAGATCGAAAAAATGGCGGTGGGCTTCCTGGATCATACTGGATGTGGCTTGAAGTTTGTCACTACCAGCTGTCACTGGCGGTAGCTTGAAGTATGCCCCCACCAGCTTACGCATGGTGGTTGGCGTTGAATGCCCCCACCAGCTGTCGCATGGTGGTTGGCGTTGAATGCCTCCACCAGCTGTCGCTGACGGTAGCTTGAAGTATGCCCCCACCAGCCGTCGCTGGCGGTTGGCGCGTATGCCCCCACCAGCTGTCACTGGCGGTTGGCATACAACGCTCTCGCGCTGTCGCTGGCGGTAGCTTGAAGTATGCCCCGACCAGCTTACGCATGGTGGTTGGCGTTGAATGTCCCCGCCTGCTGTCGCTGGCGTTTGGCGGGTGTTAGCGGAGGATGTATCACTCGCAATCGCAGGGGTTCGAGCGTTGTGGGTGCGTTTTGTGCATTGTTACTATCGCTAGCATCTATTCGCCTTGAGTCAAAATAAAATTTTCGCTACAAGCCTGTTCTGGGCTAAAAATTTGGTCGTGGGTTGCCTGCATGTGTTGTGCGCCTCACGAAAAATCAATGGAATGGAATCGACTCTAGGGTAGATGTCATGAAACTTAATCCGCGATTGACGCAATCGCCACGACGCTGCTGGGGTCGCTCCATTCTGGTTGCCGTTTGGATGGCGATCGCGGTCACGCCCACTTTGGCTCAGTCGACTAAATTTCCCTACCAGGCACTGGTCGGCAGGGATAGTGTCATCGTTCGCAGTGGTCCAGGTGAAACGCATTACTCAACGGACGAGTTATCACAGAATTCTGTTGTTGAAGTGTGGCGACACGATCCCGCCGGTTGGATTGCGATTCGCCCACCAGCAGGCAGTTTTTCCATGGTTCCGGAATCTGCGTTGGAATTGACTTCGGAAAAGCGGGGACAAGTGACGGCGGATCAAACACAGGTGTGGGTCGGCACTCGAACCGGACCTGTAGAACATCCGCTTTGGCAAGTGAAACTTAAACGTGACGAAGTCGTCGAAGTGTTGGGCTCGACCAGCTGGCCCAGTCCTGATGGCACTACCACGACTTGGGTACACATCGCACCTCCAGCTGGCGAATTTCGATGGGTTCATCGCAAAGACCTACAGTTGCCAGATCAGAAAACCGAACTGCCTCCCGAATCAACTCGCGCCACCGGTGACTCGGAACATATTGCTCAAATCGAATATCCCCACGGGATCACTCAAGAACAAGATGGCCAAGTCCGCCCGGTCAATTGGATCGTCGATCCGTTTGGTGAGGAACAAGACCCAGCTTTGAATGCGCCGCGAAACTCAACGCGAAACTCAACGCGAAACTCAAACCAAAACTCAAGTCGTGCGGCTGTGGCCGAATCAAAAGAATCTGAATCGCACACGGATAATAGTGGATGGCGTCGAGCAACCCGTCCCATGGCAACCCCAGTGACAACCGGCAACACAACTTCGCCCAAATCGGCAAATTCGTTCCCTACATCGGGCTCCGATTCGTCAACACAAATGGCAGCGTTAACATCGCAAAACTCAACGGGACAATCGGGCACTCTGGGCTTTGCCAGCAACTCTGCGGAAGGCAGCCACACCACTCAACAATTCCCCAACAACGATATTAGCGCACAACCCATTGCCACGCCGATCAGCGAAATTCTCGTTGACCGTTTGGGCCAACTTGACAATCAGCTATCCATGGAAATTATCAAGCCTGTAGAAAACTGGGAGTTACAGCGTCTGTCGGATCAACTGGTACAAATCCAAGCAACCGCGACTTCAGAGCAAGAACGTCAACAATCATTGTGGTTGCAATCCAAATTAGAACGTTTGCGAGCGACTCAGCGGCAATTGTTGAACGTGCCTGCATTGGGGGTCGTGGGCTTCGGTGGTGGAGTCGTCAATCGCACGGCGTCTAGCTCCAATTTTTTAAACTCATCTAACTTTGGCACGACGTCATCCAACACAGGTATAGCCAACGCTGTAGGAACAGGTGTGGATTCCAATGTTCAGAATGGATCGCTCTATGATGCCTTTGGGTGGTTGAGTGAATTCCATCAGGACCATGGTCGCGGCCCGGTTGGATATGTCCTTCAAGACGACCAGGGCAAAATCACACATCATTTGGAGCCATCCCCGGGATTTAATCTTGGGCGATACGTCAAATCAAAAGTCGGCGTGATTGGCACCCGGGGATACAATCAACGCCTGAAGCTCAGCCATGTAACGGTTGATCGTGTCGTTGTGCTGGAGGCCAACGAAGGTCAGCGGCGTTAGGCTGTCACCAGATCATCTCGAAATCGCTTATTGGGGCATTGAGAGTGCCAAGCTCCTGTCTGGAAGTAAGCGTTGATCTGTTCTAACTCGGGGGTGGCATTAAGTTGTTGTTGGGCCCGCCAATGCATATCGTAGAACGTGTTGCCATAACGATCGCCAGCGTCACATATAAGCGTAACGACTGATCCCGTTTCTCCGCGTTGTTGCATTCGTTGAATCAATTCAAGTGTGCCAATGAAGTTTGTACCTGTCGAAGGGCCCACGCGGCGGCCAAGCCATTTTTCCAAAAACAACATTCCGGCGACACTCCAAACATCGGGAACTTGGATCATGGCATCGACGATTTCTGAAATGAATGACGGTTCGACTACGGGCCGACCGATGCCTTCGATTCGAGAACCTAAGGTGGTTGGTAGATCACGGCGACCGGTTTGAAAATATTCATAGAACACCGATTGTTCGGGATCGACAACACACAATTGTGTATCGCGGCCGTAGTAGCGAATATATCGGCCGATTGTTGCTGACGTCCCCCCGGTCCCGGCGCCAACCACCACCCAAGCAGGATGGCAATGAGGTTCCAATTCGAGTTGGCGAAATAGACTTTCGGCAATATTGTTGTTGCCCCGCCAATCGGTCGCTCGTTCGGCAAAGGTAAACTGGTCCATGAAATGTCCGCGGCATTGATCTGCCAATTCTTGGCTGACTCGTCGGATTTGACACGGATCATCGACGAAATGGCAACGTCCCCCATAGAATTCGATCAGTTTAATTTTTTCCGTTGAGGTGGACCGCGGCATCACCGCAACAAATGGCAGGCCCAATAACCGGGCAAAATAAGCTTCGCTGACTGCCGTCGATCCGCTAGAGGCCTCAATAATGGTCGTATCGCGATGGATCCAACCGTTGCATAAACCATATAAAAACAGCGAACGAGCTAAACGGTGCTTGAGGCTGCCGCTGGGATGGGTCGACTCGTCCTTGAAATATAAGCAAATCTGTGGAATGGCCGGCAAGTGCATGCGGACCATGTGTGTTTCAGCACTTCGCTGAAAGTCGGCATTGATTTCACGGATCGATTGTTTGACCCATTCGTGGTCACTTCGAGTTTTTTGCTGTACGTTGATCTTGGAACCCATGCGCGATTGGCCGATTTGAAATTAATGGTCGCATTTGGCAAAGATTGCGCTCTTTTGACGAAATCTAATTCTAATCCAGAGCAGTGAACTAGCCGAGAGGCTGCAATTTTCCGACAGCGCGGCATCAGCGGGTGGAAGAATTTGGTGTATCTTAAGGTAACGAACTTTGAATGAAAGAACCGCAACTCGGGGAGTACCGTTAGCAGTGGATTCCGATTCATTAGCGATTGAAACCAGACAGCTTACGCGTTTTTTTGGCGAACAATGTGCCGTAAACCAAGTTGACTTAGTCGTCTCGCGCGGCACGTTTTATGGTTTTTTGGGGCCCAATGGTGCGGGCAAATCGACGACGATCAAAATGTTGACCGGGCTCTTGGAACCTAGTGGAGGCGAAATTCGGATCCTAGGCCTCGATCCGCGACAGCGACGACAGTCCTTGGAAATCCGAAGACGAATCGGCGTGGTTCCCGAAGGATTGGCATTGTTTGAGAATCTCACGGCCACCGAATATTTGATGTTTGTGGGCCGGATGTTTTACATCGATCGCGAAACGATTCGGCGCAGGTCCAGCGAGTTGTTGAGTCTGCTTGGTTTGCATCAAGAATCGAAAAAATTGACTTTGGATTACTCACATGGGATGCAAAAGAAATTGGCGTTAGCTGCCGCCCTGTTGCCCAACCCGGACTTGCTATTTCTCGATGAGCCATTTGAAGGCGTGGATGCCGTCGCCTCACGCGTGATTCGGGACATGTTAGCCGACTTTGTCAAACGCGGTTCCACTGTTTTTTTGACCTCTCATGTTTTGGAGATTGTTGAGCGGTTATGCACCCATGTGGGGATCATTGCCCAAGGTACTTTAGTTGAGCAAACGTCACTGGATGAGTTACGCCAAGACAAAACCTTGGAACAGCGGTTTTTGGAAAGGGTAGGGTCTCCTGAGTCGGGGATGCAACGCTTGAGCTGGCTAGACGCGGGAGCCACGCCATGAGTTTCGCTCATTTGCGCACGATCCTGTGGTTACGATGGCGGTTGACGTTGAATCAAATCCGCAAAGAGTCGTTGATATCACGAATCTTTTCCATTGCGGTTTTACTGATTGGAGGACTGAGTGTCTTTGGGTCGGTTAGTAGTATATTCAGTCTTGGTTTTTGGGTATTCCCCAGTCAGCCTCCGTGGTGGTTGGCGTATTTATGGGATGGTGTCGCGGTCGCCTTCTTAATTGGTTGGGTCTGGAATATTATCGCCGAACTTCAACAACGAGAAAGTTTGTCGTTAGAGAAATTCTTGCACCTGCCCGTAGCGCCATGGAACATTGTCTGGCTTAACTATTTTGCTTCTTGGTTCAATTTAACTCTCGTTTTTTTTGTCCCCAGCGCCCTGGCGCTGAGCATTGTGGTGGGCCTGCGTTATGGCGGATGGTTGTGGCTGACACCATTTTTGACGGTTGCGTTTTTCTTTATGATTACGGCGATTACTTGGCAGTTTCGCGGTTGGATGACGAGTCTAATGCGCAACCCACGTCGCAGAAGTCTGTTGGTTGCATTGGGCACAACGGCCTTAATTATTGTCCTGATGTTACCCGCCGGTTTGGATCGCTTGCTTAGCGATAAGGATGACGGTCCTAGCCCGCGCAAACAATTACGGTTGCAACGGCAACAACTTGAAGCAAATCTTGCCGCCGAGAACATTGACGACGAAGAGTTTGCGGCACGACTGGCGGACATTCAAGCGGCAGAAAAGATCTTGTGGGAAGATCGCAAACAACAGTTCATTCGTGCAGTCGATTGGGGGAATTTGGTTTTGCCCGTAGGTTGGTTGCCGCATGGGGTTGCGTCAGCTCAACAAGGTAAACCCTGGATCAGCTTGGCCTGTTTGGGCGGCATGACAGCGATTGGGGTTGTCAGTCTATGGCGCGCCGGATCGACGTCATTGCGAGTGCACACGCAAGCTGGCACCAACAAGCGTCAAGCAACCAGGGCCATCGAGCCCCTTGGGTCCGGACCAGAATTAGGGCTTGCTCGCAAACATGTCGATTTAACTTCTGTAGTCACTCAATATTCCGCCCCGTCGATTGCAACTCCTGGCAATTGGCTGGAATGGCGCTGGCCGTGGTTAACCGAGCCCCAATCCGCAGTTGCCTCGGGAACATTTCGCAATCTGGCCCGTGCCATGGAGGTGAAAGTCGCAATGTTTTGGCCGGCCTTGGTACTAGTGATCTTAGGCGGCACGGGATCCGTCGATAATTGGTTCACGCAATCGGGTTGGCTCTCGTCTTTAGTCGCGCTCGGTTTTGTGTCATTCACGGCGATGGGGGCGACCCAATTAATCCAAAATCAGTTCGGCTTTGACCGCGATGGTATTCGCAGTTTTCTATTGCTGCCGATCGAGCCAAAAGATGTTTTGATTGGTAAAAACTTTGCGATTTTTCCAGCAGCGATTGCTCTGGGGCTAACGGCGTTGCTGTTGCTCCAATTGATACGTCCATTGTGGTTGAGTCATCTATTGGCGACCGCAATCCAATTGCAAACCAGTCTTTTAATATTTTGCTTAGTTGGCAATTTGGTTTCGATCCTCACGCCGTTGCCACTGAAGCCGGGGTCATTGCAACCGGCGCGAATTGACTTCAAGTCCGCCATTTTGCAAATATTGCTGTTCATGTTGGTTCCATTGGGAATGATCCCAGCCTTTATACCGTTGGGCCTGGAGTGGCTCGTTCGCGATCAGCCCGGTTGGAATGTTGTGCCAATCTATTTCATCGGTTCCGCGTTGTACTTGGTGGTCGTTAGTCTTGCCTATCGCTGGTTGATTGTCTGGGAAGGTGATTGGTTTGGCCGCCGGTTAGGCTCAATTGCGCGATCTGTATCGCGAACTGAATAACGCATCGAGTTGGGAAACAAATTGTTCAACGCGCCTATTTGGTTGCAAATTGCGATAGGCTTGTTCAACCATCAGTTGTGTCGCTTCGGGATTCTCTAAGACATACTTCGTCCAGCGTGCATATTGGTCGCGAGCTCCGCAGGGAACGGCCCACGCCGTCTGTTGGGGCAGAATTAACGGAGCAGTTGTGGGACCGAGGGCGCTGACCACCGGAATCTTTGCCGCCATCGCCACCATCATCCCTTGAGGCACTGAATCGTTGAGATGGGCTTGCCAGTAAATGTCGGAGGCGGCAACAATCCGGTCCGCTTGTTCCGGCATTTGTAACCAATGGACCGCTTCGGCCGATTCAGTCAGTTCCGCGAATCGCTGAAGTCGGGTTTGCTGCGGTCCGCGACCGATGACCAATAGATGAACGTCATTGCGAATGCAACGCAGTAAATCGAGTCCCCAGATCAGGTCTTTGAGTTGATTTTTCGGAACCAAATCAGCGACTGTCACGATCCAATAAGATTCGTCAGGGATTTGTAGGTACTTGGATACCGCGGCGCGGACGAGCTTGCGATCCTGAGATTGCTGACTCACCGCAGGCGTCAGATAGCTGGCCTCCGCGAAACTGGGAGCGCGATCGAGCAATTGAGATTGAGGCTGCTCTGCGAATAAATTGTGCGGCTCAAGTTGCCAGTCAAGTTGCCAAGGTATTTCGCGATAGGACGATTTACCGCGGATAGTAGTCGAACGAGTTTGACATGCGACTACCGCGGATGTTGAACCGATTGGTCCAGCCGCAACTGACTTAAATTTCGCGTTAGCCTGCCAACGTTGGCGCCATGACCCAAACGTTGAAACGGCGTTTCGCGGAGAAATTCCCCACCACTGCACTAGTTCCGGGTCGATTTCGTCGAGGCATTCGTTCAGTCGGTTAGTGATCGACTGAGAATATCTTGCGTTTTCAAGTTGGTGAATGGTGATGTTGGGATGACCGCTTAAACGAGTGCGTTGATAGTTGTCGGCAAGCGTAATTACATGAAGATCAACCCCGTCGATTGGCAGGCTTTTGCTGGTTTGTTGCAAAACAAACAGCGGACCAAAGGGAGCCAAGCTGGAGCTGACAATCGCCACTTGGGATTTCATGCGTGTTCCTTTACGCGTCCATTTAATGCTGGCGCCGCGACGATTGCCTCCAACTGTTCGCAGAAATTGGCCCAAGAACCGATCGCTGAATTAGATTGAGATAGACTCGCCACCAAGCGTTGTCGCCAAACCCGATCCGTTGTTAGGCGGATGAGCTGATCGGCAAATTGGTGAACTTGGCCTTGTGGTATCATTAGTTCGTTCGGGTAATTGGCAAACGCGTTTCTTAAATCGGATTGATCCCAAGTGATACTTGGGCACCCGCGGACAATTGCCCGTGTCAGACCATAACAAACCCCGGCGTCGAATTCTGCGGAAACATAAGCATCGGCAGCGAACAAAAATGGATCCCAATCGTCAAACCAACCAGGCATTACAATGCTATGGGTTAGACGAAGATTGTGCAAACGATGCCAAACCGGTTGGGCGGCAGGACCGTCACCCAAAATAACCAATTTTGCGGTGGGAAACTTTTGTAAATACAATTGCCAGGCTTGGAGCAATGGATCAAATGCGCGATCGGAAATCAAAGGGCTATGGGTAACGACCAATTTTTGGTTGGGAGCTATATCTAACAACGGATGAATCTTACTTATTACTCGTCGCGCCGTAGTCGCATCATGTTCGCCGATCAAGAACTCAGGACTTGGTTCAACGGCATCGGGAAAATAAAAAATCTTATTTCTCGGTAAGCCTTGTTTTTCCAAAAAATCGGTCAGTGACACAGCGTTAACGAGAATTCCATTTGATTTTGCTAACAGCAATTTCCATCGCCGCG
>JBGSMY010000159.1:0-2179 GCA_041739975.1 Pirellulaceae bacterium
TCGACGACAAAATACTGGCAACAAAAACGAAGAGAGCTTTCTATACCGCCGCTGAGGACAGCGGGCGGCTACAGTACAGCGGACGGCTACAGTACAGCGGCGGCTAGCATTCCCGCATTCACAATCCAATCAGCCAAAGTAATTAGAAACGTGCTAGCATTCACGTCACACTGCTTGGCAATAATTTGAGTAGAATTACACAATAAGTTTTGAACCGTTAATATTGGTTTGCGTTGTAGTGTATGGCCGCTGAAAAAACGTCTGGAATTGTTTTAAAAGTCGTGGAATTCAGCGAAACTAGCTGTGTAGTCACGATTTTTACCCGCGATTTCGGAAAAATTACAGGCTTGGCCAAAGGGGCTCGGCGTCGTAACAGTCCTTTTGAGGCTGCTATTGACGTACTGGCGCTAGTTCGCCTAGTGTTCCTGCTCAAATCGAACGATGTGCTCGACCTGTTGACCGAAGCTCGACTCGAGCGGCGATTTCGTGCTGCCAGTTTTGATCTAGGCCGATTTTTTGCCGGCCAATATGTGATCGAATTGCTGGGTGTGCTAACAATCAATCACGATCCAATGCCCGAGTTGTATGACTTGGCCGAACGAGCAGTGATTGATTTGGATGAAGCGCGATTGCCAACGGATTTAGTGCTCAATCGATTTGAGATGCGAGCTTTACATTTGGTTGGCCATCAACCGCAACTGGAATCGTGTGTCAATTGCAATCGGCCCGCACCGAGAATTAATCCAATGGCGCGAGTTGACCCAGTAACTCAAGTTGACCAAATAGCTCGAGTGGAACAAGCGACGCGAGATGAACAAGTGGGACGGACCAGCGAACAAGTCGCTTCGAAAACGACGTTGCAATTCGGTTTGTTGGCCGGCGGATTATTGTGTCGGAAATGTCGACCGGGTCACCGCAGTGTGGTGAGCATTACCGCTGAAACCTGTGACTATATGCAACGACTGGCATTGGTGGAATCGGATTGGCAATCGCTGCAGCCGAGTGATCGGGTTCGCGCCGAAAGTCGCCAAGTTCTCAATCAATTTGTATCGCATACAGTGGGTTTTCGACCAAAAGCGCAAAATTTTTTGAACCCGCAATTTTTGAAATCAAAAGTACTTAAGACTCAACGGAACTGACGGGAGGGTCTCTACAGACCGACACGGATGTCGCTCAATCGTCAAAATTTTAATGCAGCGCAATCTAATACAGCGCGATTTAATACAGCGTGTTCTAATACACCACGTTCTAAAACAGCGCGAAATGCCTATCCATTTCGACGAGCACGTTACGTTCAATCCGGTGGATTGTTCGTTGCGTTGCTGTGCGCGAGTGTCTTTTCGGGTTGCCAATCCGGAATGGGAAAACCAGGGGGTGGTTTGTTTGGCAAGGCCAATAAGCCTGCTGCCTTGCGTCAAGAGATCGACGATTCGCTCGATCCCATGGGGCCCCGAAATGGCAATCGGTTGATCCTCCAAGACTTGGCTCCCAGCCAAATTGGGACCACTTTAAAAACTAAAACGACGATGAAAGTCGACCGCGAAGGTGCTCAACAAGCATACGACGAAGGTCAACGACTTTATCGCCAAGCGTCTTCGATCACCGATGAACAAGATCCCGAACGAATCAAACTCTTTGAACAAGCGGCCAACTCTTTCCGACTGGCTTCGGCTCGATGGCGTGATTCAGCCATCGAACAGGATGCCCTGTTCTACGAAGGCGAATCGTACTTTTTTGCCAATCGATATGTCCAAGCCAACCGGTCGTTTGAAAAATTAGTTTCACTGTACTCCGGGACCCGCTATCTCGACAAAGCTGAATCGCGACGATTTGCCATCGCCCAATACTGGTTGAGCTTGGCCCGTTCCGATGAACTTAAATGGGGCACAAAGTATTTCAAACCTGGCGATCCGCAACGCCCGACTTATGGGTTGGCAGCAGAGGCACGCCGAATTCTTCATCGTATTCGGCTCGATGATCCAACCGGAAAATTTGCCGGCGACGCTACCATGGCACTCGCCAATGCATACTTCGAGTCGCAATTGTATGAGGATGCAGCTGATACCTACGAAGATTTGCGCATGAATTTCCCCGCCAGTAAACATCAATTCCACGCCCATTTGTTTGAACTCAAGGCCCGAATGAACTCTTATTACGGTGATAGCTACGACGCCGAACC
>JBGSMY010000140.1:0-15632 GCA_041739975.1 Pirellulaceae bacterium
CAAAACGACCCGATTGCGGCGATCGCCAAATTCAAATGATTGCGGCGGTTCTTCGTTGTATTCAATATCATAAAACGGACTAATAATTGCATGATTGACAATCCAAAAGTACGCTTGTCGCAATTTCTCGTCGAGTGCTAAAGCCGCTGACTGGCCCGCAGATTGAATTTCCACGGGCCCCTGATAAAGCTCGGCCACATCGAATTCTTTTACCGCGCCGCGCGGAGTAGGATTAGTTGGTGCGGCCGAAACTCGGCGAAAGTAATTTCTAAACATCTTTAGTTCCATCTAACTGGTGATCGCTCAAATTTTCCAAGCCATCATTCTAACGAAACTTATCGTAAACGTGATTCGCATGACAGTCTTGACAGGCTGACGGACATAACTGTTGCCGCTGTTGGGCAAAGG
Organism: Pirellulaceae bacterium; assembly: GCA_041739975.1. Classification (GTDB taxonomy): domain Bacteria; phylum Planctomycetota; class Planctomycetia; order Pirellulales; family Pirellulaceae; genus BJ22. Next base: position 409 of record JBGSMY010000140.1, read on the forward strand.
CAACAGCCCATTGTTGCACGTTTATTGTTTGATTGGACATCGATTGATTGGTCGTCGATTGATTGGGATCCAACCGTGGGTTGAATTGACCGGCGGTAAAACTACACGGGCTCAGCCGACCGGTTTCGTCGACGAACAAAAAATTTTGCCCTGGGTAACACTCGGCAACGGCCCGCCGCTCACCTCGCACGGTCGCTTCGATGCGGTCTAAATAGGCCGGGGTGCCGCAAATTCTCAGTCCAATCGCTGCGGCCATTTGTTTGGTATGTGGAAATTCGTCGCGAAACTGTTGTGTTTGCTCAATCGACAATCGATTGGCCGGGTAAAACTCAGGCCGATCGTTGCCTCCCAAAGGATTAAAAGTCAGCTCGTCGACACCCCACTTCGCCAGGGTCAATGTAAACTCGCGAAATGTTTGGATATTCGAATTCATCAAAACCGTATTGACTCGAATTAGATTGCGGTGCGGTTTTCGCTCGTTTACAAGTTGCTGGATCACTGACCGAAGTCGAACGAACATTCCGGGCCGTTTCCGCACAACATCGTGTTGCTCGGCCAAGCCGTCGATACTTAAAGTGATTTGTCGAAATAATTCGAGCGATTCGGCCCTTATACGATCATTCTGCAATGCCAACCCATTGGTCGTAATGCTGAGATCCAACTCGTATTCATTGACGAATTGTCGCGAGATGACCGACCAATCCGGCCATTGAAACGGCTCACCGCCTAACCAGGAAACCAGCACATTTCGACCCGTCGTTTGGCGAAACCGCATTAGCTCTTGCCCCAGCCGATGCAAAACTGAGTTTTCAATTTGTCGCTGTGGTCGTTGCAATTCTCGACTGAATCCGCAAAACTGACACGCCAACGAACATTGTGTTGTAACGCGAACAACAACCACCAAAGGCACAGCACGATTGGGATGGAGTTGCGGTAATTCGCATGGTTGTGCGACCAACGTTTGGCGGGGTTGTCCAGGAGAGTTTTCCCAATGCTGACGATCGAAATTTTGGCAGCCTTGTTCGGCGCCGCGTCGGTCTATTTTTATATCGTGCGAAACCATTGGTCATGGCCCGTGGGTTTGGTGCAAGTGGTCTTGTACGTTGCTGTTTTCGCTCAAGCCAAACTCTATGCCGACATGTTACTGCATGTAGTGTACGCTGGATTGCAACTTTACGGATGGTGGGCTTGGTTGGATTTCGACAAATCGACCAAGCAGCCCTTTCCAACCGATAGAACCGCCTCGTTGGAAAACGCCTCTGAGAAACAACAAAATATCTCAATCCGGCGACTTCCTGTCATGGGCCTCGCGATCACCTTCGTTGCAATTGCGATTATGACTTCACTTTACGCTTTTTTACTTAGCCGATATACCGACGCTTCTCTACCAATTCTCGATTCGTTGATCGCTGCAATGAGCCTAGTCGCCCAATTGTTGCTGGCCTGGCGTTTCTTAGAAAATTGGATTTTCTGGATTGCGGTCGATCTCCTGGCCATTGGTGTATTTGCCTATAAAACACTCTATCCAACGACAATTCTGTATGCGATTTTTCTCGTGATGGCCATGCTGGGTTGGCGTGCTTGGCGAACTGCCTGGTTAAATCAGCTTCACGCGAAGCCGTCCAATCCAACCGACCTAGGGCTAGTGCAATAATGACTACGGGACTTGTGCTCGGCAAATTTGCACCACTCCATCGGGGCCATCAACGGTTGATCGAAGCGTCGTTATCCGAAACGGACCATACTATTGTGTTGATTTACGACTGCCCCGAAATCGATACTCTGCCCTTACCAATGCGAGCCCAATGGATTCGTGACTTGTATCCGCAAGTCGAAATCCTCGAAGCTTGGGATGGCCCAACGCAAATGGGACTGGAACCCGAAATCACAAAACAACACGATGAATATCTCAACCGTCGTCTGGGCCACCGCTCGATTACCCATTTCTTTAACAGTGAGTCTTATGGCGAACATGTCAGTCGCGGGCTGAAGTGTATTGATCGACGAGTGGATCCGGACAGATCGCTTATTCCCATCTCAGCCACCGATATTCGCCGCGAGCCATTTCGATATCGATCGTTTGTTTCACCGCGAGTCTATCGCGACTTGATAAAAAAAGTTGTTCTGCTCGGCGCTCCATCAACTGGTAAAACGACGCTAGCGGCGGAATTGGCAAACAGGTATCAAACCGTTTGGATGCCGGAATACGGTCGCGAGTATTGGGAACAACACCAATCTAATCGCCGATTAACGTGTGATCAATTGCTCGAAATTGCGATTGAACATCGGCGTCGCGAAGACGACTTGTTGTTGAATGCCGATCGATATTTGTTCGTTGATACTGATGCCACGACAACCCTGCAATTCTCATATTACTACCACGGCGCGGCACACCCACAATTAGTCGAATTGGCCGCGTCAACGCGAGATCGTTATGATTTAGTGCTCCTTTGTGCACCCGACATTCCTTACGACAACACCTGGGATCGATCTGGTGACGCCAATCGAATCGAGATGCACCGCCGGATTGTGTCCGATTTGCTTACTCGCAAAACGCCATTTTATTGGTTAACGGGGTCGTTGACTCAGCGCTGCCAGCAGGTAGACCTTGCACTTCAAAATTTAATCGGATCAGCAGACGCAATCATGGCTTTTGCACAAAATCGCTAAAAAAAATAGAATAGTTGTCACAAGTAACTCTACCCTTCGTACCCTCCTTAGCGGGATATCGCGCCTGCGGCACTTCGAGCAATTTCTTAAATTAATTGACCTATTTTTTTACCGTGGAGAATAATGATGCTTTTTCGTCGAATCGCCCTAATTTTGGCGGGCTGCCTGCCATTTGCGTTGTTGCCGGCCAATACTTCCGCCGACATCGCATGGGGGGTAACGGGTAACCAGTTTCTGATTTCCTGGAACACATCAACTCCAGGTACAATTAACTCCGGTGTTGCTCTATCGGGACTTCAAATTAATGAAACGATTGTGGGCATGGATTTTCGCCCCGATGACAATATGCTCTATGGAATTGGCAGCACCAACCGACTTTATCAACTTGACTTAATTACTGGGATGGCGACCCAAGTGGGGCCACAGTTCGGCGTTCCGTTGAATGGCTCTCAATTTGGCTACGACTTCAATCCTACTATTGATCGCAGTCGAATTGATACCGATACCAACAAGAACTACGTTGTCAATCCAAACAACGGGTCTCAGTCCCTAGCGACAGATTTGTTCTATACCAATGGCGATCCCAACTTTGGGATTGACCCCAATGTGGTTCACATCGGTTACACCAACAGTTTTAGCGGATCGACCATGTCCCAACTCTATGGCATCGATTCCGGACTCGACATTCTCGTAACCCAAGCTAATTCGGCTGGAACTCTGGCCACTGTCGGCAGCTTGGGTCTCGACATTACAGGCGTCGGCGGTTTCGACATTTTCAGTGGCGCTAATCATGCTTATGGGGTCTTTATTCCCGAAGGCAGCTCGCAGAGTTTCTTGTACCGCATTGACCTTAGTAGTGGTTCGGCAAGCTTAGTTGGCCAAATTGGCGGTGGCACAACTATCTCAGCATTTGCGATTCAAGGGGTTCCAGAACCAAGCACAGCAATGTTCCTATTGGCAGGTGCCAGCCTGATTTGCCTCCAACGTCGCCGCAAAACGTCTAACATCTAAACGGTTTTCATATCGCAACGCCAATAAACGACTGGCGTTCTGGCGTTCAGAATAATTCGCGCGGTTCTGCAAACTCCACAGAAGATCTATTTTGAGGCGGGCCGCACGACATAGCAACAGCGTCCCAATTGGGACGCTGTTGTCTTTTTGTGCAAGCCGCCGGATACAAGGCGACGAGCCGGTTCGCTTTCAACCAGATGCGTCGGTAGGGCGATTGCGGAAAGTTTGAACTGGTGAATCCATCGTTTACGGGAGACGCGCGGCGTCCCTAAACTTACACTTGCTTCCAAACCACCTTTAATGGGCCGAGCATCGATTCACATGATTGATCTGATGTGTCGCTAATATATAGACGATTTGCGTTATTAGTATCTTGTGCCAAATGCTCGACTTGTGACATCAACCGGCTCACGGCACTGCCCATCCACTGAGTTCGTCCCATCCAGTTAACCACGACTACTGGGCCACTGTTGATACACCAAGTCATCGCGGGAACTTGAGGACACTTTTTCAGCTCTTGTGCCAATGCCTGCGCCGTGACCATAGCTGCCTCAAGCGTCGAAAAACTCGCTAAAAATCCCATTGGGGATTGGTCGACTAACCCTCCGCAATGATTTTCAATCACTCGATTAGATAAATTCATCAACGTCAACATTAACTCCAACCCGCCCGCTTCACCCAAGTCGCGATAAAGCTCTGGACAACCACAAAAACGTGCTGCCAATAACGTCATGCGCGAAAAAGAGGCAAGCTGATCTGGTCGCAAAACTTCGCCGGGAAACAATCGCCGAAATAGACGCAGCCCGGCCGCTTCTGCTGCTGTAATTGCCAACTCCCGCCCAGCGACTTTCTCTAATCGGATCCAAACTCGTGTGTCTGAATTGTTGACAATTGTTAATGATTGCCGGTTGTGGCCAACTTTTAAGAGTACTTCCGAATTCGGCAGTTGGGTTGGAATATCAACAAGCGTTATTCGTAAATGATTGGCAACGTTATCGGCCGTTACATGGAAATCGCGCGGTTTGCCAAGTTGCTGGCTGGCGATTTGATATTGCCCCACCGACAACTCTAACTCCAAGTCTTTCGACTGCCCCGCCTCCAGCGGTAACTGAGCATGCACATGTGGTGCATGAAACGGTCCACCAATACAGTAAGTCCGCGTATCAACTTGTCGAATTTGCGGATGCACGCGAAAGATCATTTCGACCGAACGCGCCCAATCGACTGCAAACTCATGGTCGCAAACTTGGCAATGGGAGTGCGAATTGATGGCAGCAATCGATTCGTGAATACTCGATGCCACACGAGAAACCGGACAAATCACATCCCAAAGAATTTGGAACATACCGCAAGATGCACCGATTAAAAACGCTTCGACAGCTGCCGATTTTGTAGAATTCAACCGAATCGACCATGTTTTGGGTCGAATGCGTGCCAGGTCGTGATCCGCCAACGTGACCAATTGCTCTTGCATCGCCAAAACCAACCCCAACTCAATTCCCGCATCAATCATCGCGCGACCAACTCGTGTCAAATAGTTTTGTTCACTGCGAGATAATGGTGTAGCAACTGAAAAGGTATTTTTTCGAGGGCCGCCATGAACTTCTTGTTGGACCATCGCGTCAATTTGGGCGTACAATCTGGTTAAACTGCGGCGAGTTTGCTGGCCGATTTGCCACCAAGCGGCGGCTCGACCCAGCCAACCATTAGGCTCAATAACAAACCGATGGACCAGTTTTGTTCCCTGGCCGTTTGGATACATTTTCACTTCGCTCGTTACGCAACGATAAGGTCCCGTTGAAAATTCTCTCAGTACCGAAAACTCGCCTGGTTCTGACCAACAAAATGGATGCTCACGCCACCGCAACACTTGGCCCAAAATCTTGACCTCTGCAATCTGCGCCGAACTCAGTGCACCATTAGCTTCACGATAGAAACGCGGCGCGGGCAATCCGAGAGTGCGATTTACACGATCGGTGTTTGAGACATAAGACCACAACAAGTTCCGCGATGACTTCAATTCCCACTCAAATTCATACTCTAAGAGATTTGACGATATGGAAGTGGGCGTGTCTTGGCTAGCCAGCGGTTGACCCGTCACCATTCGTTCCAAATCACTAACCAATGCAACGGATGTTGGATAGCGATGGGAAGGATCCTTTTCTAAACATTTTAGCAAGATGGCGATTAAAGACTCGCTAACTCCGACTCGTTTCAGATCAGCTGAGTCTACCGGTTCATAAAAATGTTTTTGCGCGATTTCAAAGAACTCCCCGTTGCCGAATAGTGGAGTTCCGGTAAGTAAATGGAACATACAGGCGCCCAGCGCATAAATATCCGCGCGCGGGTCGACGTCGGTCGCCCGACGAAACTGCTCGGGGGCCATGTATCGTGGCGTACCAATGACGGCTTGGCTGCCAGTGATCGCAATTGAATCGTTTCGCTCCAATGGCCTCGCAAGCCCAAAATCCGTTAACTTAACTTCTCGAATCTCCGGTGTGGAAACTGGGCTATGGGCGACCCGAGCGGAGTCAGTCATCCGCGCAATCAAGATATTGGCCGGTTTGATGTCGCGATGAATCAAGCCGGACTCGTGCGTTGCCACCAAAGCTCTTGCTAAATCAAGAAAAGTACGAATTGCAATCGGCTCGTTCAATCGCTCGCCGCGTTCCAACAAACGATCCAAGCTCCCGAATTCGAAATATTCATTAACCAAAAACATTCGTCCACCCCAGACCCCGGCGTCAATTAAACGCACAACATTGGGGTGATCGATCCGCCGCAACAACTCTGCCTCATGTTGAAACCGGCGAACGGCTGTGGAATTGCCTGCGAATTCGTTATTCAAAAGTTTCATGGCAACTAAGCCCCCACCGCTACGCAGTGAGTTGGCTAGATAGACGGTACCCATACCGCCACGACCAATTTCCCGCAATAGTTGATAGTCACCCATGCCAAAGGGAAACTCGATTGACCGATTTGTCGCTGCCGGCCAAGCGAATAAAGTCGTTGCGGCGTTTGGGGTTTCCAAAGGCAAATAAAAAGATGGGGCTTCAAGATCCGAATCGCTCGAGTCGTGGCTAGCCAGACCGCTTTTGGAATCGGACATCAGTTCAACTTTCGTTTAATGCATATCAACTTGCGTGAAGTGGACCTTTTAACCGCACTGCTGCCTAACCGCCCTGCTTTAGGGAATTGGCTTTAAAAAACACGCTTAACAACATCTACCCCAAACGCGGTATTCTCAGCGAGGTCGTGACCGTTGTCGACAATATCGCGCCAAATCTAAATCGCTCAATTCATCATCGACTTGGGTTAAATCGCCATCCGTCAGGGTCCTAGCAATCTCGGCACGCATGGTCTCTTCAAAAATAATTCGCGCACGACGCAATGTCTGTCGCGTCCAATCGGCTGTTACCACGCGCCGCAACTTGGCCGAAATCAATTCCGCTAACTCGGACGACGACATTGCTGGAGACTCTGCACGACAACGCAAGACCAACCCATAAGGGACGGGTGATTGTTCATCGCTGGCTTGCAACTCAGCCCAAGTTCGCGCCAAGATTTCACGTCGCCAATGTCGGACAAATCGCTCATCAAGTTCTTTGGTCGCACTCGTGCTATCAACGGCCAAATCATGTTGCGATAGAGCCTCGAATTTTAAGCGATTTTTCCGATAACAATCGATAATCAAATTTCTCAACGATTGCTTGATTAATCCGCGAAAGCTACCTCGCTGTGGATTCGCATTTTTGAAATCGCCGCACAATATTTTCAGGGCAAATTCTTGGGCTAAGTCGGCCGCTAAATGTTGGTCTCGCAATGAGTCGCACAAATAGCCAAAAATGGCGCCAGCATAGCGCTCCAAAATGGCGCATCGCGCCGCCTGCGCGACATCCTGGCTGGAACTGTTGGCGGCCAACACTTCGCGCCAATTGGTTAACAGATCATCCATAGCAACCATATTCCAACGTTCGTTTCTGGTAATTGTGCTGGTATCCGATTCGTGTGAAAGTGCTAATTATCCACGCTTTGAAACGAAAACGATTGAAGCTCAACTTTGCATTTTAACGGGCCGTTTTCGCAAATCAAGATAAACGTGTGTTTGATGGCGTTTGGTGCGTCAAACACTGGATTCACGCCTTCAATGATTGTCGGTTATACTATCAGAATCAATCGCGAGTGATTGGCGACCGAACGGCCCGGCGGTCATTGTCTGGGATCAGTAAACTAGCTATTACTCCCCAAGCCATACTGTCGCATAACCTCCATGCACGCGAATTTACCTCTCTGTATTGGAATCGATCTGGGAACTACCAACTCGCTTTGCGGAGTATTTCAAGACGGTCGACCTCAATTAATTCCGAACGCCGATCGAAAGTTTTTGACACCTTCCGTGGTCGGCTTACTTCCATCGGGGGAAGTTATTGTCGGACAAGCGGCCGTCGATCTACGAGTCACGAACCCGCAACGTACGGCCGCGTGTTTTAAACGATTTATGGGTACCGACCGACAGTTATCCATAGCCGGGCGCAGTTTTTCTGCCCCAGAACTCAGCAGTCTCGTATTAAAAAGTCTAGTGCGCGACGCGCAGGCGTATCTCCAACAGCCCGTTGAACAAGCTGTCATTACGGTTCCTGCATACTTCAACGATCACCAGCGAAAAGCTACGCAAGTAGCCGGCGAAATGGCGGGATTAACGGTTCGCCGCATTATCAACGAGCCAACTGCGGCCGCTTTGGTTTATGGATTTAATGATCCTCAGCTCGAACAGAAAATTTGCGTCGTTGACCTGGGCGGTGGTACGTTTGATGTTACCGTCATGGACGTGTTCGAAGGTACCCTCGAAATCCAGGCCACCGCAGGCGAATGTTTGTTAGGCGGCGAAGATTTCACAGAACGACTCGTTGCGGCCGTACTAAAACAAAAAAATCTGCAGTTGGAACAAGCGGAACTCAAGCTCCCCAAAATGGTCTCGCGTTTGCGCTATGAATGCAATCTGGCAAAATGCCGCTTGGCCCAAGAAGAGGAGGCGAGTATCCGCATCCCTACCGCCGAAGGAATCTTTGCCGACTCGCCACCTATCGTTAGAGTACAACGTCGGACATTTGACAAGCTGTGCGACAACCTAATGGAACGAATCCGTAAACCCCTCGGCAAGGCTATTCGCGATGCCTCTATCACGCCGCAAGAAATCGATGAGGTCATCTTGGTGGGTGGCGCAACGCGTATGACCGTTATGCAAGAAGCCGTGAATTCCTTCTTTGGTCGACCTGGGCGAATGGAGTTCAACCCCGATGAAGTCGTAGCTTTGGGCGCGGCGATTCAAGCAGCGTTGATTCAACAAGACAAAGCAGTAGCCGACCTCGTAATGACCGATGTCTGCCCTTTTACTTTGGGCGTCGAAGTTTGCAAAGAAATCGGCGGCCGATTAATGCCCGGTTACTTTGTACCGCTGATTCATCGAAATAGCACAATTCCAATTTCCAAGGAAGAAGAGTTTCACACGATCTATGACAATCAGCAATTTGTCGAAGTTCGTGTTTTTCAAGGTGACGCTCGCCGCGTTGACGACAATATCGAATTAGGGACGTTGAAGGTCGATAAATTGCCGCCTGGAAAAGCGGGCGCGTCATTTTATGTACGGTTCACTTATGATCTCAATGGCGTTTTAGAGGTCGAGGCCTACGCACCTGGCGGACGAAAACACCGCACCATCCTCACCAATCACGTCAAAGGCCTTTCTCCCGAGCAAATCCAACAAGCGGCCGAACGGCTCGAAAAACTCAAGTTTTACCCACGGGAAGACGTCCGTCACCAAAGCTTGGCGCGATTTTGCGAAAGATTGCTGGGCGAACTACCGATTACCTTGCGACAACAATTAGATTGGCGCTTAGATCAATATGAAAGTGCGTTGGCCCAAGGTCAACGTGATGTGGCCGAGCAGGCCAGACACGATTTGATTGCAGCCCTCGCGGCTATGGGCGTCGATTATGAGGAGAATCTCCAGTGAACCGCCCCCGCCCGGAACTCAGCAGCAATCAACAACAAGATTACCTCCGCGACCTTCTCTTGCTAAATCCCCTTTATTCCGCACCAGATATCCTCGACCGCCGTCGCAAAACGTTTAATCTGGCCGCCGCAAACGCGGTCGATGCGGCCCTGGAAATTGCGCAAACATCGGACATCGCTACAAAACGCGAACAAATCAAACAACGCCTGCGCCGCTTGCAGCAAGAATTTTGGTCCATACCGCACGATCAACTTTCGGCACAACTCAATGCCGTAAACGTCCGCGCTTTTCCCGAATTCCAGCCACTGTTGACTCGACTCAAAGTTGCCGCCAGTTGCCGCAAAGAAATCCAACAGCTCTTAGTCCGCAAGGATACCGACAATCACCTCGTGACCGCGTTTCGCTCAGCAATGACTTTGCCCCCAGACGCTGCGGCGGCTGCCCGGGAACGATTTTTACAATCGGTGGAAACGGTAGAACGATTTCAAAAAGTTCGACAAACGGTCAAAATTATTCAGGCCGAATATCCCCTGCTCTTCAAACTTGAGAACGATTGGTTTAATTACATCTTGTCCCTCAAAAAACCAAAATCCGGATTAGGATCAGGCGGCAGTCGTTCCGGTTTTAGCTTCGAGTTCTTGGAGGGTAATGAATGGTTGGTATGGATTGGTTGCTTCATGCTGATCCGCATCATCTGGGCGATTGTTCGCTCGTTCAATTAAGGAACCTGACAATGTCCAATGAGGCCCCCTGGGACCGATTGCCACATGATCCTGCCGGCTTTTTTGAACTGGCCGGAGATTTTGATCTCAAAGCGCTGAAACGCAGTTATGGCAAATTAATTCGCCAATTCAAACCCGAAACTCATCCGCAAGAATTTCAGCGCATCCGACAAGCTTACGAGACCCTAGAAAGCCAATTGCGGTACGGTGTTGCCCAACGTCTGGTTTCGGACCGCAATCAGGCTTGGACCGAATTGCTGCAAGCAGCACCGGTTTCGAGCTCTCAATCCGCTGCCGCTTCCACAACTAGCAATCGCACCTCAAAAAATCATTTCCACACCGCGCCGACGCAACCCCATGTTGTGTACAAGCTGCTTAAAGCCCAATCGGATCGCCGTCCTCAAGATTATTGGTTGTTAGCAGCACTGGCAGATCTCACGGAACCCGACGATCCGATGATGTTCCTTAAGTGGCTACTTACCGGGCTTCAGCAACACCCCGAAGACCCTGGCTTGCAACAATTGTGTATGCATTATCTCAACCAAGTCTTGGCGACAGAGTTGGCTGTCAAAGTATTGCCGGCGATGGCCAAATCTTTGCCCGAACACACGTTCTTTCGCATCACAGAAAACTATTGGTTGAGATTGCTTCGCGACCAACCGATTGAGCAGACCGTCAAGCTATTTAGTCAATGTGACAAGTTGTTGAAACACGGTCAGGTTGGCCCCCGACTGGCTTTTCTGATTCGATTTTTGCGGGCTGCGATGTGGTATGCTCAAGAGTCTTGGTTAAAAGAACAAATGGAATTCCTCAGTCAACATGGTGCACAGATGCCTCCGATGTTGGCTCGCGAACTGGACTTCTTGAGCCTGATCAACGAATACCGAATGAAGTTACCGGCGGCGATGCCAGCCACAGAACAAAAAGTAGTTCACATGATTCGTGACTACTGCACCCTTTCATGGCGTGAAGGAATGGCCAGTGTTTCTCGGTGTTTCGACGAATTGTCTCGCGACGTTACTGGGCTGATGGAATCATTTCAGGTCAAACCGGTGGAACGATACCACCTAATGTTGCAGATTTGCCATGCGATTGTTGGTGATTTTTCTGATCAAATGGGGCAACCAGCATTTACAAGCAGTGAAAAAGTGGTCGCTCGGCACGCCGAAGCAGCGGTAGTCGATATGACGGAATCGGGCGAAGCAGTTTTTGAACGATTGGGTTGGAAACGATGGCGAATGATGGTGATTCCCTATGTCGCATTGGTCGCGTTTGCTATTGTCTGTGGCAATTGGTTTATCCCACAACAATTTAGTTTTATAAGCATCGTAACCGCGATTGTGCTCGTGCAAATTGTCTATTTCGCTTGGCTCAAACCATTCGTTTTGGCGAAACGATGGCAAGTCAAAATCGAAGAGCTATTGATGGTGGAATACGGCAAAGCTTGGCGACAACGGTTGCTACGTTACGTGCAGTCCTGTCACGCCCCATCGGCAGTCATTGTCGAACAATTGGGACTTGCCGGACGCAATCTCAATTCTGGATCGATGGTCAATTTGATCCACTCCCTAGCCTACAACGACGCCGCCATTTACCTGCTGACCTTTTCGCAAAATTTGGTCCGTTAATGGGTTGATGAGCCGCGAGTGGTAATCAAGTTTTGTTTTTGGACTGGAGGATGGGTTGGACAGAAAGATGGGTTGGATAAATCCAACCTAGACGGAACCGCAATATCCCCGAGAGGATTCGAACCTCTAACCTTCGGCTTCGGAGGCCGACGCTCTATCCAATTGAGCTACGGGGACTCAATCACCGCTTAGCTTTTCGCACACCTTGTCGCCGAGCAGCCATGGCCAAACGTTTCGCTTCGCGATTGCCATACTTGCGCACGGAAAACATTCGTGTTTTACGATGCCCTAATCCATCGATCCACTGCGCGACCCAATAGTCATAAGCGTAAGGCGTATCGCCTCGCTGGTCAATCTGTTGATGTTTTCGTACACCAACCGTGCCGCTGGTATTGCGAGTCGAGGGCCGTTGGGCCAGTTCTTTCACACTGTATGCGCGACTGGACTTTTCCAGTTCATCGCGAAAGTGTTTGGCGGCAATCATCGCTTGTCGATTACCGCCATAGGTCTCGTCGTTGAAAAACTTTACTGCTTGTTGCCCTCGATTTTGTAAACGAACCATCCAGCCCACCACTTTCCGCCCCGTGGCTGAGTTGTTTACAATGCGACTCAGATTTCTTCGCGGGTCCTTGCGCGCCATGATTGCTCCGCCGCACTCAAAGTTAATTTCTCAAGCTAGGACATTAATCCCCAAACTGGGCGACAATTCCTTGTTCGTGCCGCATTCGCAGACAATGATAATTGCCCGCTTCAAAGTCCCGACAAATTTGCGGGCGGTGTTCGTAATGTTTACATTGACGAGTTACGGCGTCGAACCAGAAACAAGGTTGACCCATATCAATGTCTTCTAAACTGTTAATATAGCAGTCCAGTTCATCTTGCAGCGCCTGCGGTAACCCAAACCAATGCGGATCACTGGCCACACCCGATTCCGCCCGCCAAAATAGCGGGTGCCCCATGTTCGTACAACATGCACCGCACCCAACACAATTCATCACTGGCAACGATCCGGACATCGACTATTTCTTTCCTTGTTTTGCACGCAGGTCTTCCACTTTGTCAGCCATCAAGTGACAATAAAGCCCGGTCGTTGAAAAATAGACTACTAAACACAACATTTGAATTCCCGCCGACGCTAAACTGGTCAAGAACCCCGGAAACAGCATAAATATAAATCCCAAGTTCACACCGACCAGTGCCAAAACGGACCCCGGCAAGTAGCGCAACCAATCAATATCGTGAGTTGACATGACTGGCAACATCTCACGCGAAAATATCGCCCATGGCGATCCATTGTAATAAGCGTGGCTGAGTAGTATTGGTTGGAACAATAAGATCGACACGGAGCCTGCCGCAACTAGTGCCAGCGGACTGTCAAACGCCAAAAAGAACATCAGCCCGACGAGCAGTCCTGGCAATGAAGTCAACCACAAACTAAAGGCGACGTATAACGCCCCGCCGCCCCATTCGCCCAGTCCAAATCCAGGCCACGAAGTGTATCTCGCAAATTTCTCTGTGCCCAGTTGAAATATCAAACTGAGCACCATCATACCCAACCATGCCGCGGCAAATAACGCTAATACCCCGAACAACCCAAGTCCGAGAATTACAATGAACTTGTAAGCCTCGTTGGATTCCGAATAGATTGTGCCGACCATCATACCGCCAAACCAATAGCTGACGGCCAACATTAGCGCTGCGCCCCCCGCACGGAGGATTAACTCAGGGTCAGTTAACAATCGCTGGATCCACTGCTTCATCTTTGCAGCATCAGTCCACAATTCGCCCAGCTCAATGGGAAATTGTTGATCGCGGTGCGATTCGTCTTCTGTGGGTATCGTATTTTCTGGCTTGGCGGCGGAAGGTCGATATTGTTGTTTGTCGCCCGGTTTTTTGCCAGCTGCACCGGGGGAACTCGGCGGATTGGTGGCGGTATTTCCACCATCACTCGAGCTAGACTTGTTGGAGCCGGTTGAACTGAGCGGCGAACCATCGCGCGAGGTCGGCGAACCAGCTCGCGATACCGGAGCATTGGTACTGGATGTTGCTGAATCCTTTGATTGTTTGCGTCCGCCGTTAATTCGCGTTGGGGTAGAACTTGGCGGTTTGTGACCGGCAAGCTCGGCCCGCGCTTGTTCGTCGATTAACAAATCCTCGGATGGTAGTGGCTTCAATAGATCTTTATCAATCGGAGCAAGTCCATACTCATCGGGCAACTCTGCCGACGCCGCAAGATGGAGCTCTTGCTCTGACTTTTGTGACTTTTCGGTTGCTTTATCCTCCGCCTGTCGCATCGGTTGATTCCAAGTCTTTTTCGGTTGCGCTGGCGTATTCACTTGGGGAACTTCAACGCGGCTGAAACAATCGGGGCAAGTCACATGGGTGCCGGCATACTGGGGTCCAGGCATAATGCGTGAATCGCAAATGGGACAGCGCACGGAAAATTGTCGATCAGGATCAACATTTTCACTGATGCCTTCAATTCGCAAAGGTGCATCTGGATCGTCTGCAAACGGATCACCGCCAGATTCCGCCGATTCACTAGTGCCGAGTCGCATCTGTGGCGCGCCGGTCAAATTGTCCAATGACAATGGATCATCGTTTAAGATCGGATCGAGCTTAATTGATTCATCACTTTTTGCCAGGGCGTCAAACTTGGCGGCGTCGACCACAAACGGCTCATCCCAGTCGGCATCAGCAGCAACCGTGGTTGGCTCGTCGTCCGATTGTTTCACTTGCGGAACGCGACTTAGCTCTGAGAATCCAAAAACGTCGTCTTCTTGATCGAGCTCGGGATCGGCATCCAATTGAGGTTGGTCGCCTGCAAATGGATCTCGACCGGTCGGCGGCAACTGCTGAGCGGCTTGCAAGTGTTGAAGTTTTTCGATAGGCAATTGATCGAGACGTCCCGACGCGGAATGCTCCAATGCTTCGACGTCGAGATCTTCAAATGGAGCTGGCGATGGGGTGGGCTTGGACTCGGCGTTGGTAGGAGACGATTGGGTCGTTGGAGACGATTGGGTCGTTGGAGACGATTGGGTCGCTGGAGACGATTGGGTCGCTGGAGACGATTGGGTCGCTGGAGACGATTGGGTCGCTGGAGACGATTGGGTCGCTGGAGACGATTGGGTCGCTGGAGACGATTGGGTCGCTGGAGACGATTGGGTCGCTGGAGACGAT
>JBGSMY010000183.1:0-11144 GCA_041739975.1 Pirellulaceae bacterium
GCACTTGGAGCGGGAGAAGTTGAATTTTAAAGAAATTGCGTCGCGAGTTTGGGCTGCCAAGACCTTAGGTGCGCCGTATACCATCGAACTCGATCAATCCGAACAGTTGGCCCGTGAACAGGCCCGCAAGATTGTCACCGAGTTGGTTCAACAGGGCAGTAAAGATCGAATCTTCTATCGGCCCGAGGATGCAGAAAATCCTCAGGCGGCGACCGACGAAAGTAAATACTTGTTATTGGAAGAAAGTCGAGCGGTTGCCTTGATCGCTTACTTACAACGATTGGGCACGGACTTGTTTGCGTCGGCTGAACCTGCAGGAGCACTGCCCGCGGTCCCAGCGACTCCGGAGTTACCCACAATCGAGCCAACGACACCCAATCAAAACGACCCGGCCACCAATTCTAATGTGCCGGCCGGCGGACTAACGGGAGGTCAACGATGATCAAAGAAATTCTAAAAGCCTGCGATTATTCCCTATTTTCGGAAATTGCATTATTGATGTTTGTCGGGATATTTATCGCGGTTTCTATCCGAGCTTTATTGGGTAGTCAACAAGAATCAGTACGTCGCGCACATATTGTTTTGTCAGATACAACGGAGAGAAGTAGTCATGAATCAACACACGCCTGAAGTCACGACGGGGCATGTCTATGATGGCATTCAAGAATATGACAACCCCCTGCCCGGTTGGTGGACTTGGTTGTTTGCCCTTTCCTTCGTATTTTCAATCTTTTATGTGATTTTTTTCCATTTGGGAACACCCGGCCGAACCATTCTCGACGACTATGATCGGCATTCCGCCCAGATCTTTGAGCTGCGTTTTGCCGAACTGGGTGAATTGACACCCGACCGCGCGACATTGGTCAAATATATGAACGATCCAAAATGGTTGAATGTTGGCAAAGTTGTCTTCAAAACCAATTGCGTCAGTTGTCATGGCGCAGATGGACAGGGACTGGTTGGGCCAAATTTGACCGATGACAACTGGAAATCTGTCGCCAACGTCGAAGACATTGCTCGAGTCATTAGCGAAGGTGCCGCCAATGGTGCCATGCCCGCCTGGCGAAATCGCATGAGCCATATCAATCAAATTGTTTTGACCGCAGCTTATGTGGCATCACTTCGAGGCTCCAATCCGGCCGGTGGGAAACTTGCTGAGGGCAATCCCATTCCGGCTTGGCCAAGTAATTAAACGGTCTGATTTGATTTCGCGTCCGACAATTTTTATCTGACGGTCAACAGAAATCACGGCCTACGATTCTTAGTATTGCAAATTAAATAAGAACATGACGAACGAAGCGCTCTTAAAACCTGAAGAACATGTGCTCTCGACTTTGGAGCGCGACGGTTCACGCCGCTGGCTCAAACCAAAATTGAGCGAAGGGCACTATTTGAAACGACGGCGATTGGTTGCGTGGCTGTTGATCTTCGTCTTTACGATCATTCCATTTCTAAAGATGAATGGTAAACCACTCATTTTATTAGATGTACCGGCGCGACGATTTACCTTGTTTGGCTATACATTTTTGCCCACCGACACGTTGCTGTTAGCTCTGCTGTTGGTTGGCACGCTGCTGAGCATCTTTTTGTTGACCGCTTTGTTCGGTCGGATCTGGTGTGGGTGGGCGTGCCCGCAGACGGTTTATATGGAATTTGTATATCGGCCAATCGAACGGCTGTTTGATGGAACTTCCGGGCGCGGTGGTGCCGCCAAGTCGACTCGACCTGCCTGGATCCGATTTCTTAAGTATCCGTTTTATTTGGTCATCTCGTTTTACTTGGCCAATACTTTCTTAGCGTACTTTGTCGGCGTCGATACTCTATGGCAATGGGTTCGCCAATCGCCATTACAGCATCCAACACCATTTCTAGTGATGGCCGTGGTCACTCTCGCCATGATGGCGGACTTTTGTTACTTCCGCGAACAAGTTTGCATAATCATGTGCCCTTATGGTCGGTTCCAATCGGTGCTGTTGGATCAGTCCTCGTTAATCGTAAGTTATGATCACCATCGCGGTGAGCCACGGGGCAAAGCCAAAAAGAATAGTGAGCCGTTGCCTGTTCTCGGCGATTGCGTCGACTGCGGATTGTGCGTTACGACTTGTCCCACAGGAATCGACATCCGCAAGGGACTGCAAATGGAATGCATCAATTGCACCCAGTGTATCGATGCCTGCAACGGTGTGATGTCGAAACTCAATCGCCCGTCGGGGTTGATTCGATACAGCAATCAAAAACGCATCAATGGCGAAAAGGATTCGTTCTTTCGTCCACGTGTCATAATCTATCCATTGATCCTGACTTTAATTGCCAGCATTTTTAGTTACATCATTTTCAACAAAAAGTCGTTTGATGCGATTGTGATTCGCGAAGCAGGTAACCCATTTACGTTGGTTGCCGAGGGTTCAGAGGCAGACAATGTCGCGGAAAGTAAATTGGTGCGAAATTTAATTCGTTTGAAATTAACCAATCGCACCGATCGTCCGATGGCGTTTCAAGTTCAAGTGGTGGAGCCTGTCGGGGCGACCATCGAGTTTCGCGAAGAGTCTTTGGCATTGAAGAGCGCCGTTAGCGATGTATTTCACGCCAGTGTCATTGCCCCCCAAAATAAGTTTCGACTGGGTCGCGCCGACTTGAAGCTTGTGATCACCAACGAACAGGGCGAACGACGGGAACAAGAGTACAAATTAATTGGCCCACAATAAATCTTGACGCCTGGCAATCAGTCGGAAATCGCGAATTTATTGTATCAGTTTCCCAGGTCGACATGGTCGGTCTGATCACGGCTGACGGACCAAGTGCCAAGGCAACTTCCTGAACAAATGCGAGTATAAAATGAGTACCGATTTGACTGTCAAAGAAACATCGCCGACAGCATTGCAAGCTAGCCAGGAACAACGGGCTCGATTGATTTGGACAGGCGGGATCATTGCCTTTTTTGTTGTTCAGGCCATCGTGTGGGCGATTGCACTTTATATTACGAATAACGATCCTTCACATGCGATTCTGCCGCGATACGATCAACGTGCATTGGCGTGGGATACGGAGGCGGCTGCAATGACTCGTAGCCAAGAATTAGGATGGCAAGTGCAATTGGATGTCGCCAGCCAAGCGAACTATAAAGGCCAACGTATCGTGACGATTCAATTAAAGGACAATCAAGGAGCGGCCGTCGAAGGTGCTCAAGTCAACGTTAGTTTTTTCCATAGGGCGCGAGCAGCACTGCGCGAATCGAGCGAATTTAAACCAGTTGTTGAGCCGACCGCAATCTCAGGAAGCTACACGGCATTGTTGCCTCTCAATCGAACGGGGATCTGGCGATTTGAAATTGAAGCCGAATGTCAGGCCGACAAGTTTATTCACATGACTGAGACGTTTGTCGAAGCGGGGAAATAGTCATGAGTGGATTATTGGCGGCAGTTTTCGTTGCCAGTCTGTTGGGTAGTTTGCATTGCGTTGGTATGTGTGGACCGTTTGCCATTATGGCCGGTACGCATCGCAGTTTGCCTATGGCAGCCAATCAACTCCAATCGGTCAATCGAAAACAATGGAGCGCAACCGTTGCCAGTTACCATTTGGGCCGTTTGTTGACTTATTTAATTCTCGGAATCGCCAGCGGATTTGCTGGAATGGCTATCGATTTTGGCGGTGATCTCGCAGGTTGGCAGCAGACGGCAACGTACTTGGCCGGTGGATTGATGATTGCCGTCGGCGGAGTGTCTTTGGCCCGACAAGCGGGCTGGCGCATTTGTTCGCCCAATTTCGTGAAGCCAATAGTGGGCGCAATACAGCGAGGCTTTCGCAGCGTATCATCTTGGCCCCCCGTGTGGCGGAGCTTGGCAATCGGCAGCTTGACCACTTGGATGCCTTGCGGATGGCTCTATGTCTTTGTGATCGCAGCGGCCGGCGTGGCCGACCCATGGTATAGCGCACTTTTGATGATAACGTTCTGGGCCGGCTCAATTCCGATTCTCGTCGTTGTGGCTTTGGGCGCAAGTACCCTGACGTCACATCGCGGCATCAATGTGTCACTCATTACGGCGCTGTTGGTGATTGGAATCGGTGTGTTTACACTTTTGTTCCGCGCTCCCGTTTCATTGCCAACGAATGCCAAGATAACTCATGACCTCCGGGAAATTCAACAACAGGTCGAACAAGTCGAACAGGAAGAATTGCCATGCTGCGCAGGAAAGTAAGTAGATTGACCAAAGCAACTCGATTGACCAGAGTAGCAAGATGGACCAGAGTGGCAAGATCGCCTTTAATCGTGCCGCACGGCCTGGCAAACTAATCCACCAAAGTTCGCGATTGCTAATGAACACTATTTCCCATAACTACGCTTCCAAACAAAAAACAGTGTTCACCAAAACTGCGATCAAAAGTTGAGTTTTTTAGAGAAATGGAACGGCGACCGGGCGAAAAATAGGAGCGTGTAAATAATGATTGGCAAGATTCGAGGATAACGTTGTTAGTGTAGTGGCGATTGAGGGTAATCGCGCGACGATGAGGGAAGGCGATTGAGGTCAATCGCTTTATTATTATGTGCAAAAGCGATTGAGAGTAATCGCGTTACGATGAGGGGAGTCGATTGAGGACAATCACTCTATTATAAAAATGGCGTCAATAGAATTTTCAGCGAAGCTAAATTCAAAATCGCAAGCGACTGAAGCTGTGGCATGCGCTCATTGTCAAGCAATCGTACCTTTGGGGTTAGTCGCAGAAGGCGACTTGCCGTCATTTTGTTGCAATGGTTGCCAGATGGCTTGGCAACTGATCCATTCCAATGGACTGGACGCTTATTACAATATGTCGCGAACCGGTTCTACGCCTTTAGGAAGTCAACGAGACACCGGACC
The DNA here is from genome assembly GCA_041739975.1 of Pirellulaceae bacterium. Taxonomy (GTDB): domain Bacteria; phylum Planctomycetota; class Planctomycetia; order Pirellulales; family Pirellulaceae; genus BJ22. The sequence goes on from JBGSMY010000183.1 coordinate 4,857, forward strand.
TTATGCTGACTTTGATCTGCCAGAATTCCAGGAAAAATTCGCCAAACCTTTACCCGGTGGGCGTTGGTCAATCTCATTGGCCCTTCAGGGAATTAATTGCGTGGCATGTGTGTGGTTAATTGAAAAATTGCCACAACTGGTTCCTGGTGTTATTGCCGCGACCGTCAATTGGACAACGGCTACAGTACAGGTAGAGTGGTTGCCGGAACGCGTTGCGTTGTCTCAAATTGCCAAGACTTTATCTCAGTTGGGCTATGCAGCTCACCCGCTGCGACAAGGGGAACAAACCCAACGCGCAATCGCGGAGAATCGGCGGCATTTGGTGCGATTGGGTGTTGCCGGAGCCGCCGCAGGGAACAATATGCTGATTGGACTCGCCTTGTATCTCGGTTGGTTTGCCGGGATGGACTCAGCGGTCGAAACACTGATGCGATACGCCAGTTGTCTTGTTGGTATGGTGTCCATGTTATGGCCAGGCGCGGTGTTTTTTCGCAGCGCTTGGAGCGCTATCATTACCCGAACTCCTCATATGGATTTGCCAATCGCCTTAGGATTGGGAGTTGGCAGTCTAAGTGGCTTATGGAATACGGTGGTTGGCGCCGGTGAAATCTATTTTGATTCATTGAGTGTTTTGGTTTTCCTCCTGTTGGTAGGTCGTTATATCCAATTTCGACAACAACAGCGTTCAGCGGATGCCGTGGATATGTTATATCGCTTGACTCCGCGCCACGCTCGAAAATGGATCAATGGGCAAATCGTAGAAACGCACGCCGATTTGTTGCAGCAGGGCGACACGGTGGAAGTATTGGCGGGTGAATTAATCCCGGTCGACGGCACGATATTGGCAGGCGAGAGTTTGGTTGATGAAGCGTTATTGACCGGCGAAAGTCAGCCGGTGAGCAAGCAGATCGGCGAAACAGTAGCGGCGGGAACTCTCAATGTCCATGCGTCGCTTCGCATCCACGCAACTGCCATTGGCCGCGAGACCAGGATCGGCCAGATCGTTCAATTGGTGGAGCGTTCTGCGGCGGAGAAGCCGGAAATTGTCGAGTGGGCCAATCGCATCGGTGCTTGGTTCGTCGTAATTGTTATGGTTTTGGCATTAGGTACCGTCGCACTTTGGGCACATCACGGTTGGACGCATGCGATCAACCAAGCCGTAGCATTATTGATCGTTGCGTGTCCCTGTGCATTGGCTTTGGCAACGCCCCTGGCGATCTCTGTTGCCTTGGGACGGGCGGCCGATCGCAAAATATTAATCAAAGGCGGCGATGTGCTGCAACGTTTACAACGGCCCCATTTGATCTGGCTTGACAAAACGGGGACCTTAACTCAAGGCAAAATCGAATGCCACGATTGGTATGGCGATACGCGATATCGAGTGTTGGTAGCGGCCATCGAGCGAAATTCGGCGCATCCCGTGGCGGTGGCGTTGAGTCGGCTGACGAAAGAACAGGATTTATCGCTGCCGTCGCCCAAGTTGGTATTAAATGTCAAACAATCACCGTTGGGTGGAATTGCAGGCGATGTCGACGGCGTGCCAGTTGCCATTGGCAATGAATCGTTTATTCGCGAGGAAGTACGCACTGAAATTGGTGACGAGTACTTAGATTTTGCTCAGCAGTTAGTGGCTAAAGCGCATTCGCCGGTATTCGTTGCGGTGGACCGGAACGTCGTCGCGGTGGCCGGCGTCGGCGATGCACTGCGCGCGGATGCCTTGTCAGCCGTTCAGCGGTTGCAACAACAAGGTTGGCAAGTTGGCATTTTGTCGGGAGATCACCCCAAGGTCGTCGCTAATGTCGCGAAACAGTTGGGGATCTCGCCCGAACTGGTTCGTGGCGGTGTAATGCCCGAAGAAAAAGTCGCGGTCTTGAAAGCGAGCAAGGATGCGGTAATGGTTGGCGATGGCGTTAACGATAGCGCCGCACTAGCGTTTGCATCGGTCGGCATTGCGGTCCACGGTGGCTCGGAAACCAGTTTACAAGCTGCTCCCGTCTATTTAGGACGACCAGGCTTGCAGCCAATATTGGAGTTGCTCGAGGGCAGCCGCAGAACATTGTCCACAATTCGCTGGAGTTTTGTGGCCTCATTGACTTACAATATTATTGCCGTTTGTTTGGCGATGGCCGGTGGGATCAATCCGTTGGTCGCTGCCGCACTCATGCCGATCAGCTCGTTGACGGTCGTTTTGATGTCCATCGCGCCAGGAAATTTCAGCGTTCGAACCTCCGACAGCTTCCCTTCACCCAATTGAGTTTGCGCGGTTATAATCGAGACCTTTTCCGGTTCTCAGAGAAATGTAAGACAATGCATACGATCGATTTGACAGGCAAGACAGCCATCGTTACCGGTTCAAGCCAAGGCATTGGGTTGGCGATTGCCAAGGCCTTACACGCCGCTGGGGCAAATGTGGTTATCAATCACTTTCCCGATCCGGCAGGACACCATGCCAGTTTGTCCGCAAACATCGTCGCCGAACTTGGGCCGCGCAGTTTGGCTTGTCCGGCCGATGTCCGCTTGCCAGACCAATTGCAACAGATGGTGAAATTAACGGTCGAAAAATTTGGCGGACTAGACTATTTAGTAAATAACGCCGGAATCTTGCGCGACAAGAGTTTTCGCAAAATGTCAGCGACGGAATGGCAAGATGTGATCGATACGAATTTGACGGGTGTGTTTTATTCTTGCCAAGCAGCAGCCGAATCGCTGCGCGATGGCGGCGCGATCGTCAATGTCGCTTCACTATCGGCGGCAATGGGCTTTTTTGGTCAAGCCAATTATGCGGCGGCCAAAGCAGGTGTGGTGACTTTGACTAAAGTGCTCAGTAAAGAACTTGCTCGTCGCAATATCCGCGTCAATGCGGTGGCTCCCGGTGTTATCAATACGGAAATGGGACAATCAATTCCGGAAGAAAACCGCAAAGTAATGTTGGCTAATATCCCTTTGGGACGGTTTGGCGAGCCGGAAGAAATTGCCAACGTCGCGCTATTCCTCTGTAGCCCCCTGGCGTCGTACGTAACCGGGCAGACCATCCACATCAACGGCGGCTGGTGGGCTTAACGTTACAACGTTAGCGCTGAATACAGTTATCGCGCTTAGAAAAGTCTTAGAAGAGTAACTTGATTTCAGCAGTGAAACACGATTGTCCTCAATCCTGATTCAAATCAACCCATGACTCAGCATCTCGGTTCCCACGTTTTAAAAATCGACGCCGTCCGCAACATCTCGGTTGGATTCAATCAACAACTGCGTGTAGGGCATTTATTAATTCTCGTTGCGGGGGGCTTTGGGAGGTTTTTTAGCGGTGGGTATTTTTTACGGGTTTGAAGTTCTTGTGGATCAGGTTAAATAAAAGGTGACGCCGCGATTGTGGACAATCAAGCCACGCCGCGATTGTGGACAATCAAGCCACGCCGCGATTGTGGACAATCACGCCACGCTGCGATTGTGGACAATCAAGCCACGCCGCGATTGTGGACAATCACGCCACGCTGCGATTGTGGACAATCAAGCCACGCTACAGGCCGTGATTGTGGACAATCACGATCCGCTTTTTGGCCGCGATTGTGGGCAATCCCGCCACAACGGGTGTGAAAATCAAAGATTATTGACTAGAAAAACGCCTTGAACCGTCTTACAATGATTAAGATTCAACAAAGGTCGAGGCATACTATTCCGGCGTTTCGCAACTTGGTGAGCGTTTCGCAATTAGGACGACGGTTGCCGGGAAGCTCGTTGCATGCCGATGCACGAGTTCTTGATGAGTGGGATTTGGTGTGTTTGGTTTCGGATACCATTGTTGCAGGGCTTCAGTTGAAGGTCGTTTTCGCATTGCTTTCGGGGCAAAAGGACCATGATCAACCAGATAGGTAAAGGTGTGGACTATGAAATGGCGAATGAGTCTTGGGTTATGTTTGCTGGCTTTAACAGTAGTCTGTGGATGTAATCGGCAACCTGGTGTTACGGCTAATACGCCGCCGGGCCAAACAGGTCAAGGCAATGCTCCTGCTGGGGTTGCCGATCGGCCATCCATGAGTTTGCCAGGTGCCGGGGGACAAAACGGCAGTGACGCAAACGAGTCGTCAGGCCAACGTACCGCACCTCCTGCAGCAAACCAAGGAACTCCTTTTGATTTTGGTACCGGCGGTCGACCCCAAATGGGTCTGGGCGGTGGTGGTGGTGGCGGAGCGGGTGGCGGTGGTGGGTTTTCGGTTAAACCTCCAAACGGCCCTGGTGGTAAAGGAATGATGAATGGATTCTATCCGCAATTTGCATTGACCGGCGTGGCTTCGAATGCTGGTGGTGGCGGCACTGTCCCGGCATCGACCCAAAGCGGATTTGGTGGCGGACTGTTTCCAGTCGCGCAGTCCGGGGGCACAACGCCAGCACTGAACAATCCAGGTTCCAGCTCGCCAAATCCTGGCGGACGGGCACAACCTCAATCAGCAGAAAATTCAGAATCTCAAGCTTCTTCGAATTCCCAAAGTTTTTTCGATTTGGCACAGACAGCTTTTAATCAAGGTGATGAAGAACGCGGAATCAATCTGCTGTATGCCCATTTTTTAGCCGATGAATCGGCTCGCGGAAAATACCCGGTGCAATGGTATTCGGCGTTGGCTCGTCCGCGTTTAATGCTTCGTTGGGGCATCGCAGTCAATTATGATGCACCACGCGGTGAAAATGATCGACCGCCAGTTATCGGTGACGAGGCAGCTCCTCGTACTCCACGCTCCGGTGCCGGTGACAGTGACGTGGTTGGCGCAAGCTCCTCAGGGCCTTTGACTAATTCAGCAACGTCCAATTCGGCATATGCGAAAGTCGACACAACAACACCTGCCGGGGCCTATTTGTATTACACGGGTGATTTTGGCGAACGACTTTACCGTCGCCTCAATGATCGCCGCAAACATGCAGATGCCTATTTTGGGAAAATCGTTAAAGACTTGGATGATCGCAAACCATCGACGGCGGGTGCTCCTAATGCTGCTGCGGTAGTCGCGCCCCCACCTGTCGTGCGCGACCGACCCGTTATCAATATGGGCGGTGGCGGCGGTGCACCGGCTGGCAATGCTGGTCGACAAGCTCCGGCAGCTGGCGGAAACACTGGTGGCAATGCCGGTGGTGGTGCAGCCGTTGGCGCAGCAATGAAAGATCTCGCTAATCTGTGGTCAAAAACAGAAACCACAGACGCGCCCTCCGCAAGTGTCTCCGGAACATTGTTGCCTGGCGTCCACTTTATGGGGATGGGTCACCGCGACCAAATGGTCGAACGGGGCAAAGAACTAGGTCTCGATTTGGTGATTGTAATCGACGTCAAACTGATCAAAGGCGGTGGTGGATCCGATTTCACGACAACCGTTGCACGTCTTTACGACGTCAATGAACCCAACAAACCTATTGCTACTACCAAGTCGCTAAAGTACGCCGACGTTGCCGAAACCCGCGAACGGATCAGTACCGATAAAAATGATCCAGTTGAAGTCGAGTTGGACAAGTTGTTTCGCGATGTTGTCGATAAAGGCTACAAATCGACGGAACTGCCCGAAGCGGTTAAAGAGCATGTCGATCGACGACTTGAGATGATTCTGGAGTCGGAGTCCGATGACAAACTGCGAGCCGCATCCGAAATTGTGGGCTACGTTCACGTCGGATTTTTGGATCCGGCCAAGGCCCAGTCTACTTTGGATCGATTGGTCCCCGGCAGCGGCGAAATGTTGCTGTCCGGTTCAAGTGGCGACCGCAAGAAGTTTTTGGAAGATTGGATCGCCAAAGGCTCGCAACGTGGCGCCGGCAATGACAGTGGAAGCGGCGAAATTCGCTGAGCCGACCTTACGTCCACCACCTCTGATGAAAAGAATGGAGATAAAGATTCTCCAACAATGAATCGTTGGAATGTCGTTAATCTACGCTGCGGACGCATCCATCGTCCGCAGCACCCGTTTTCCGGTTTTTAAAACGCGTAGTTGAAGGGACACGAAGATCGGGGACACGAAGATCGGGGACAGGAAGATTTGAGTTTGCCCTTCCGCCGGATTTATTAGCGTTTGCCTAGGCTCAATTGGAAATGGATTTCAATAGATTTGCGTAAACCTAATCGCAAACGAGAAGTTAAGGCTTGACTAAGAGTCGAAGAAAGTTCGCCGCAAAACAATTGCTGAGGTCGTTGGCTACTTTTTGAAGGATAAACGCCAGCCATCTTCTTGTCCAAAAATCTTCTTGTCCAAAAATCTTCTTGTCCAAAAATCTTCTTGTCCAAAAATCTTCTTGTCCAAAAATCTTCTTGTCCAA
>JBGSMY010000190.1:0-5989 GCA_041739975.1 Pirellulaceae bacterium
CCGTCAACGATACACCGTGAGCCAAAATAGAGGTGGCCGGAATTGCGTCAGGAGCCAAAAGTGTCAAGCCTTCATTACCCAACAACGACGCAGGATCATCAGTACCTTGCTTGGATTCAAACCGACCATACACTCGAAAAATTGTCTTTGGAGCAAAATAGCGGATCCAATCCAAATTAATGGTTGACTTGTTTTCAACGGCCATCACCGAAATCATTTGGGGCATTCGCTCGGCTACCGATTCGCGGTATTCAATGGCATTGAACGAAAACGCAAAAAACGCTTCTTCACCCATTCCGATCAAGCTATAGGTGCCGGCATCGACGTTGTTAAATGAGAATTCACCGTTTTCATTTGTACGGGCCGACATCACGTCGCGACCGCGATTGAGCAAATAAACTGGAATGTCTGCGATGTTCCCGGCTTCTGCACTGGGAACCACCCGCCCCGACAAGAGTCCATTAGCACTGATCATTACCCAATTCGATCGCAGGACATCGCTTAGGGGATTTCCAGTGCCCACATCACCGGCCTCTTGCCAACCTGCAAATTTTTCCCGAACAACGACAACTTGGTCCGGTTCGGTCAACAAACGTGGAGGAACGGCCGGCAACGGTGTCTCATCGGGATTTTGAGTTGGATCGATCACAATCGGATCGACTTGAGGAATCTGAATCGGATTTTCTTGTACCGGGGGTGTGCCGGGCAAGCCGCTAGGAATGTCTTGAGCCCAAATTGCAATGGCGCCCCAAGAACCTAATTGCACCGCAGCAATGGCAATCGCAGATTTCTGTAAAAATCGAGACATAGTATCTAAGCTTCCCTTGATGTGGCTTTGGTGATGTCGTTGTATCGGTTTCGGTGATTGGCTGAACTGACGATTACCGCAGTTCGCCTACACGCCCCAGATTTCACTGACTTGCCCCCAGTTGAAACAATCAAACCTGAAACGACAGTTGCGCGAAATACACGCGGCAATTGGATTTTCCCGTCGTTTCTAAACAAAAGGGTTTTCTCGCGGCCCTATTCCCGGTACAATCGTACGAATCCTTTCAAAATCACTTCTACCCTACCTTATGAGTCACTTCTTATGAACGAAATTTCTGACGTTAGGCGCAAAAAATTGATCACCCAAGTCGTCGAGACATTAGTCAGCGAAGACCAGTTCTCCGTTACCGACGTTCAACTCCAAGTCGGGGCAATCAGTCGCCAAATGGTGTGGAATATCGTCCGCGATCTTGAAATCGAAGAATTGATTGAAAAACTCGACGCTGACCGTACGATGTTCCGCTGGAAGACCAATCGCCATCTGTTCGCGGCACAAGATTGGGTTGATTCACGAATTCACGGAGCACAATTAAATCAATCACCGCCCGAGGAACGCCCTCGTGAACGACTGAGGCAATTGGGGGCCAGTAAATTGCGTACCGCCGAACTACTTGCCATTTTAATTCGATCAGGGCGTTCCGGCGAATCAGCTTTACAGGCGGGCGACAAAATTTCAAATCGGCTCCAAGATCGATTGGAATCACTGCCGGATTTAGGGCTGCCCGAACTCAAACGCATTGCCAAATCGGTCTCAGAACCCGCTTTTTGTCAAATCATGGCGGGAATCGAACTTGGCCGTCGAGTCGCCGAAGCAGCTGATGTGGTTTTGCGGAAAAAAATAAAAATTACCGGACCAGCTTCCGCCATTGATTTCTGCTTACGTACTTTTGGCCGTTTGGCCCGCGACGCCAAGCAGGAAGAATTTCATATGGTTACACTCGATACCAAGAATCAACCCATTGCCAATCATCAAATTACAGTCGGCACGCTCAAGAATAGCCTGGTTCACCCACGCGAAGTGTTCCGCCCAGCAATCCGCGATGCCGCTGCCAGCATTTTTGTGGTTCACAACCATCCGTCGGGAGATCCAACGCCGAGTGATGCGGACTTGATGATCACGCAACGATTGGAGTCGGCCGCAGAAATAGTCGGAATACCGCTATTGGACCATATAATCGTGGCCGGCGATGCTGCGGTCAGCATTCAAGAATGGCGCAGTCGTTAAGTTTCGGTCGGATCCGCTTATAAAACCGAGCGTGGTCATTGTCGCCCCGCCTGAAAAAGACCGCGACAAGACTTGCTCTTGCCCCAATTTTGAGCATTTCCTAACCTATGAGGACGTCTTTGGAGCATCCCTAGCACCGCGGGACGTTTTGGGCAAACTAATGCGAACGGATACGCGCGATGAACCTCAAGCCAATAACTGCGGCAAGAATATGCGAACTGGAAGTCGTAATTCCTCTATTTAATGAACAAGACGTCATTATCCCGCTACATGAACGATTGCGCTCGAGTTGTCAATCTTTAAATATCGCTTACAAACTAATTTACGTGTCCGATGGTTGCCGCGACGAAACTGTGACGCGCCTCAAAGATTGCCTAGTTGCCAACGATAATATCCAGATCATTGAATTGAGCCGAAACTTTGGGCAACCGGCCGCGATCTTGGCCGGCTTACAGGCCACGCAAGCCCCGGCCGTCGTCGTTATGGATGGCGACCTGCAAGATCCACCCGAACTAATACCTGAACTGTTTGCGAAATGGCAATCGGGAGAACAAGTAGTCATTGCTCAACGCACACATCGCGCCGAGCATTCATGGTTACGAACTTGGGCGTTTCGAAGTTTCCATTGGATTTTTCAGCGAGTCTCTGATTTGAAAATGCCCGCTAATTGCGGAACGTTTTGCCTGTTGGATCGCGCGGCTGTCAATGCGATTTGCAATCTGCCCGAAACGCATCGGTTCTTTCCTGGACTACGAGCCTGGATCGGTTTTCGACAAACAACCGTTGGCTACAATCGCCCTGCTCGTGCAGCGGGTAACGCTAAACAAACCATTGCACGATTGATTCGTTATGCCGGGGATGGCATTTTCGGTTATTCGCGAAAACCGATACAGTGGTTAACCGCATTGGCAGTCCTCTGCACGGGTGGTGGAATTGCCGGACTGGTTTCATGTCTTGCTGCGATCGGTTTAGGTCAAGCTCCTTGGTTAGTTGCCGTAGGCGCTATCCTAAGTACCGTTACTCTCCTCGGCGGATTTCAGATTTTTGCCATGGCGTTAACGTGTGCCTGGATTGCCCGGATCTACGAACAAACAAAACATCGACCGTCGTATATTGTCGCATGTCAACAACATCTGGGTCCTGGCACAGATTCTGTGATTCCGATTTACGGAACCTCGCAAAAAAAAGCAGGGTAATGTCTAGATCAACGTTCAGTGATAGCCGATGGCGTGATTTGCTGGTGTACTCGAAATGAACGATTCATCATCGTCGACAACAGCGCCTTCATCTGCAGCGGCGCAATCATTGGCCAACGCGAACAATTCACTCAATACAACTTGGCTATTTGTTGTGGTGTTTGTGATTGGGAGTTTTGCCAGCTGGATGCAAATTTTATTGTATCGCCACCACCAACCTTTTTTTGACTCCCTAAGTTATTATCAGAAACTAGATCGTGTGATGGTGCGATCGGCCAATAGTGGTTGGCAAGCGGCATTCGATGAAATATTAACGGGCCACAACACCGTAGCCCTGCCTTATTTGTTGGCCATCCCAGTTGCCCACTGGCTTGAGCCATCGCGACTGTTAGCCATTGGATTTCAGTCGTCCCTGGTGCTGATATTTTTGCTCTTGTGGGACTATTGGCTGAGGGAAATCAGCAATCTTGGTCGCGGCTGGCGGCTTATGCTGTGCTTATCAATCTTTTCATTGCATGGGTGGTATTATCCCAATGGCGGAGTGTCTGACTTCCGCATGGATTTGAGTTTGATGGTATCGTATGCCATAGTAGCAATTTGTTTTTTGAAAACACTGCAAGCTCGACAATTTCACTGGGCGCTGGCCACAGGTATTGCTCTAGGACTGGCATGCCTGTGCCGAGCTACGGCACCAGTTTATTTTGCAGTTGGTCTCGGTCCGATTGCAGTTGTTTCGTTATGGCGAGCGCCCGATAAGCAACGGATTATCGGTTTGGCTGTGCCGATGGTTGTTGCGGCCGCATTGGTTTCAGGTTGGTTTTATTGGTTAAACTGGCAATATCTGCGATACTACTATGTAGATTGGAACACGGATGCCAATAAAAGGCTTGAACTCTGGCAAGCTCTCGGGCATTTTCGGCTGTGTTTTCGGCAATGGGGCGCCTCAGGAATAATCCTTGTCGTCGCCAGCGCCATTATTTCCCGATTGAGTATTTGTCAACGCAGTGAAATGGAACGACAAGCACTGTCGTCTGATAAAGTTTGGGGTCCCGCTGAACCTTTTGGCATTAAGTACTACTGGTTGTTTTGCCATTTATGGCTGGGGGTCGCACCACTTTTGTTAATGACGTCACTGCGCGTTGGTCTGAATCTATTTGTAGTATGGCCGGCCAGTTTAATGTTGTTTCTAACCTGCCAATTGGCGTTGATTCCACGTCTGGGCCAGCTCAATCGCAAGGCGATCGGAGTCCTGATCGTATTGTTGGCGATTTCATTTGTGGGTGCGGTTGGACGCGGGTGGATCAAACACGCTCTGCCGACCGCCGGACAAATGAAATTACACCAAGACGTAATCGATCAAGTTCTCGATGATGCTCGCGAACGCAATCGACAGCAAGTGCGAATTAGTACGTTAATGACGACGGAAATTAACGCACCCAGCCTGCTTTCGGTATTAACCTTTGATCGGATTGACGGGGTTCGGACGGGAACAAAGATCGAGTTGCAAGGTGTTGCCGTTTCCATTGACGCCTTGTTTTTTTTACCGGCCCGGGCCGATTGGGATAACGTGCCCGGAAACCGCGACGCGGACAAGATCGATGAATTGGCTGCCTTGGCTCAACGCAGAATCGACTATTTACTTGCTCCCACCGCGGAAACTATTTTAGCTCTCGCTAACAATAACGATAATTCAGATATTGTCATTCACCGTTATCTACCCGAACTGGCCCAGAAACTTTTTCCCAGTAATGGTGAGACAAGTGGCTGGACATTAATAACCGAAAATATCCGCGGCAAAAACGGATATCGCTATCATCTCTATCGCAACGAAACATATGCACGATACGCAGGTGGGGCGACATTGCCGATCCAATCGCCGAGTGATGTATTCAACTAACTATTAACGATATTGGCCGTCAAGTGAACGGTGGACTTTAAGGAGTTGGTGATCAGGCAGGCTTGTTCGGATTTTTCCAACAATCGTTGAGCCCGCTCGGCATCGACGCCCGCGGCCACCGTCAACGTGGCCGTGATGTCAAACTGAGTGAAACTCATAATTCGATCGACACGGTCCAATGTACCGGTTACCTTAACATCCAAATGTTGAAATTCGAATTTGGACGCAGCAGCGATAGCGCGAAACGACAAGGCAAAACAGTCGGCTACTGCGGCCGTCAAAAGATCTTCGGGTGACCACTGATTGCCTGGTCCACCAAATTGCTTAGGTGGGGCAGATTCTAAATTTGGCAAGTCAACTGCTGATAGTTGCACGGAACCCGTTGCTGAACACTGAGCGTTTACGTCGTAATGATGCGGGAAATTCATGATATTGGCTTTTCAATTGGCGATAATAACTGCAAACATTTGGACGATTCTGGTTCGTTCCATTTTACCGGAGCGCCCTGGAGTAAACCTGGGCTAGGGACAATCTGAGCACCCAAAAGGCCTAGGCCTCGCTCCATAAAACGGGAGCGAGGATCCTGGTAAATGGCCTTAACAGATTATTACAAATTATTACAAAACGCATTAACTGGTATGCGTTTGTGTCATTCTACCGACTACTTTATCAATCAAATTGTAGGACTGAGCCTCTTCGGACGTCATATAATTGTCGCGGTCGGTGTCTTGTTCGATTTTATCTAACGAGTGTCCGGTATGTTTAAACAAGATTTCGTTTAGGCGACGTTTGACCTTTTTCAGTTCGTTGGCGTGAATCATGATTTCTTCGGCGGTACCTTCC
>JBGSMY010000208.1:0-39813 GCA_041739975.1 Pirellulaceae bacterium
TATCGCCAATTCACGGTATCGCCAATTCACGGTATCGCCAATTCACTGTGTCTGCCAATTCAACCTGTCTGCCAATTCACGGTTAATCGCGAACGACTGAAAAACCGCTTTGGTCCATCAATTGTTGGATATCTTGAAATCGTCGTTCACCGCCTGGTAATACGCGAATTCGCAATTCAGGTTTCCAATAGCCATTGGCCGCGGCGATCCCCCATTGATCCATTTCTCGCCAAACCGCTTGCACGAGTTCGGACATCGTCTGTTGGGGCGAGATTTGCCAATTGATCATTTGCGGTTTTAACTCGCCGCTGGATGTCGAGTTCAAACTAATTTGTTTGTCATCGCAAACCACGCGAATTGGTCGCAAATAAGCGGTTCCACGGTCGGAGCGATTTGGTAGTGCCCAGTTCGCACCGCGTTGTTCCGCTAAACTTGGCATACTGCTGCCGGTAGGCATGGCTTGATTACCGCCGGGATCGCCTGGCGATTGAGCCGTACTGTTTTGGCCGACCGGACCATGGGCATTACCGTTTGAGTTATTTTCGATTGCCGAGGATGTTGAATTCTGGGCGGTGGATTGTTCGCGATTGGGCTGGAAATCTCCTGAACCCATTTGATTCATGGTATCGTCAGATTCTTGCTGAACAGAACTATTTAACAGTTGTTCATTGGAACCAGGTTGGCGGTTATCGGTCGCTCCACCGGATTCAATTGCCGAAGGCATAGTCTGCGTAGAAACGGAACGACCGCCGGCCCGTGTGAATCCACCGTTTACCCGATCGGGCATCAGGCCTTGAGCGGTTGCCGCGCCGCCCGCCACTGCACTGCCATTCATCGCTTGCCATCGTTGAAATTCTTGAGCCGCTTGAGCCTTTACGATTTGATCGCGTTTGGCTCGTTGGATGACTTCGTTTAATTTGGTGGCTAATGCGGGATCTGCAGAGCCAAAATCGAGCGGCAAGTTCTTATCGATCAATTCGTATCCAAACTCGTCAACCCAACTGGTCATCGCTCGTCGAGCCATGTTGTATGCCGGTGCGCCATCGGACCGAACGACCAATAAGGGATAAGGGCTGCCTTGATCATTGGCTTGATCTGTCTCCCTCCAGTAGTCGCGAATCGTCAGCAGTGCTGCATCCAAAGGATTGCCAGCGCCTAAAGGCGGTAGAAAGTCACTTGATCCTAGACGTATGCCGTGCGGTTGCAGGATAACTCCTTCGGCGGTGCACTCGACATAGATCGGTCGACGGTGCGTTCCTCCGGGACCATCAAATGGCACCACAGAGTAAAGCGTGGGCGAAGCCGGTTGAGATTTTGAGGTGGCCAATTCCCGATTTAGGGCTTCAATGTTCGATTGGATTTGAGCGATTTCAGCCTCGGACTCAGCGGCAGGCTTGACCGTTAAAGCTCGATCGTTGGCAATGGAGGATAGAGCATCGAAAATTTGCCGTTGTTCCTCCTCGAATTCAACTAACGTTTGTTCGACAACCCGCCTCATTTCTCGGGCTTGACGTAAATTCTCAATCAGCTCGGGGCGAATCGACGACCAACCCATAACTTTGACTTCAGCGTCATCCAAACGTTGTTGCTCTGACAAGCGAACTGCTTCGATTTCAACCGACTGTTGCTCTTGTTGAGCCGCCGCTTGAACTTCCGCACTTTTTACTGCAATCACGAGCATCATCACCAGAATCCCCATCGTGCACAGTAATACTGCAAGAAAGGGAAACAGCGAAACAGTGGGGACAGTTTGCTTTAGTCGTCGGCTCATGCGGCACGTCGCGCTCCATCGGATAGGCGAATCACATGGGGACGTGGCAACGTTTCGTTGGCCTTGGAACTTGTTGGGGTAAGTAACAACGAGGGATGTTTGAGGATAATCGGTTCTTCATTGGCATTTGTTGGAACATTTGATTGCGGCGTTGGTGGTACGGCGTCTGCCATCGTGTGTTGCACCGGAGGCACCTTCGGGGAGTCCAGAGTCACTTGAATTTCGTTGGCATCCGGTAGATCGGATTGAACTGACACCGATGCAGCTATCGCGTGTTCTTGACGCGATTGGCCCATTTCCCATCGCAGTTGGCCGATGACCTGTGTCAGGCCTGTCAGCGCCGTTTCCAATCGCGTCGTTGAGTGTAGGGACTCAAGGTTTTGATTGATTGCTTGATGAATCGAACCCAGATTTTCCAAACGACCAAGAATCTCGTTTACGGTAACGGTTTGTTGGCTGGCAAGGCGTTGGCGATCTTCCAGCGTCCTGGCAAATTCACTAAGAGTCGTTTGCCATTGTGACCAGCGCAATGCCATGCGTTCGTCGGCCTCAGCTGTCGATCGGTCAATGGCAATCGACCAATCATCTAACGACTGGCGAATCGCTTGAGCCCATTGTGTTTGTAACTCGGAACTTAGGTTCCACTGAGTACCATGCCACGCTTGTTCTGCGGCGTTGATCGTTTGCCGCCAGATTTCGGTATGTTCTTGCACAGCCGATCGCGTGGCCGCTACCATTCGACGTCCCAGCCGATAAACGCTTTGTGAGGCCTCATTGGCCGGGGTGACAAACTCAAAATGCTGTGAAATCAACGACGTGGTACTTTGGTCCACCGCCGATAGCCAATGTGATTCAAACCGCTCGCAAATAAACGTTACAAACATCAGGCCAATCGAAAATACGAGCGCTTGAGCCGTCGTATCAAAGGCCACATACAAGCTACTTTGCAGCCCACCCATCATTTTTTGCAAGTCGTTTTCCGGTCCGACATTGAGTCCGCCCAGCGCTTGCGAAATACCCATCACCGTTCCCAAGAATCCCAACATGGGTGTCGCCCATATCAGGATCCGAACCAACGAATATCGTTGTTGCTGCCGCATTTGATCGGATTCGGCAAGGTATTTTAATTCGGACTCAGTCCCTTCGGTGGCACCATTGCGGTGTATATAATTGAGTACCGCAACCAGTCGTTGGTGGAGCCAGTGTTGATGTAGCGGTACCGGCAAGTCTTTCAGCCCATTTAACATGCGCTGAGACAAAAGTTGGTCGGCGGTAAGGTCATTTTCGGAATCGCTTTCGACCGCAAGTAGGTCCTGGTTGCCGATCGCAATTCGCTTGGAATGTCGAATTTGCCAAAGTACATCTAAGGCAATTCCGGCCAATGAAGCTAACCCAACACAAAACATGGCTGTGGTGATTTTGGAAACTGGATGTCCGAACAGATATCGTCGGCCCCATTCAGCGTTGAACCAGCCACTTTCGAATGCGGATGATAGCAAGAAATAAAGAGTCAAGCCCCAAGCGATCGGCACGATCAACGAGGCAGCGACGCCTGTCCAGTCGTGGGCTTTCCCCGAACGCCCCGCGATTGGCGCCGTGATGGGATTTTCTTGAGTGGTCGAGGAAATTTCGTTTTCGATTTCCGACATTTCGTTACACCCACCAACTGAGCATCAGGCTCGTGCCGACGCGCAGACAAAGTCTCTATGGATATCCAATAAACATTTCAACACCTTCGTTATCGGCAATCTCCGCGCGATCGCTACAACCTACCTATTCCAAAATTTCGAAAAATTCGGTTTCTTCAGAAAAATTGGGGCAAATCGCAAAGTCGGCCCAATTTATCAAAGTTACGACTTGAGCAGGTCGATAAGTTAGGCGTCGAACAATTGAATGGGTAGTTAATCAACGATTAAGCCCATGGGGGGGTAAAAGCTCAGCGAGGCCTCAAGGTTTCTGCTGAGCTTTTTTTGTTTTCGCGAGCAAAAACCAGATTTTTTCGAGAATTGATGCCATAGGTGTAAACTCATTTCGTCAATTGTGGTCCTCGGCAGTACGGCTTAACGATCGATCAACATTTGCAGCTCTTTAACCACCGGACTACGAGGATGACGCGCCTTAAGTATCCCAAAAGCATAACTAGCCGCCGCTTGGTCGTCATTGGTGAGTGCCCAATCGATCACCCCGGCCAAAATATCTTCGTCGAAATTATTCTTTTCAAACCATGTATTCAATTCTGACTTGCGGTCGTCCGGTAGTGCAATTGCCAAAGTCGCCAAACAACCAAATGCTTCGGCGTCGTCCTCAAGTCCTTTCAAAGAAAATTCAATCGCTTTGTTGATTTCCCCCAATTCCAAATAAGAATCCGCAACTGACTCGCAAACATCGGGGTCCCATCCGGTGAGTTCGGCATATCGTTCATAGTTGTCGATAGCGCCCGAAAAATCTCCTTCGCTCATCAGAACCCCACCCTTAAAGTAATAGACGATTGGATGTTCGCCGGGCAGTTGTTGAAAATTGTGGAGGTCGACATCTGTTTGGCCCGCATCTTCACTCACCATCCACAATGAAATCTTCAGCGTTAACAAAAATGCTTGAATATCTGCCGGTGGCTGCAAGTCCAAAATTTGATCCAATGCCTCGAGGGTCTCCAAATTCGGATTCATATCCTCGTCAAAAAACGATTTTCCTTGGACATTCAACAACCATAGTTTGGTTGGCAATACCCAATCGGCTTGATTGTCGTTAGGAGCAATCAGAATTGCCAAAAGGGATGTGACCGCTACACCTTGATCCGAATCCTCAATATTGGAAAATTTCCAGGATTCATCATCTTGCCGAACAATGGTCCATCTCAGTTTTAAGAATACATCGTCTGCTTCTTGAAAGTGCCGTATGCTAACGGCAAATCGCCGTTCATCCAACTTCTCGATCTTATTAATTCGGTGTCGGTCCCAATAGAATTCCTGTTGCCATGATTCCATGGATGTCGGCCAATGGGTCTTCAAAGCATCAACAAAGGGCGCTCCGCTTTCGGTCGATTGGTTTACCTTTGTGTTCTGTCGAATCACAGACTCCATTTCCGGCAAGTCCAGGTACTCGGCGCCACTATTTGCATCCGTGAAGTCAAATTTTGTTTGAAGGAGTTCAAAAAACTTACCAATAGATTCGCGGGTTGCGGGATCAATGTCTTGGCTTGATTCTGTTTTTTTCGGGTCCGCCGAGTCAACCGGTTTCGTCAAAACCTGAGTTGCGCTAACTTCGGATAGCGCGGGAATCAAACATGGCAACAACCCCACAACAAACACCCGGCAGACAATTTGACGAAGCATCGACATCTGAGGTCCTATATATATCTGTAATCCAACGCAACACACTTATCGCGTTGGAGAGGCGGTTTGCGAATTCACATTGGCAATCCAATGCGCAATTCGCCATTCTAGCCAATAGGGGTCCGGGTCGCATCCGCCGCAACCGAGAAACCCTAAATGTCCGCCCCGCCGTGTCGTTATTAACTCAATGCGACTCGATCGCGGCCATTCATAATACATTCCAATCGGTACTAAAGGATCATCTTCGGCAGCAACTAACATGGTCGGAACGGTAATATCTCGCAGTCGCGACGCCGCGCCTGATTTCCGATAATAGTCATCGGCGCCATCGAAACCGTGTATGGGCGCTGTGAATTGATCATCAAAATGCACCAAACGTTTAGGCAAACGCTGTAGTCCATTGTCAACCAAGTTGGGAACATGTTTTCGGCGCCAGCGGAGTTGAGCACACAATCGGCGAGTAAAATAACCATCGTACCATCGATTTCCCCAATGCCGTAAATTGCAAGCGGTTCGCAAAAGATCAATCGGCGGCGAGATCGCAATTGCCGAGTCAACCGCTGCCGGTGGCTCATTGCCCCATTCCGCCAATAACTTCAATAACAAATTGCCGCCTAGTGAAAAACCGACTAAACTAATTTTGGAAATTGGAAACCAACGTCGCACCGCAGAAACAACGGCCGCCAAATCGCCGCTTGCTCCGGCATAGGCATGACCGCGTGATACCAACGCACTTGCGCCCCAACCTCGCATATCGACTCGGATCGTGCGAACCCCCTGTCGCCGTAACTTCACGGCCGTTCGTTGCACAGGTGGTGACAGATGCGAACCACATAGTCCGTGGACAATAATGGCAACTCGATCGCCTGTAATCCACTTTTTGGGACAATTATCGTGGACGACAATTCGGTCGTCATCGTCAGTTGTGACTTGGTGTGACTCAGCTGTGGTTGAGCCAAAGTCACCGCGCCGCAGCGCAGCGCTCAACGTCTGTAAGTGTGGATTTGACCACCACCAAGCCGGCCGGAACGGCGGGTGTTCGGGTTCCCACATTTCAGGTCACCCCATCTGTAAAAACCCACAACTTGTGGATGGAATTTATCCTGTTCCCCAATGCAAACACTCCGTTAGTACCACCGAAATTTAACTATTCCGATTGTAACGTATAACTCGTTCGCCTGGTGGCAACCCTGAGCGTAAAGACGAAATTGGATTAGAATTGCGCGATACAGATAGCACTGAGTTTGGGTGCGCTATTGTAGAATCTTTCTTTGTTCTAATAAATCAACGATCGCTTGAACGCATTCGTCAATTCCTTGCCGACCGGTATCTAAAACCAATGCTGGCGTTTCTGGAAGTTGATAGTCGGTCGGAGTCATCGTGGTTGCTTCCGATTCGGCGGCGGTTCGTTGATCGACTACATCCGCTGACGGGTTCAAGTGCACCACCAAAAACCGTTCAACACCGACCAATTCTGCAGCCCGTTGCCGCGATTCTTCCTCGGGTGCGACCAAAGACATGATACAAACTAGGCCAGCACTATTCATCAGCTTGGCCACCTCAGCGGCGCGGCGCAAATTTTCCGAACGGTCTTCGGCCCCGAATCGCAAATCACGACTCAAACCCAGCCGCATGTTTTGACCATCGAGCACCGCCACACTGCGACCATCGTCAAACAATCTGCGTTCCAAAGCGAAGGCCAGTGATGTTTTGCCACTACCGGGCAACCCGGTCAGCAAGATCGTCGCTGGCTTTTGGCCCATTCGCGATTGACGCTCGTCGGTTGTTACTTGGCTACTGCCTCGAGTCAATGTCGCGCTCGACTCGTCGGCCTCCCAATGATCGCGCCGCGTGTCGCTAGTATCGCGATCCAAGATCATGCCACCGCCAACCGTCGCGTTGGTAATGCGATCGATTACGATAAAGGCACCGGTCGACCGGTTACGGCGATAACCATCAAAGGCCAGCGGTTCGCTCAAGGAAATCTTGCAGCGACCGATGTCGTTGAGTTTAAGTGTCGGCGCGTCTTGGCGGTGCAACGTATTGACATCCACTTGGTACCGCAGACTTGAGATCGTGCCTGAGACCGTTTTCGTGGTTTGTTTGAACAGGTATTGTTTGCCCGGCACCATCGGCTGTTCACTCATCCATACCAGCATCGCTTCGATATTTGGTTCGGATTTAGGCAAATTGCCGGGACGGACCAACATGTCGCCGCGGCTAATATCGATCTCGTCTTCGAGCGTGAGCGTAACGGACATCGGAGCATACGCTTCTTCGAGTTCACCGTCAAAAGTTACGATTTGTTTGACTCGACTCTTCTTGCGCGAGGGCAAAACCATCACCTCATCGCCGCGCCTGACAATGCCCGAGGAAATCGTTCCGGCAAAGCCGCGAAAATCTAAATTGGGTCGAATGACGAACTGCACCGGAAACCGCAAATCTTCCAAGTTGCGATCAGAACCGATATAAACCGTTTCCAAAAAAGTCATCAGAGTCGGCCCGACGTACCATGGCATGCTGCTGCTTGGATCAACGACATTGTCCCCACGCAGTGCCGAGATTGGCAAAAAATGCAGATCGGGAATATCGAGTCGCGTCGCAAAATCTCGATAGTCCGATCGGATTTTTTCAAAGACCTGTTCGTCGAATCCAACCAAATCCATTTTGTTAACAGCGACCAAAATGTGCTTGATGCCTAACAAAGAAACGATAAAACTATGTCGCCGGGTCTGTTCCAGGACTCCATAGCGGGCATCCATCAAAATAATTGCCAAATCCGCAGTTGATGCTCCCGTGGCCATGTTGCGAGTGTATTGGATATGGCCCGGAGTATCAGCGATAATAAATTTGCGCTTCGCTGTGGAAAAGTAACGATATGCTACGTCGATCGTAATTCCCTGTTCCCGTTCGGCTTTGAGACCATCGGTCAACAGCGCTGGATCAAAACCGCCACCGGTCGTACCGTGGACCACGGAATCTTTTTCGATCTTGGCAAGTTGATCTTCATAGATCATTTTGGAATCGTAGAGCAAACGGCCGATTAAGGTGCTTTTGCCGTCATCGACACTGCCGCACGTGATAAACCGCAGCAATTCTTTTCGTTCGTGTTGCGCCAAATAAGCTTCAATATCGGTCGCAATAAGTTCAGATTGATGAGACATTAAAAATAGCCTTCTCGTTTTTTCTCTTCCATACTGCCTTCATCGTCGTTGTCGATTAGACGGCCCTGGCGTTCACTCGTAGTTGCCAGCAACATCTCTTGAATAATATCTGGCAGTGTCGCAGCGCTTGACTCAACCGCCCCGGTCAAAGGGTAACAACCGAGCGTTCGAAATCGAACCATTTTCTCTTCAATTTTTTCGCCTGGGCGAAGCTGCATACGATCGTCGTCGACCATAATTAAGATGCCATTTCGGCGGACGACAGGGCGAACGGCTGAGAAATACAATGGCACCAATGGGATCTTTTCCAAATGGATGTATTGCCAAATATCGAGTTCCGTCCAATTGCTTAGCGGAAAAACCCGAATCGACTCGCCTTGATTTACCCGTGTATTGTAAAGGTTCCAAAGCTCGGGCCGTTGGTTCTTTGGGTCCCAGCGATGATGTTCATCGCGAAATGAAAACACGCGTTCTTTTGCGCGGGATTTTTCTTCGTCGCGACGTGCTCCGCCAAACGCGGCATCAAACTGGTATTTGGATAACGCTTGCTTCAAACCTTCCGTTTTCATTACCGTGGTGTGCTTACCACTAAACTTAAAGGGGTCGATACCCAGTTTCAGTCCTTCTTCGTTGACATATCGGATCAACTCCAGACCCAACTCATTCTTGGCATAATTATCGCGCATTTCGTACATTGCGCGAAATTTCCAAGTCGTATCAACATGCATTAATGGAAAAGGAGGCTTGGCGGGGTGAAAAGCCTTAAGAGCCAGATGCAACATAACGGCCGAGTCTTTACCGATTGAATATAACATCACCGGGTTTTTAAATTCGCTGGCCACCTCACGGATAATGTGGATACTCTCCGCCTCAAGTTGTTTGAGGTGCGTTTGCTGATAACTGCCCATGTTGGTCAACCGTAAGGGTAGCGAAACTAAATAGCGGACCGGGTGTCAATCGTTTAATAACGCCGTGACCCTTGGCCTTTGGCCTTTGTCCTAAAACTGCGTAGAACTAAGTTTAATTGGCGTTGCAGTTTTGAACAAGGCAATGGCCCTGTTAGGGCTCCTGATCAATCCCATCGCAGACTCTGGAGCTGATGGAATATTCTTCACATTCGTTGCAATTGAACGTTAGATGACACACTTCGTGAGTCGTGCCGTCGCGGCCAGATTCTCGGGATTAGCCATCGTCCGTACCGATTAGGACTGAGCGTCGTCGTCGTCTTTTGGTGCCGATTCTGCAGATTCGTTTTCCAGACTCGCGCGGTACTCGGCAATGGCTTCTTGCATCAACTCGGAATTCTCATGCAGTCGTGCACGTTGCTCGGGAGTGATTTTTGCCCAGTGAACCAAAGGCTCTTTTTTGATCTCGATTTCGCCTTTTGCATTTCGGCCATAGACGTGAAGTTCAACGGTCAAAAATGCATCTTCATTTTCGAACCCCGGAACACTATTAACTTGATAGATGGCAAAACGTTCGCTTTGGTCGGTGTCTGGGATGGGCAATTCTAGCAGTTCTTGCACGGAATTTGCGGCTTTAATTTTGGAAATCATCTCGGCGTTCGTAACCGGCAGGCTCATTTCAACTTGGGCAGCGTCGGCCCAGCGGGCCAGTTTTTCGTTGTAAGGTTGTTTGGCGGCTTCCCAAGCGATTAACCCGCCGAAATAAACGATTACGCCGAGCTCGACGAGCCAAATAACGTAGACAAAGATCCCGGAAAGCGGCGCTCCGCCACCACGACCCAAACGCCATCCGCGTTCCACACGCGATTGGATATGATCCGAAAATGAGTAGTCGTCCAAAATCAATTTTCGGAAATCTGTCAATTCTGCTTCCGTCAAGGGGCGATCCACTTCTAGGCCCACATCCGCCGGTTGGAGGTTTGCCACTTCATAACGATCTGTCAGATATTGAAAGCCGAATTTTGCGGCGTCGGCCGCCAACACTAAACTAACAAAACTTAAGAGAGCCAAAGTTAAATTCCGTACATGGCCCGACTTGATGACAATTGCCGTCGCTTTTCCAAGCAACATCCCCATGCCCACCGTTAACAGAAAATTAATATAAATGAACGGAATCCATTGCAAACCGAGTTGGTAAACGAACGCTGCGGCAATCGCAATACCGACCGCGACAAATAGCAATGCAAAAGCGGCCGGTGAAAATCTGCCTGATGGCTGATAGAACTCGAACATGATGACTCCTCGACGCGCGACTATAGGTTGATCGAACCGCATTGGCTAAAAAACGAGTGGGGATCATCCAAGGGAATAATCAATGGGGATCATTCAAGGGGATCATCCAAACGTTTGGCCGTATTCTAGAAAATCGCGGAGTTAATTGTAACGGTGCGCGGGGATATTTTTGGGCAAAGGATTGTATATTTGTAAGCCAGAGCGAAATTTGCGGCACTCGTTTCAAGCGCAACGTTTAACGGCAAGCCAGAGCGAAATTTGCGGCGTACGACACTACTACTTCAAAAAACAACACCCGCAAATTTCGCGGCGGCGACGGCTTGATAACAGGTACACGCAAACTACTAATCCAAGAGCTTTCAAAGATTGACGGCAAGCCAAAGCGAAATTTGCGGCACTCGTTTCAAGCGCAACGTTTAACGGCAAGCCAGAGCGAAATTTGCGGCACTCGACACGACTACTTCAAAAAACATCACCCGCAAATTTCGCGGCGGCGACGGCGTGATAACAGGTACACGCAGACAACAAATCGAAGATCGAGCTTTGTCGTCCACTGGCTGCCGTTTTACAATTCGCCCGTTTCAGTCCCGAGGCCATCGGGGCAACATACGCGATTGTTGACCAAGGACACCGTCGCCTGCGCAAAATTTGCCGAGCAAGACTCAATAAGTGGCCAAATCAATAGGCGGCAAAATTCGCTACGGCTTGCCGTTAAACACTACCGCAGCCCAGAAACGAAAGCCGCCACGACGACGACGAAGCTAGAAAATATAGGAATCCACCGGCAATCTGAGCAAAGAAGTAGCAATGATTGGAAACAAAAAAACGCCGCAGAAAACTGCAGCGCAAAAAGTGACCCCTACGGGACTCGAACCCGTGTTACCGCCGTGAAAGGGCGGTGTCCTAGACCGCTAGACGAAGGGGCCGGATACCAAAAAATCTTGCCATTCAGTCTTTGTAGACCGTGAGCAAACCGCCAACTTAACGGTTTGATGCGGATATCGTCAAGGGGCAAGTCGGCGAATTAATAAATCGCCCCATTCCAGCGACTTTTTCGCGACTCGTCGCTGGTCTGCTAGAATCGAAACCCATACGATTCACAAAAAGGGCGGCCGCACATGGATGATCCACAAGATTGGATCGACGAACAATCTGAACTAGACCTGGATATTGAGCAAGACACGCAGGTGGAATTGCCGGAAGCTGTCGCTTTTGAAACGGCTGATTTGGCACCCGGACCGGATACCTACCGGGCCGCCGGAGAAATTGTTCGCAAATTCCCCCAATGCCCCGGTGTCTATTTAATGAAAGACGCCAATGGCTCAGTGATTTATGTCGGCAAAGCTAAAAACTTACGTTCTCGGGCCGGCAGTTATTTCCTAAAAGCAGCCGCATTAGAGCCTCGGACTGCTCGTTGGATCCACGAAATTTGCGACGTCGATTACCTCGAATGCGAAAGTGAGGTCGATGCCTTGCTGGTCGAATCGCGATTGATCAAAGACATCCAACCAATCCACAACCGAGAACAAAAAGACGACAAGTCGTTCCCCTATTTACAAATCATCACCTGCGAAGATTTTCCGCGCGTTGAGATTACCCGCGAACCAAGAACATCCGGGGTAAAATTATTTGGACCGTTTCCCAGCGCAGGCAGCTTGCGAGGCGCTATCCAAGTGCTACAAAAGATCTTTAAGTTTCGCACTTGCTCGCTAGATATTGAGTCCGAAGACCCCCGCTGGAAATGGTTTCGCCCTTGTTTGCTCGCCAGCATTCGCCAATGCACAGCACCTTGCAATTTGCGAATTTCCAAAGACGACTACCGACACGACATCAAACGCTTACAAATGTTTTTATCCGGCAAGAAGACAAGGCTCTTAAAATCGATGGAAGCGGAAATGATCGAACACGCTCAAAATCGACGCTATGAACAAGCAGCCAAATTGCGCGACGAACTAAACGCGCTCAAGTCGCTCGATAGTCGAGGCGAACTAGATACGCACGCACAGCCTGAAGTCTTTTACGTCGACCCACAAAAAGGACTAAAAGGTCTAAAAAGAGTTTTGCAATTGCCTGAACAACCCCGAACGATCGAGGGCATCGATATTGCGCACTTAGGCGGCAATCAAACCGTCGCCAGTCTCGTTCAATTCATCGATGGATTGCCGTTCAAACCAGGATATCGTCGCTATAAGATTCAACAAGTTTCCGGCATTGATGACTTTCGCAGCATCCATGAAGTGGTGTCGCGACGATATCAAAGGAAAAACGAAGAGGGCGATGTCTTTCCTGATATTATCTTGATCGATGGGGGAAAAGGCCAACTGAATGCGGCATGCGCTGCTTTCGATGCTTTAGGAATTACGCGTCCGACTCTTATTTCATTGGCCAAGAAAAACGAAGAAATCTACGTACCCGGTGAAACGGAGCCGTTGCGTCTGTCGCGGCACTCGTTTGCACTGCGATTGCTGCAATATGTACGCGACGAAGCGCACCGGTTTGCTCAGCACTACCATCATTTGTTGAGAGGCAAACAATCTTTGGATTCGCAATAAGAAGTCAATGACACTTTTTGCTTTCAAACTTGCCGTCCTGTCGTTAAACCACTGCGGGGCGGTAAGCGTGCGAATTAAAAAATCAGGCTCATCCGAGAATTTAGTGGTAAAAGAGATTTAACCACGAAAGGCACGAAAAGCACGAACGACGGATGCGGGCGGGCGTCGGACTGGTTTCAGGGAATTATCGGCAAGATTGAATTCGACGCGACACGCACTTTCGTGTGAGTCACACAGTGTAGATCGGAAAGCTTCATCAATCGTAGCCAATCGACGAGATAAACCTGAAGATCATCCCCAGCCAGTCACTAAAATTCCTGGATAACCAAAAATCACAAAAGCGTGTACTGCCAAAGGAGGGTCCTTTGGACTACGAATTCCGCTGAGTCTGCTGGGAATAAGTGCTCTCAAAAATCTTATCTGCATTGTTGGCCTCAAAGCCTTCGCGGCGTTGAGCCCGCGTAATCGTTCCAAAGTCTTGGTTGGCCAGTTCGGGTAGGACTCGTCGTTCGGCAAATTCCACATACGATCCAGAAATCGAATGCACTTCAGTTCCGCCACGACCATTGTCAAACTCTGCGTCGACCATTTGAGCAACGGTGGAACTTTGAATCAGCAACCCATCGGAACTAACTTTGGCTTTGCCGCCTGAATCGTTTAGCTTGAATTGGTGAGATTCGAGAAACTGATTGAACTGTTCAATTGTGTTGTAACCGGTGGGTAAATTATGGACACTAACCGTAAAGTGATTCAAATAATATCGATTATAAATCACCCAAGCCGCGTATTCGCTTTCCTCCCCCAGTTTTTGGTAATCAGACCACGAGGGGGTGCGCCACAGGGGGCGATGCAAAAATTCATCGATTGCTAAGCCGATATTGAGGTCGATAACATCTACTGGATCAGTGTGAACTTCATCCGTATAAGATCGAATCAACGTTTGGGCAGACGGCGACAACTCGTGAACCCGCAATTCAGAAATAAAAATTCTCGGATAGTTGGGTGCGGGTGGCGAATACCAAAAGGCATCCAGTTTTTTACCTGAAAAATGGTAATGATCACGTTTTTCGTATCCCAAGTGCAGGAAAATCTTTTCTAACGATTGGATTCCCAAATACTCAACGCCCATGGTGCGAAACGCGATGTGATCGTTCTCGATTTCGCTGGCCGACTTGATAATTCCGGTGTCGATCATGCATTGAATCACACGTTTGACATCGGGAACGCGCTCGGCGTATCGGCTCATTAATCCGAACAGCGCTGTATCCAAAGTTGATCGCCAATCACCGTCAGGTGTCATGCCGGACCTCAATATTTGATCAAGCTATAAACGGCGTGGGGCGCCAATTTAGCCGCGCCGTTTAAGAATCCAAGTTCAATCAAAAACGCGCAGGCCACAACTTGAGCCTGGCATTCTTCGATCATTCGCACGCAAGCTTCCACGGTTCCACCAGTCGCTAACAAATCGTCGACCACCAACACGCGTTCGCCGGGTTCAATCCCGTCAATGTGCATCTCCAGGGTATCCGTGCCATACTCCAACGCATAACTATAAGAGCGTTTTTGATAAGGCAATTTACCCGGCTTACGGATCGGTACAAATCCGACGCCCAGTTCTAGAGCCAAGGGCGCCGCAAACAAGAACCCGCGAGCCTCGGCGGCCGTAACGACTTCTATCGACTGGTCGCGAAAATGATCCGCCATTCGTTGGATGGCCGTTTGATAGGCATCGTAATTTGACAACAATGGAGTGATGTCTTTGAACATAATCCCCGGTTTGGGGAAATCTGGAATATCGCGCACAAATTTTGACAAATCTAGGTCAGCAATGTTGGACATAATCCATTCCAGAGTGAGAGGTTATTCCGGGCATCGACATTCGCGTCACGTTAGTACAATGAGTATATGTGCACCGCGTTAAATTTGCGGTCCGGCGTTTTTTATTTCATCAGACGCTGCCGCTGCGTAGATCTTAACGTTTTGCTGAAACTGTGTCGCCAATCGCTTAGCCGTTTCGTCATATTTGGCGGGATCCGCCCAGGTGTTTCGGGGGTTAAGTAGTTCACTTGGCACTTGCGAGCAATTCATTGGAATGGCCAACCCGAAAACGGGATCGGTTTCATAACGTGCTCGCGCCAATTCACCGCGATGAATAGCATCGATAATCGCGCGAGTGTAAGCCAGTTTCATGCGTGAGCCAACTCCGGCCGGTCCACCTGACCAACCGGTATTTACAAGCCAAGCATGTGAGCCGTATTGGTTCATTTTTGCCGACAACATTTCAGCGTATTTGGTGGGATGCCAAACCAGGAAGGCAGCACCAAAACAAGCCGAGAAGGTCGTCTGTGGATCGGTGACACCTACTTCCGTACCGGCTACCTTGGCGGTGTATCCGCTAATGAAGTGGTACATAGCCTGTGCGGGCGTCAATTTGGAAACGGGTGGCAGAACACCAAATGCATCACAAGTTAGAAAAATAATATTCTGCGGATGTCCGCCCAAACAGGGAATTTTGGCGTTATTAATGTATTCAATCGGATACGAGCAACGTGTGTTTTGCGTGAGCGAGTCGTCATCGTAATCAACTTCACGAGTGATTTCGTGTTGCACTGTGTTTTCTAAAACGGAACCAAATCGAATCGCATGGAATATTTCCGGCTCCTTGTCAGCCGACAAATTGACACACTTGGCGTAACAACCCCCTTCAATATTGAACACGCCGCGATCCGACCAAACATGTTCATCATCGCCGATCAAGTGTCGCCCGGGGTCCGCCGACAAGGTAGTTTTGCCGGTGCCGCTCAATCCGAAAAACAAAGATATGTCGCCTTGATTGCCTTCGTTCGCCGAGCAATGCATTGACAACGCGCCATCGCGAGGCATGAGATAGTTCATGATGGTGAACACACCTTTTTTCATTTCGCCGGCGTATTCTGTCCCGGTAATCACCATTTCGCCGGACCCAAAATTCAAAGCGACGCAGGTATCGGAAGTGACGCCGGGAATCGTGCGGTCGGCCTTTTTTTGGCCAGCATTGTAAATCACATAGTCCGGTTGGCCAAAACTTTCTAATTCCTCGGCCGAGGGCCGTATCAACATATTGTGCATGAACAAGGCGTGATAAGCGCGAGTGCAAATGATGCGAATCTTTAGACGGTACTTGGGGTCCCATCCGGCAAATGCATCAAGAACATAGACACGTTCGCTACGATCCAAAAAATCGATGGCTTGTTGACGCAGGATAGAAAAAGAAGACTCCGCGAAAGGAATATTGACGTCCCCCCACCAGATATCGTTGTGTATCGCTGGTTGGTCGACGATGCGTTTATCTTTCGGACTGCGTCCAGTCTTTAGCCCACTATTGACTGCAACCGCGCCACTTGCCACCAACTGCGCGTCGTCAAACCGTATCGCTTCTTCGTACAAGACGGCGGGTACTGCATTCCGCAAAACTTTTGTGGCAAATTTACCTTGAGCGATATCAGCAATGATTGAGGGCATGGCAACAGACATGTTAGACATCCAACGAAATCACGATTTTGGACAATAGAAATAGATCGGTACGCCTCCAAGTTTCCCATGCGTTACAACCGCGTAGCCGCAATACATGCTTGGAGAATTTATAGGGCAAGTCCAAACGGCACCGGCAATTGGAACGCCAATGACATTTTCCTAAGGGGCCCGAAACCCGGACTGGCCGACAATTTCTGCTTCTAGCGTAACGACTTTACCGCAAATTTAACAGACGTCTATCACTGCAGTGACCGAAGTT
Source organism: Pirellulaceae bacterium (assembly GCA_041739975.1). Taxonomy (GTDB): domain Bacteria; phylum Planctomycetota; class Planctomycetia; order Pirellulales; family Pirellulaceae; genus BJ22. The sequence goes on from JBGSMY010000208.1 coordinate 16,790, forward strand.
TTTTCTCGATTTCATTGGGGCTGGCGATTTTCGCACAGGGGCGTCGCTAGGAGTCCTTCAAGGTGCCTGTGCGTGGCGCCTGTGGAGCTCAAGGAAAATCTGTTACCTTAATACTGGTGTTAGTGGTGGGGACGCTTCACGATCAGAGGCGTGGTAATGGTTCGCGGCCCCGAACACTTGTCGAACGCTGAGGCGCTGGAAAAACCAGCCTCGAAGCGGCGATTTACCTCCTTCGGAATTAAGGGAAAGTCAGACGATGCTAGGTTCTGCGGGCCAACGATTTCGGCAAGCACTTGCCGAGGAAAGTCCCCTTCAAATTGTCGGCGCAATTCATCCATTGTGCGCATTGATGGCGGAACAGGCCGGTTTTCGAGCGATCTATTTGTCCGGAGCTGGAGTCGCAAACGCTTCTTATGGCATGCCCGATCTTGGTATGACCAACCAGACCGATGTCGAAATCGATATCCGTCGCATTACCAGTATCACATCGTTGCCGTTACTGGTTGATGCCGATACCGGATGGGGGCACGGCTTTAATATCGCTCGGACGGTGCGACAGTTTACCGCTGCCGGTGCAGCTGGTTTGCACCTCGAAGACCAACAATCTGCCAAACGTTGTGGCCATCGTCCTGGTAAAGCCTTGGTCGAAACAGCAGAAATGGTGGATCGAATTCGATTCGCTGTCAATGCTAAGACAGATCCCGAGTTTGTGATTATGGCAAGAACGGATGCTTTAGCGTCCGAAGGTCTAGAGTCCGCTATAGCTCGAGCACAAGCTTATGTGGAAGCCGGTGCAGACATGATTTTTGCCGAAGCGGTTACCCAACCCCATGAATATCAAGCCTTTACTTCGCAGGTATCCGTGCCAGTATTGGCGAACATGACCGAGTTTGGTAAATCGCCACTACTAACAACTACGGAATTAAAACAACTTGGAATTCAATTGGTGTTATACCCGCTGAGCGCTTTTCGCGCTATGAACGCAGCCGCCGAACACGTTTACCAAGCGATTCGTCGCGATGGTACGCAACGTGCCGTCGTCTCGAAAATGCAGAGTCGGGACCGTTTGTATGAAATCATTCGTTACCACCAATACGAACAACTTCTTGACCAGATGATTTTAAAGGAACGACCATGACAACCACTGACTCAAAACCCAAGAAGACGGGTGGACTGGCCGGCGTTGTTGCTGGACAAACCGCGATCTCAACGGTGGGTCAAGCCGGCGTAGGATTAAATTATCGAGGCTATTCGATTCACGACTTAGCCGAACAGGCTACCTTTGAAGAAGTCGCCCACTTGTTATTGGTCGGGCACCTTCCCAACCGAGCAGAACTTGCAGATTTTCAAAAGAAATTGATTGGCATGCGAACTCTGCCAGAGGCGTTGACCGCGACCTTGCGGGCCATTCCCGCCAATGCTCACCCGATGGATGTCCTCCGCACGGGTTGTTCGATGCTGGGCTGCCTGGAACCCGAAACTTCTTTCGATCAACAACTGTCCGTGGCGATGCGCCTGACCGCCTGTTTCCCATCGTTGTTAAATTATTGGTATCGATATCACCGCGATGGGGTATCGATCGATTTTAAGTCAACACAGACCAGCCTGGCGGGTTACTATCTTGAGACGTTGCTGGGTCGAACACCCGATCCGATGCACGTTCGTGCAATGGACGTTTCGCTGATTCTCTACGCGGAACATGAGTTCAATGCTTCGACCTTTACAGCCCGTGTTTGTACGGCAACACTCAGCGACATTTATTCTGCGATTACGGGAGCCATTGGGACATTGCGAGGACCATTGCATGGAGGAGCCAATGAAGCCGCCATGGAATTGATTGAAAAGTTCCGCACGGCTGATGAAGCGGAAACCGGTTTGATGCAAATGTTAGCCGACAAAAAATTGGTGATGGGTTTTGGTCACCGGGTTTATTCCGTTTCCGATCCTCGCAATGAAGTCATCAAAGTTTGGGCCAAGAAATTAGCCGATCAAGTCGGCGATCGGGTGTTGTATCCCGTTTCCGAACGTATCGAAGCCGTGATGTGGCGGGAGAAAAATCTCTTTCCGAATCTCGATTTCTATAGCGCCTCGGCCTATCACTTTATGGGAATACCGACCCCGATGTTTACGCCAATTTTTGTATTAGCGCGAATAACGGGATGGTCAGCCCATGTTTTTGAACAGCGCAGCAACAATAAGCTGATTCGGCCAGCCGGCGAGTATATCGGTCCCGATGCTCGCGAATTTGTTGCCATCGAGCGCCGTTAGATTTGATTCTTGGCTCGTTGATTTATTTATCGATTCGATGCACTAAGTTTTTTTGCCTGCTGAAAAACTGTTAGTGTATTTACCTTTAAGGAAAGTCCTATGTCTATCGTTCGCACATTTGTTTGGGGAGTTCTGCTGGTGGCTACATTGGAATTTGCGGTTGAATCAGCACTCGCCCAGACCGACCAAAGCTTGAAATCGACACAATCCAGCAACGATTTTATTGTGTTGTTCGATGGCAAATCGCTCGATCAATGGCGTGGTTATAAAAATGAATCGGTTGGCGCAGGTTGGAAAATTGATGGCGAGACATTGCATTTTGATGGCAGTGGCGGTGGCGACATTATTACCAAACAAGAATTTGCCGATTTCGAATTAGTGTTTGAATGGCGGGTGACTGCCAAAGCCAATAGTGGCGTAATGTATCGCGTTTCCAAGGGCGATTCCGCCCCATATTTGAGCGGGCCCGAATATCAAATTCTGGACAACGACGGACATGCCGACGGGAAACGCTCGATCACTTCTGCGGCATCTTTATATGCGATGGTTGAGCCTGAAAATGCCAAACCCAAAGCGATTGGCGAATGGAATGAAGGCAAAATCCGATTGGTCAACAACCAATTGGAACATTGGCTCAATGGGCAAAAAGTTGTCTCTATCGATATTGGCGGTGATGACTGGAAAAAACGTAAAGAGGCCAGCAAGTTTAAAGATTGGGAAAAATTTGGGGCCAATGCCAAAGGTCACATTTGTCTACAAGACCATGGTGATTCGATTTGGTTTAGCAATATCAAGATCCGCGAAATCAAATAGATCGGCATTCTCAGTCGGGAAAGCTGCGGCGCTGCAATCGTGATTGCCATCTGGGTTATTTGATGCCTGAATTCAACACCTATTAATAAAAATGGATAGAACAATCTGACCATGACAGAAACGCCAAAATATTGGGTTGGTTTTGATCTAGGTGGCACCAAGATGTTGGCAGTGGTCTACGACAGCCAATTCAAAGAGCTGGGGCGATGTCGCAAGAAAACCAAAGGGCACGAAGGACCGCAAGCAGCCTTGGTGCGGATCAATGGAGTCATTGCCGCTGCAATTGCGGAAGCGAAACTGACGCCGCGAGATATCGCCGGATTGGGAATTGGCTGCCCCGGCCCGCTGGACTTGAAAAAAGGCATTGTGCGCGAAGCGCCCAATTTAGGTTGGAAAAATGTCGCGATTCGGCAATCCATCGAGGATGAGTTTAAGTTTCCGGTACGCGTGGGCAACGACGTAGATTTTGGGGTCTTTGGAGAATACCATTTCGGCGCCGCCCGCGGTGCTCGTTGCGCAGTGGGAATTTTTCCCGGTACGGGAATCGGCGGAGGGTGCGTTTATGAAGGCCAATTATTTCAAGGTGCAAACAGCACTTGCATGGAAATTGGCCACATCCCCTTAGCTGTTGACGGGCAACTCGATGGTGCGGGCACTTTAGAATCATTTGCTTCGCGGTTAGCCATTTCCGGCGCTGCAGCTCAAGCCTCTTTTCGTGGACAAGCGCGGCGGTTACACGAAATCGCCGGGACAGATATCTCATCCATTCGCTCGGCCCAATTGGCGGAGGCGATTCAAGCTGGGGATTTGGCCATCGAAGAGATTATACGGCAGGCGGCCAACTATTTGTCACTGGGCGTTGTCACGATGATTCACCTCTTGGCTCCCGAAATCGTTGTATTGGGAGGTGGATTAGTGGAAGCGATGCCCGAATTGTATCTGGACGCCGTCTCCAAGGCGGTGAAAAAAAGAGTGTTGCCGTCGATGCGAGATTTGTACAAGATTGTACCAGCAGCACTGGGTGACCAAGCCGCAACCATGGGCGCGGCCGCTGCGGCACGACAGTCATTTACCCCGAGTTAGGCCCAAACACCAATCCAAGTCCAAAGGTGATCTTGGAATCAGGATTTCCTCTTATACACACCAAAAAATTCATCTCCGAAATCAAACGTGGCGCGATAGAATAGTTACACGAACGAAACTACAAAGATGAATTGACCATGAATATCGAACCCAAAGACGCTCGAAACGAACCTGCCGTATTTGCCGCAAAAGCACTTGCCGTTATCGATATTGGCGCCTCTTCCATTCGCCTGCAATTGGCGGAACTGATGTCGGACGGCAGCCTGATCCACCAGGAAACTTTGACCCACGCCGTCAGTCTCGGTAAAGACTCCTTTTCAACCGGTGTCATCAGTCGCACGACCATTGATGAATGCGTGCGCGTGCTGAAAATATTTCGACGAAAACTCGAGGAATATGGTTTAACACCTCAGACTAACGTCCGAGTCATTGCCACCAGCGGATTACGAGAGGCAAACAATCGCTTGGAATTTCAAGATCGCGTCTACATTGCGACGGGATTTGAAATTGAACCATTCGATGAAGCCGAATTGCACCGTGTTACCTATTTGGGAATTCAACCCTATCTAACGGGAAGTCCTGAGACCTTTGCCGGCGACTCTGTGGTTTCGGAAGTGGGTGGAGGCACAACTGAATTCCTGTATTTGCAACAAGGAAACGTCAAGTTTTCGCGGACTTTTCGCATGGGCAGTTTGCGATTGCGAAAGATCATCGACGACTACGATGCACCATTGGCAAAAACAAAAAAAATGTTGACGGCACAAATCGAACAACATATTCAGCAAATTCAACATTTGATCCACGATGAGACGGCCAAATATGTGGCCATGGGCGGCGATATTCGATTTTTCATGAAACTCACCAAACGCGAGTTTCGCCCAGGCGTGCTGTCCGAGGTTGGTGTCGACACCTTGGGTGAGTTTGTGGACCAAGTGCTGCAAAAACAACCCGAGCAACTGGTCACCATGTATCGTTTGAGTTTGGCCGAAGCCCAGGCATTGGGACCAGCGCTGTTGGCTCACAAAATGATGGCGAAACGATTTAGTAATGAAGTTTTGTACGTTGCCGATTCGAATATGCGGCGCAGCGTATTGCATGAAATGGCCGGCGGATTCGCTTGGTCCGAATCAATTCGGCAACAAATTGTTTCCTCAGCCAAACAGTTCGCCAAAAAGTACGACACGGACATGGACCATGCTGAGGCAATTGCAACCTTTGCACTGCAACTTTTTGACGATTTGCGGGAAATCCACCAATTGGATACACGCTATCGCTCCATCCTGGAACTGGCGGCTTTGCTGCACGAAGTGGGGATGTATGTCAGCGGGCGTAGTTATCACAAGCATTCGATGTATCTGATCCAAAATTCTGAGTTGTTTGGGGTTAGCCAGCGAAATCTCTTTTTGGTCTCGCTGATCGCCCGTTACCATCGTCGAGCGACTCCGCAACCGACCCATGAGGGTTACAACTTGTTAGATCGTGAAAGTCGCATTGTGGTTGCAAAATTGGCTTCGTTGTTGCGAGTCGCCGTGGCCTTGGAGTCGTCACGCAGCCAACGAATCAAAGAAATTACCTGCAAAGTTGAGGCTCAGCAAATAACCATTGCAGCCAAAGCGCTCGGTGATATCTCGGCCGAACAACTTGAAGCCCAACAATCGGGGCAGATGTTTGAAAACCTCTTCGGTGTCGAATTACAACTACTGACTTTGGAAACAGAAAACAGAGATGACAATATCTGATCGATATATTAATCGCGAAATCAGTTGGCTGGGATTCAATCAACGGGTTTTAGATCAAGCGTTCGACACAAACAATCCTTTGTTGGAACGTTTGAAGTTTTTAGCAATTGCCAGTAATAACTTAGATGAATTTTTCATGGTACGTGTCGGCAGTTTGAAACTTGCGGCGGACAAAGGATCGGCCATAACAGACATTACCGGACTGTCCGCTCACGAACAACTCAAACAAGTTCGCGAAAAAATCTTGGAGCAAACGCAGCTAATTTACGGTTGCTTGTTGGACGAATTGGAGCCTCGACTAAAAGAGCATCGCATTCGTCGGTTAACGGCAGCGGATTTAATCGGGCAATCGCAAAAGTTCCTAGATACTTATTTTGACAACGAATTGTTGCCGATTGTGTCGCCAATTTCGGTTTCTTGCGCCAACGATTTTCCGATGCTGCGCGGCAAGCGAATGTGCTTATGTGTGCGCATGAAAAACAGTGTGGCCACGCGATTGGACAAAGCCATAGTCGAGAATTCTGGAGTGCCTTTGGCGGATGATCGCTATGTGGTAATTCCATTTCCGGCTAATGTTCCCCGAATTATTCCGTTCCCCGCCCGTGCCGGATACGACTTCATTTTACTGGAAGACTTGTTGGCGACCCAACTTCATAAATTGCTTCCCGAACAAGAGATTCTCGAATGGTGTCCGCTGCGAGTAATCCGTAATGCAGACGCTGAGCTCGACGAAGACACCGATGACTTCATGTTGGAAGTGTTGGAATTAATCAACTTGCGTCAGAACAGTCCGTGTGTTCGATTGGAGGTCGCTGAGAGCGCCAGCGGTCAAATGGTCAACTTCTTGCGGGCCTGCGTGGGTGCGATTGAAATTGACACTTACCGAGCGCGCGGCCCGTTGGACTTGTCATCCTTTTTGGGCTTTGCACAGTCCTTGCCGATACCGGAACTCAAAGATACGCCTTGGCCCGCCAAAGCAGTGGCCGATTTTGATCATGGGAAAGATGTATTTGCGGTAATCGCCAGCGGTTTTCGTTTAGTGCTGCATCCCTATCAATCGTTTGATCCGATTGTGGAGTTTTTACAACAAGCTGCCAATGATCGCGATGTGGTCGCCATCAAACAGACTTTGTATCGAACGGCCCGCGACAGCAAAATTGTCGATGCATTGATTCAAGCACGTAATAATGGCAAACATGTCACTGCAGTGGTTGAACTCAAGGCTCGCTTTGATGAACAGCGAAATATTCAATGGGCGCGGCGGATGGAGGCGGCAGGCGTTGACGTGATTTACGGAGTCAGCGGGCTTAAGACTCACGCCAAGATGCTGTTGGTTGTTCGCCGAGAAAAACGAGGGATTGTCCGGTACGTGCATTTTGGCACCGGCAATTACAACGAATCGACTGCACAGTTGTATAGCGATGTGAGTTTGTTTACCGCCGATCAACAATTGGGGTTAGACACAGTTCATGCGTTTAACGCGATCACGGGACTGAGTGTGCCGCAGCCGCTCGAAAAACTGGCTTTGGCTCCCATCAATTTGCGATCGACCCTATCATCGTTGATCGCCGTGGAAAAGCTCAACGCCAAAAACGGTATGCCTGCGGAAATTGTGGCCAAGCTGAATTCGGTGGTCGATTCCAAATTGATTGACGAGTTATACGAAGCTTCGCAAGCGGGCGTGAAAATCCGGCTAAATGTTCGCGGGATTTGTTGTTTGCGCCCCGGTGTCAAAGGACTGAGTGAGAATATTTCGGTGGTTAGTATTGTCGACCGATTTCTCGAGCACTCGCGGATCCTCATGTTTCACCATGGCGGCGAAAGGCGAGTGTATTTGACCAGTGCCGATTGGATGGGACGCAATCTTGATCGACGCATTGAATTGCTGGTACCCGTAGAAGACCACGATTGCCGACAACGCTTGATTGACGCGTTAGAAACTTATTTTTCTGACAACACACACGCTTACCGTATGCAGAGTGACGGAAGTTATGAGAAGATCACTGCTCGGCGCAAACCGCCCATCCGCAGCCAAGAAGTGCTCTACCGAGCCGCCGAAGAACTATTGGAAAATGCAACGGAACCAAGCACCACCGTTTTTCGGGAATTGAAGACGGAACGGTAACGACGTTGTTTGTCATCGTTTGTTTGTCATCGATTGTTTGTCATCGTTTGTTTGTCGTCATTTACACGCCCCTCACGCCGCACACGCTATGCAAACCATCAGCGACAGCTGGTGGTGGCTTACTCCCAGCTAACTCACCAGCGACAGCTGGTGGTGGCTTACTTGTCAGCTAACCCGGCGACAGCGCGCCCTGCTGTGCGAACCACCAGCGACAGCTCGTGGTGGCTTACTCTAAGCTAACCCAACGACAGCGCGCCCTGCTGTGCAAACCACCAGCGAAAGCTGGTGGTGGCTTACTCTAAGCTAACCCAGCGACAGCGCGCCCTGCTGTGCAAACCACCAGCGACAGCTGGTGGTGGCTTACTTGTCAGCTAACCCAACGACAGCGCGCCCTGCTGTGCAAACCACCAGCGAAAGCTGGTGGTGGCTTACTTGTCAGCTAACCCGGCGACAGCGCGCCCTGCTGTGCAAACCACCAGCGAAAGCTGGTGGTGGCTTACTACAAGCTAACCACCAGCGAAAGCTGGTGGTGGCTTACTACAAGCTAACCACCAGCGACAGCTGGTGGTGGCTTACTTGTCAGCTAACCCAACGACAGCGCGCCCTGCTGTGCAAACCACCAGCGACAGCTGGTGGTGGCTTACTACAAGCTAACCACCAGCGAAAGCTGGTGGTGGCTTACTCTAAGCTAACGCTTTTAGGCGAGATCGAGGTAAGGATCGAGCCCCATTTCGAGTTGCATTTGTCGGCGTTGTTGATCGTGGTAGACAAGCAACTGGCGCGACTTGAAATGTCGGGATTCAATGATCGCCTGAGCGCGTTCGAACCATTTCATAAACCGCGTTAAATATACTGGCGGTTGTTGACGAAACTCTTGCAGACGCTTCCAAGTCTTCTGGGGCAGTCCCATGTGGAGGATTTCATCTTCCAATGAGACGTATACGCGATAACTGCCCGGGTCACCTTGACGTCCACACCGACCGATTAATTGCCGATCGATGCGCGCGGAGTCGTGTAGTTCCGTGCAAATGACATGCAGCCCGCCTAGTTGCAAGGTTACGGGATCTAAGCGAATATCTGTGCCGCGACCGGCCATATTAGTGGCTACGGTAACGCGACGAAAAGTCCCTGCCTCGGCAACAATCGCGGCTTCTTGTGCCAGTCGATGAGCGTTGAGCACATCGTGCGGGATCTTACGCGAATGCAATAACTGCGATATGTGTTCTGATTTCTCAATCGTGCGCGTACCGATTAAAACAGGTCGCCCCGAGCGAAAAATTTCTTCAACCTCGTCACAAATCGCTTCCCACTTTTCCGATTCCGTGCCAAAAATCAACTCTTGCCAAGCCTCACGTTTTGGCGGACGGTGAGTCGGCATGTCAAAAACGCGACTACGGTAGATTTTTTCGAGTTCAGGTCCGCTGTTTGCAATCGTGCCTGTCATTCCGGCCAAGTGTTGATATTTTAGAAATAGTTCTTGAATCGTGATTTTCGCGGCGTCTTGGGTCGGCGCGGAGACGGGTTGGTTTTCGCGAGCTTCGATCGCCTGATGTAACCCCGCGCGCCATTTGCGTCCCTCTGAAATTCGCCCGGTATACTCGTCGACAATCACGACTTCGTTGTTGCGAATAACGTAATGTTGATCGCGTGAAAAGAAAGATTGAACGGTTAGCGCCAATTCGGTTTGTTCGTACAGCTCTAAGAGCGGAGTACTCGAAAGCAAATCTGGTTTCGGCAATTGGCGTACGCGTCGCCGGCCGCTTTCCGTTAGTTCGATTCGGCGTTGCTGCAAGTGTTCGGTCCAATGTTGGTCGCGTTGAAACTCGTGGCAAAATTGAGCGGCCCAACGATACAAGGCTAATTGTTGTGGTGTTATTGCACTCGTCGGGTGACTCACAACTAAAGGGGTCTTGGCCTCATCGATGAGAATGTTGTCCGCTTCGTCAACGATCACACTGTGCAATTCGCGCTGTACGGCTTGATCGACCGCTACACCACTCCCGCCACTGGCGCCCCACTGGTCGGCTCGCTGCTCGATCAGCTGAGATACGGTGGCATGTTCCCCCAGCGATTGACCGCGGCGCAACATCCGATCTCGAAGAAAATCAAAGCCAATTTCCTTAGCCGTGGTGTAAGTAATATCTTGCGCATATGCAGAGACGCGTTCATGACGGGAACTATCCGCCGTGACGACGCCCACGGTAGTACCCAGAGCCGAGAAGATGGGCCGCACCAGATCAGCGTCGCGTTGGGCCAAATAGTCATTGGCGGTTACCAAGTGCACGCCTCGACTGGCCAGACTGCGCAAAAACAGCGGCATGGTTGCCGTAAGCGTTTTTCCTTCGCCGGTTTGCATGACGGTGATCGAGCCATGAAATAAAGCGATTCCGGCTAAGATCTGCACATCGTAGGGAGACATGTGAAGTAACCGACGGCTCGCCTCGCACACCAAGGCAAATGCATCGGCCAGCAGTCGCTCTAAAGGCTCGCCGCTGAGTGCATGATACTTAACAGCCAAGCCTTGTTTTCGCAACTGATGATCATCCCAGTCACGCATAGACAAGGCGCGCTTTTGAATTTGCGCCACTAATTTTCGCCAACGCGAAAGATGGTGACGTCGCAGCGGTTGAAACAACTCGGAAATCAAAAACACGAATCGTGACCTTTTTTGACCAGCGAATGCGCCCTGCCGGAACCCATTTTCACGCGCAGTAAACAAATCGCCCTATTGGCGATTCGGTTGCGGCTGACTAGCGGTTTGACTGGGGAACCAACCATTCTGAATATTCGAGTTGTTCTGAAGATTCACGCTGGGGTTTTGTGCGATATTGCCATTGTTCGGATGCACCTGTGCTACATAACCGGCATAAGGAGTTGCCGAACGAACTTGGCCGTAAAGTTCGTTGTTATTGGGAAGCATATTGCGCGCGACATACGGCTGAGCCGCAGGTCCTTGATAGACGGCTTGAGCTAATCCGCCGTAGGCTTGCTGGGGGCTCAACATCGTGGGTGCGGTTACTCGCGTGGCATCGGTCATCGGCACCCGCGTAGCATCTTGGCGTACGTCAAATTGCGTTGAGGAATAGGGTTGTGAAACCAATTGTGAATTGAATTGACTTGGCAACGTCGAGCCCACCACGGAAAAACCGGGGACGAGATTGGTTACTGGGCCTTGTGGTATGGAAAAACTTGTGGAGTTCAGCGGGCCGTTGGGGTTGGAATTCTGCCAACCGCCATTGGCCGGTTGCCCGCCGGTCCCAGGAATCGGAATCCCCGCACCAACCGAGGTATTCCCCGCCCCACCGTAATAAGGTTGATTTGCTAAATTAGGAACACGGACTGAATAGGTTGGTGGAGCCGAGATTCGCGAGGAACTCGTAAACGGATTTTGCGGCCAGTAAGAGTTGCATTGATTGCGACAACCACTCGACAAGATTACGCCGCCCAAGACGATCGTGAGATAGATGCAGGTCAATCGAGTCATGATGCGGGGCGCTCCCAAATACTCATTGTTAAACGACGTTCGCCAATGATGTTGTTTGATCCACTTTTCGCCCCTAAGACGAAGTTCATTCGCCGTGCCGTCGCCGGCGGTCCTGTCGCTTGGGGCGCGGTAGGATAGCAACCTCTGATATTCGAGCAAGGTGGATTTTCCAAAACCGCTAGCATTTTTAGAGTTGCGCTGGCAACGGGGCTAAGAAGTGAGCTTTGTCCGTTGAGCTTTGTCGGTTGAGCTTTGTGCCGAAGCCAGGTTGTTGTTCGTTACTACTAGTGCGATCAACTGATGTGTGCCGCCGCTGAGGACAGCGGACGGCTACACTAACAGCGGACGGCTACACTAACTGCGGACGGCTACACTAATTGCGGGCGGCTACGCTAACTGCCGATGTGGACATCGGCAGCCACAACATGCCATTTTCCACAGTTATTTTTTTCCGTAGCCCATTTGATACATCCGGTTGCCTGGGTTGACCACTTTTGATCCAATACCGTCATTCGCAAACCAAGGTATTCGTCGATGAAAATTGCACGCGTCAAATCGCAAGGACAATGGTGTTTTGCCACACCTTACCAAGTAGATCAATTGCAGTTGTTTCCCCGACACTGGACGCTATTTGATCTTTGTGAAGCTTGGTCGACAAAATCACTTGGGCAATTAACATTGGGTCCCCAAGTGAGCATCAGCCAAGTTGAGTGGGGGACTCCGGTTGCCGGTTCTGAAAAAGTCATTTGTATCGGCAAGAACTACGCGGATCATGCCAAAGAGATGGGCGGCGAAACGCCGGAACTGCCAGTTGTATTCAGCAAATTTTCTTCGAGTTTGATTCCGCACCAAACTGCCGTCGTTTTGCCTTCCATCAGCGACCAGGTCGACTTTGAAGCTGAATTAGTGGTCGTGATTGGTCGCGAGGGGCGACATATTCCGCGCGAGCGAGCTTGGGACCACGTTTTGGGGTATACATGTGGCAACGACATTTCGGCTCGCGATTGGCAAAAGGGGCGACCGGGCGGGCAATGGTTACTGGGCAAAACGTTCGATAGCTTTGGTCCTTTGGGACCATGGTTAGTAACCGCCGATGCCATAGCTAATCCCCATGATCTTGAGATTACCTTGCGTCTCAATGGCCAAGTGATGCAACAGGCCAACACGTCTTTGTTAATTTATCCGATCGACTATTTGATTTCCCATTTGTCGCAGTTCTTTACGTTGCGGCCAGGTGATTTAATTTTTACAGGTACTCCGGCCGGTGTGGGCGCGGGGCGAACTCCACCGTTATTCCTAAAAGCTCACGATCAATTGGAAGTCGAAATCAGTCAAATCGGTATTCTTGCGAATCCCGTCATTTCAGATTCCTTGCCCAATCGCTAATACCCTCCATGCTCATTCTGTTTAGCAAGGTCGTAACGATTGTGGGAAATATTCGGCGCCGTTGGGTCTAAATGGTGGAATTACTGGCACCGAGGTCAGCCATCTGGCTTTTTTAACACGAACTGCTTTGACACATCCCAACCTTCGTCCTAGACTTCCCCAGATGCCCGGGGACCCTCCCGGCGATTTCGCATCTTGAGGCAATATGGAATTTGGTCCCTATCGGTTGTTCAGATCATGTCGAACATTGCATTAGACAATTTGAATCAATCGAATGGCCAGCATAATTTTGGAACTCGTTCGTTGAGTGTCGACCCCGAAAACGCAGATAATTTGATGGCAGCCATGTTTCGACATGTGTTACTGGCGAATTTGCGCGACGGTGTCGTATTTTTAGATACCAATCGACGAATCAGCGTATGGAATGCGGCGGCCGAGCAAATGACTGGCCTGGGGGCGAATTTTGTCGGCACCGTGTTGACTCCTCCGCTGTTGCGGATGATGGATGTCGACCGACTACCGATTACGGAACAAAATGATCCAATAGCCCAGTGGATGACTCAGGGCGAGTCGGGAACACAACGCCTAATTATCGCCGGTCGTAGCGGCCGGGAACTGCAAGTTGATTTTCATTTCCATCCAGTGAAATTACCCAACGGTACCGTAATTGGCGGCCTGTTGTTGATGGTAGACACATCGGTTCAGATTGAATTGCAGCGCCAATTAAACGACCTTTATAGTTTGGCCGTGTTAGATCCGTTGACCCAAGTTGCCAATCGTGCCGAATTTGAACGATTATTAGACGAATATGTCACGACGCACCAGCAAGTCGGCATGAAATGCAGCATCATCGTCTGCGACATGGACTACTTTAAACAAGTCAACGACAATTTTGGGCACCATATCGGCGATCAAGCTTTGGTTGCGTTCGCACAACTTTTAAAACAACACGTGCGGGGGCATGACTTTGTTGCCCGTTACGGCGGCGAAGAGTTTGTTATTCTTTGTGCTCACTGCGATGAGAGCGCAGCCGCAGAACGCGCCAATGAAATTCGTCGTCAATTGGAGAAGACCCCACAGCCAATGCTCAAGGGCAAAACCATTACTGCCAGCTTTGGAGTTTCGGATTTGCAGATTGACGATGATTCGACGAGTCTATTCGTTCGCGCTGATAAAGCGCTTTTGCATGCGAAAGAAAGCGGCCGCAATCGAGTTATCAAAGCCTCCACGTTGTCGAAAAAACAACTGACCTCAACACCACCGCGTCTGAGCGCGCCAAACGGGAACCAACCAGCTCCCGCCACTCCAATTGCTGAGACGACACCGGCCGAACCTTCCGCGGATTCCAATAACCCTTCGGTAACCCGAAGCCTTTTACCCTGGCGAGATCTCCGCGGACATGTCCTATCGGCAGAGGAGTTTGCTTCGATTGACCCGCCGGTGCTATTCTTCAAAAAGTTAGAAGGTATGCTGGGCGAAATGTCGGGGCAACTGGTCAAAGCCAGTCAAAGCCATATTTCGATGCGACTGGAGTTTGTCGACCCGCAAAACCCCAAACGGCGAGGAAACTTTGTCCTGGAAATCGACACGCTATCTGTGGATCAAGCCAAAAATGATATGGTCATTCCCAAAGATACCAAACTGCTAATTCGAATCGCTGTCTTAGCCGATCGGCGAACTTGGTTTGGAAAAAATGACGACTCGTTAGCGACCATACTAAGTAAACGCGTTCGCGGTTATCTGGCACTCGACAACGAAAATTTGCGGCTAAAATCGCTAGAGCGAGCGACAGTTGCCAAAAGTCGCTACTAAACGACTCCATTTCGCTAAATCTAACTTACGTCTCCAACTGACCGAGCTGTTGTAAGTCAATCAGTTCTTCGATCCAAACGCGAATGTCATTCTCATAGTCACTCGACAAATCGCCCTTGATCAACTGTCGTTGAAAAGCCGACGCCCCGTTGTGCAACACCACAGCTGCTTCGGCACTGACAAATCGATGTTCGGGACGCGGGGCAATTAATCCACGAACAAACGACATCAATAATTCATTAACAGTAACTTCGCTCGGCAACAATCGCGGCAATTGTTCAATCAATGTTTGTTTGCTGTTAATCAGCCGCTCTAAATCAGTTTCTTGGCTGAAAATACATCGCCCTGAGAGTAGCTCGACCAAGACATAGCCCAGACTGCATAGATCGCTAGAAGCGGTCACGGATTCGCCTTGCAACACTTCGAGCGCAGCATAAGCTGGCGTACACGATCGTCGAAGAGGCGGATCGGAAATTTCAAACGCCGAGCCTGTATCAATGATTTTGGCGTGTCCGGACCGTTTGAGCATGATATTGGCCGGCTTAATGTCAGCGTGCACAATTCCTTGTCGATGCAATGCGCCCAACGCCTCGAGACAACTGCGAATGATCATCATTGCCGCACCCGCCTTGAGTCGCGGTTGTTCGGGACCAGCGGTCACCAGGACTTGATTGAGTTGTTGCCAGCGTTTGTCACTAAACCTTTCTTGAATTAATCCGTACATTCGCGGCGTCAGTAGTTGTCGTAAATCGAAACCTTCCACCCATTCCATGACCATCATGCGGATTCGGTTGCGATCCAAAAAGTTGTGAACTTGCAACAAGTGGTCATGTTGGATCCGCGCGACGCGGGCTGCAACTGCACCAATGCGAATCATATCTTCGTCGTAGTCTTCCGGAGTTCGATAGCGTTCCGGCGAGAATATTTTGACGGCCACGGGTAAGGTAAAACTATCCGCCCCTCTTCGTTCGGCCAGCAACACCACTCCCTGGCCGCCTTCTCCCAACTTACGAATAAACCGTAAATGGGTGGTCCAACTAAGTTTGGTCTCTTTCGATTCGGATACATAACGAGCTACCAGCTCGTTATTTCGTGCCTCGGCAAATTGCAGATCGTTCGTATTATGGGTCAACGACAGCATTTCTCCTGTTGTCGATTGTAAAGGGTTCATAACGAAGCTCAATTTCCTAGAAACGTACAGGCCTTGTCGGCAAACTCGGTCCAGGCGGAAAACACCTTTTGAACCATAACTTTACCGGAGAGACCTAGCCAAGCGACCTTCCTTGCCACCCAGCGAATAACAAAACAATAGTATATACGGAATCGGTTTCAATAGCGAACGATCCTGAGTCTTCCGCGGGTTCGACATTCTAACTTGCTTTGAATCGTTTGATCGCTTTCATTGCGGATTCTGTCGACACTTAAGGTTGCCGATCACCACGCGATCCCCCGGGCGACGGATTCGATTTACCCCTCGCCTGAGTTAATCGCTGTTGATCGAAACACCCATGCAATCCACAAGCATCGAGTCTTGTCCGCCTTTCGCTTATGACGATGGGCGAATCAAGTTCCATTATGATCGCAAAGTACTTTTCCGAGCTAGATCGAATTATTAGGGGAGAATTGGCCTAAAACACCTGAAATCGATTTTCCGGTCGCGGAAAGCCCAGCGTTTTGTCAACCACATTGATTAACGAGTCACCGTGACGATAGCGTTGCAAATTGTCGCAGAACAATTTTGTCGCATCATCGAAACGACTTCTCGACTGAGCGCCCACATGAGGAGTAATGACCACTTGTGGCAGGTCCCAAAGCGGACTCGACGTCGGCAGTGGTTCAACCTCGGCCACATCGAGACCCGCACCCGCGACATGTCCCTCTTGTAACGCCGCAATCAACGCCGTTTCGTCAACCGTGGCACCGCGTCCGACGTTAACAAAATAAACACCACGCCGCATTTGAGAAAAAAGTGTAGCGTTTATTCGATGATGGGTAGACGCCAACAGCGGCAGGATAGCAATCACGATATCGGCTTCGCGAACAACCGCTGCCGTTTCGCTGGCATCAACGACTCTAACCCCGGGAACAGCGCATTTGTTGGGAAAGCAATCGGTCGCGATGATCGATCCCACCAGAGGCCGCAACACGTGCGCCAACCACTGGCCATTCCCGCCAAATCCCAAAATGGCCACCGCGCGGTCCCGCAAATCATCGGTGGGTAATCGTTCGTATCGATGGGCTAGTTGAGCTTCGTGAAATTGTCGCATGTTTCGCGTCAAGCTCAACAGCAATGCCAACGTTTGTTCAGCCACTTGCCGCGCAAAGACCCCCGAGGCGCCGGCGACCACAATGGGCGAATCGACTACCTCTGGAACTAAACAATGATCCAGGCCGGCAGCAGTCGATTGAATCCATTTCAATTTGCCTCGCGAAACAACTTCTGCCCAAGGGACCGGCGTCTTGACGTGCCCGCAAAGAATCGTTGCTTCAAGAATTGCTGCGGCCAACTCGGACTGTTTGGCATGGATCAATTCGGCGTCTGGCATCGCCGCGTGAATTTGTTCAAGATGACGCGGTGCGAGGTCGTAACAGGTAACAATTCGTTCCATATGTGTCATTTAATTCCCAAGTTCCGCAGTCACTTGCGCAATAATCTGGCCAGCTTTCACCGCATCGGCCTCAGAAATATGCAAGTGAGTCACTGCACGCACCGTCTGCCGGCCAAAGGGCAGCATCCACACCCCCCGCGACTTGGCCACAGCACAAAACTCCGCAGCCATTACCTGAGGCATGTCGATTCGAAAGATCACAATATTGGTGTCGACAACTTCTGGTACTAGAGTCAAACCAGGGCACTCGCGAACGGCGCTGGCCAATCGTTGAGCTTGATCGTGGTCTTGGGTCATCCGGTCGATATTGTGTTCCAGAGCATACAAAGCGCCTGCTGCGATAATACCCGATTGCCGCATGGCGCCGCCAAATAATTTGCGATGTCGACGCAACGGCACCAACATTCCTTTTGGACCGGCCAGTGCACTGCCCACTGGTGCACCGAGTCCCTTGCTAAAACAAACACTGACCGTATCAAATTGACTTGCCCATCGCTCGGCGCTGATACCGGTCGCAACCACCGCATTGAATAGACGAGCTCCGTCCAAATGTCGGATCAATCCTCGCGACTTGGCCCAATCACAGACGGCCACCACGTTAGCCCAAGGCAAAATCACGCCGCCACCGCGGTTGTGAGTATTTTCCAAACATATCAATCGCGATCGCGCCGCATGTTCATTATCTGGCCGTACAAGTTCATCGAGTTGTTCAGGACATATAACGCTGCGGTCGCCTCGAACTGTGCGGGCGATTACTCCGCTGAGCGCGGCAAAGGCACCTTGTTCGTAGTTAAAGATATGGCACCCTTCCTCACAAATCATTTCATCGCCTGGTTGGCAATGTAGCCGAACAGCGGCCTGATTGGTCATTGTTCCCGACGGCATAAACATAGCGGCTTCTTTGCCTAATATTTCGGCCGTCAAGCGTTCCAGACGTTCCACGGTTGGATCTTTATCGATCACGTCATCGCCCACCGGTGCCGTCGCCATCGCTTGCCGCATCGCTGGACAGGGCTGAGTCACCGTATCACTGCGTAGATCAATCATCAGTACCACCCTTGTAGTTTTCCCATAACAGTTTGCCTCAAGCATCGACGATTCAAAGTTCGCCAATGGGCATCGACTAAATAACAAAATCGCCCTTCGCAGACGAAAGGCGATTTTTCAAAATGCATCTGGTGCCGGTTGCGGTTAACCAATTGTTTGTATTAACCAACGCGCGGCGCTGTGGTAGTCATTAAAGGCTACCAGATACGAATTCGCTCGGCAGCCGGTTTAAACAAGCGATCGCCTTCGCGAACATTGAATACTTCGTAAAACGCGTCAATGTTCATCACGGGACCGTTGGCGCGAAATTGTGACGGTGAATGCGGATCGGTGGCTAAACGGCGAATCATTTCGGCATCGCGATATTTGCGTTGCCAGACCCGGCTCCAGCCAATAAAGAACAACTGCTCGCCTTTCCAGTCGCCCAAAACTTCCGCTTCTTTTCCTTGTTGCGACATTTTGTATGCCTTGTAAGCGATTGATAATCCGGACAAGTCGGCAATGTTCTCGCCCAGCGTCAATTCGCCATTCAAATTCTTTCCAGGCAGTGGTTCGTATTCGCGATACTGAGCCACCAACTGTTTGGTCAGCTTTTCAAATGCTTGACGATCCTCATCGGTCCACCAATTCGCCAAGTTTCCATCACCGTCGTATCGGCTGCCTTGGTCATCAAAAGCGTGGCTGATTTCGTGACCAATAACGGCACCGATACCACCATAGTTCAAGGCATCTGGCGCATCGACACTAAAGAATGGCGATTGCAGAATCGCTGCAGGGAAAACAATTTCATTCATGGGCGGGTTATAGTAAGCATTGACTGTTTGAGGAGTCATGCCCCATTCGGTGCGATCAACAGGCTTTCCCAATCGAGAAATTTGACGTTGGTGTTCAAAGTTGGCCGAACGAATAATGTTTCCCACCAAATCGCCGGGCACAATTTCCAAACCCGAATAATCTCTCCAAACTTCTGGGTAGCCGATCTTGGTGGTGATCTTTGAAAGCTTCTCCTTGGCTTTGCGCTTTGTGGTATCAGTCATCCAACTTAAATCATCGATACTGGCATCAAATGCTCGCAGCAAGTTTTTGACTAATTCATCCATCCGCGCTTTGGCTTCGGGTTTAAAGTATTTGTCGACATACAATTTGCCGACGGCTTCACCAAGTGCTCCGAAATCGCCAGCGCCGGCGCCTGAAATAGCTCCAACGGCTCGTTTCCATCGCGGCTTCTGCTCTGGAATGCCCGCCAATTTCTTGAGATGCAATTCAAAGTGAGCGTGTTCCAGGTCGTGCGATAGATATGGTGCAAAATTGTCGATTACTCGGAATTGCAAATAACTGATCCAAACGGGCATTGGGGTTTCGACGATAATTTTGTCGAGTTCGTCAAAATAGCTAGGCGTCATTACGTTAACTTCGCCCAACTTGGGCACGCCAGCACCGGCGGCCAGCGCTTTCCAAGCAATATTTTTGTGTTTAGCCACCAAATCGTCGAGAGCCGTTTTATTGTAAGTTTTTTCTGCGTCGCGCATGTCAGTCCGCGACCACTGTGCCGCGGCCAATCGTTTTTCCAACGCTAAGATTTCATCACCGCGCGGTCCATTGTCGATTCCGGCAATGTCAAAAACGCGATTGATATAGACGACCAGCGCAGCGCGTGCTTCGACATAAGAATCATCGTCGCTCAGGTAATAGTCGCGGTCGGGCAAGGTCGTCCCGCCTTGAACAATCGTAGCGAGATAGTCGGTCGATTTTTTTTCGTCGACCCCGATAAACATGCCAATCGGCGTGGGGACGCCAATCACTCCCAATTCACCAAAATGTTGCACTAGCTCCTGAGGAGTAGAAATGGTGGTTACTTTTTCCAATGGTTTCGAAATTGGCGAGACACCAAGCTGATTAGCTTTTTTCTCATCCATGAAACAGCGGTAGAAATCGGCTACTTTTTGGTTCAGCGTACCCTTGGCATGTGTTTCTTCCGCCGCGTTTTCGATAATTTCTTTGATGCGATCACTCGACATATCGTCAAGTTTGATAAATGACCCGTAGTTCGATTTGTCGGAGGGAATCTCCGTATTCCGCAGCCAGTTTCCATTGACATGCATGAACAAGTCGTCCTGAACGCGAATCGACCGGTCAAAAGCGGAAGTGTCCAAATCGCCTTGAGCAGCAACTTGTTGCACTGCCAGGATGGCTGTAATTCCTGTCAAAACCCAAACTCCTCGTCTCATAATTTGTCTCACTGTTTGTGGCGGATATTGAAATGCCAAAATCAAGTGCGGCCCGAATCCCACCCTTTGCGAATCTAATTTAAAAATAACGCGACCCATTTTAGGGGCGAATTATATGAACTGAAAAGGGTAAACGACCCTGCCGACAATCCATAATTGGGGCCATAACGATATTCTGTCGCTGGTGACAAATGCCTACCGATTCACATGAAAGGCACAAACACGATCGTGACGCACTGATTTCCAGGTATTCTAGCGAAAATTATTGAGCATTGAGGCTTGCTTACTGTAAAAAAAGGCGAATGATTGTGTTTTTCTAAACTCGTTCCAGAAAAACAGGAGAGCCATGTCGTCTTCGTCGACCTCACGCCAGCGATACGCCGAGTTTTTGCGCAAGTACCGGCGCAATGAAGTTGGTCTCGACCAAGAGGAACAACTGGCCCTGGCAGCAGCACCCGCCAACCTGGACGACTCGTTGAATCCAAACTCATCCGCTCGCACTCCACCGGACGCTGCTGCCCTAGCCGCGAAAAAAACGAAACGTCGGCAATACTTAAAGTTATATTTTCGTGAATTGTGGCCACACGCGCCTGGCGTCGTTCTGTTGGTTGTATTGTCCTTGTTCATCGCCGGTCTGGAACTTGCGCAACCACTTTTTTATCGTTATATCATCGATGAAATTTTGCTCGGTAAGGACATCGCTGCAAGTGAACGGTTGAGCTCACTCAATACCGTCGGTGGGATCGCACTGCTCGTTGTGATCGTGGCACAGGCACTGGGAATTTACAAGAACTATCGCCAGCACTTATTGAATGTGAAAGTAATTCTCAATCTCCGCCGAACCTTGTTCGAGCGAATGTTGCAATTGCCGTTGGAAAAACTTTCCGATATGAAAACCGGCGGTATCATTTCACGTCTGACCGATGACGTGAATACGACCACCGGATTGTTGGAAATGGCGATTGTCTCGCCTGGGGTCGCCGCGATTAGGCTTCTGATCGCTCTGATCGTGTTATTTGTGCTCAATTGGCAATTAGCCTTGACCGCAATTTCGATCATTCCGTTTGTGATGTTGATTAGCTTTCTTGCCGCTCGGCGTATCCGCCCGATTTATCGCCAAGTCCGCAATGATGTTTCTGTCGTTGATGGTCGCGTTGGCGAGGCTTTTTCAGGCATTCGCGCCGTTAGAGCTTTTTTGGGCGAACGTCGTGAGGAACACGAGTTTGCCGTGGGCCACAACACGATCACGCGAATGAAAATGTTCGCTCGAAAAAAAGAACTAGTATTGTGGAGTAGCTGGGGCTTTATCCTGGCCGTTATTGGCCTGATCATATTTTGGGTTGGCGGCTATCTGTATATGAAAGGCTGGGCAACCATTGGCGACATTGCCGCTTTTCAGGTTTACACGATGATGTTGTTGGGGCCAGTCTGGCAGATCGTCAATTCGTTTTCCGAGTTGCAGCGTTCCTTAGCAGCCATGGAACGGGTGTTCGACGTCCTGCAAACCCCTGCCGATAAGCCCGATCGACCCAATGCCATCAACGCACCCGCCTATGTCAATGCGATAACATTTGACCACGTTTGGTTTGAATACGAATCCAATCGAGCGATTATCAAAGATTTTGATCTGCAAGTCCCGGGTGGCTCAGTGATTGCATTGGTCGGTAAAAGCGGTGCAGGTAAAACCACCGTAACCGATTTGATGGCTCGATTTTACGATCCTACCCAAGGCCGAATCTTACTCAACGGCAACGATTTGCGCGATTTTAAATTGCAATCGTTTCGCAATTTGCTGGGTGTCGTCCAACAAGATGTATTCCTATTCGACGGCACCGTTCGAGAAAATATCGCTTATGCCCAACGCGATGCGACTGATGCTCAAGTTGAAGACGCCGCTCGCCGCGCCAATGCTCACGAGTTCATTGAAAAACTTCCACTGGGCTACCAAACCATCATTGGCGAGCGAGGGGTAAAACTGTCCGGCGGACAACGCCAACGTATGTCAATCGCCCGCGCTTTACTTGCCAATCCGCAGATTCTTATTTTGGATGAAGCGACCAGTAATTTGGATACAGAAAGCGAACAATTGATACAAGGTTCGATGAGTGAATTGTTGCGCGATCGGACAACGTTTATTATTGCCCACCGGCTATCGACGATCGCCCGAGCTGATCAAATCGTGGTTATGGATCAAGGTCAAATTGTCGAACGTGGCACACACGACGAACTTTTACGGCTTGATGGCCTGTATGCGGAAATGGTCAATCGGCAACACGCTTCGGTGTTGCAGAGTTAAGCGGTGCGGCGGGTTGCCTTGGCATCAAACGTCGGGCAGAATAGTGACTACTTTTTCAAACAAAACAACAATTGGGTGAACGCATGAACTATACAGAAAAAGTGAAAACTGCTTTGGCCGATGTCGACGTGGCC
>JBGSMY010000211.1:0-17467 GCA_041739975.1 Pirellulaceae bacterium
ACTGGCAACACCTTCTTGCCGTAAACGATCGATCAGTTCTTGTACACCACTGGTTTGCAGTGGATGTTTAGTGTCTGTAGCCATTGTAAATTTCCCTTTCTGGAGTCGCGTTATCGTTGAAATTAGGTCGTTGCGGCAGGAATTCCGGCGGACAACACCAATGCAAAAATAAACGCGAAGACCGCGAAGCCTTCGACGATCGCGGCTGGGGCAACGGACAAACCAAAGATCTCCGGTTTGTGTTTGCTGACATTGATGGCGCTGGCACAGCATGAGCCTTGGAAAATTGCACTGAACATCAAAGCCAATCCGCAGAGCACGCCAATGCTAAACAACCCAGGAGCGCTTGCTTCAGTTACCGTTTGATTGAGCGAAAACATCACCACGATCCCGTAAATCATTTGGGATGAAGGAAGCGCGGATAAGCCCACGAGCCGTCCATGTCCACTTTCCACATCCAGCATGGCACCGCAGGCCGCCTGCCCAGCCCGCGAACAACCAATAATGCTGCCCACGGCGCCCATAATCGTCGGCGCAAAGATACCGGTCCAACCGGCCAGAAAAATCAAAAACTCATTCATGAACTAACCCGCCTTTTTCGTAAATGCCTTGAACGGATAACCCTCTTCCGTCAGGCTCCAATTGAAAAACTCGATACAATTCAAACGCAACCCATGAACGACGCCGCTCATGATGCCAAGCATTAAATTTACACTGTGGCCCACTACCAAAATGACAATGGCCAATAAGAAACCCAAACCAGGAACAGCCATCGATCCGGCCGCTAAATCGTTGAAAGTCACCGCCAATTGAGCGCTGGCCAATCCCAAGGCGAAGAGCCGTAAATAACTCAAAGTATCGCCAAACGCTTTCGAGACGTTGGTCAGGCCCATTAAGCCATCAATGATCCGCCACAACCAATCGCTGGGGCGAGTCGAGAATAACGGGCGCGAACTGCTAAACAGGAATACTAAGCCAAATCCGCCTATCAATCCCCACTTGGCGTTCTCACTTATCAGTTGTTGCAGTTCTACCGCAGATCGACCCAATCCCTCGGCGAACCAGCCAACCACTCGATTGGATCCCGAACGTGTTAGCCCAAATACCAATCCACAAACCAATACAATGGCCCAACCAATAAAACTCAAGGCTTGAGATCGACTGCGGTTTTGCCAAGCATTGATCAAATTGGCCAACGTCAAATGTAAAACGCCAATGGTCAACGACAGGATCATCATGGCGTCGCGATTATTTACTAATGGTTTACCATCGAGTTTTAATTGAAAGCGATCGAGACCGGGAGGCGTGTAGCCAAAGTAACTACCAGCGGCCACGCCGTAAATGATCGTGGCAACGACAATTGCGGCAAACAGATTCCGCGAACGCCGAGCGGATTCGGTGCCACTCAATCGTCGCCAAAATAACAGCAACCCAACCCCCATTAACATGCCATACGCTGCGTCGGACATAATGATTGCAAAGAATACAGCAAACGACAGGTACAACACCCAAGTCGGATCCCAGGCCTTATACGAGGGCGTCATGTAAAACGTCATTACACCTTCTGCCCCCGCGACGGCGGTTGGATTTCGCAATAATGTCGGGGGCAATTCGCCGTCTACGGGGTCGGCACTACTTAATGCCATCCCATGTTTTCGCACAAATGCCTCTACGGCGGGCAACGTCGACTTGGCTGTCCAACCTTGCAATACAAATAGGGCGCGATCCTGAAACAGGCGACGCATGGCATCCTCGCGCGCCAATGCATCATCGGCCTCATTTAAGTCTCGTTGCAACAAAGTCAACCACCGCGTCAGAGCCACTCGTTGCCAATGCAACGACTCGAGTTCTTCATCAACTTGTTCCAGTCGTTGCTCAAGCTCAGACAACGGTCTGCGATCTAACGTCACTAAATTGCCAGGAAAAGATTCAGGCTCCTCAGAACTTACAACCACCACATATTCATTTTGGCGGTCTGAATTGACAAGCTGCCAAGCGTGTTTTTCGTTGGCCAGTATTCCAGCCTCGCGTCGTGGGACTTCATAGAACCACAGCTGCAACCCACCGAGCTGTTCTTCGGAGGGCAACTCAAAGTTTCCCCACGGCCGCAATTGCTCAATACTTCGCAATAAGAAGTCGCGCTCATCACTGAGGCTATCTCGTCGATCGCGATTGGCGAGCGATTGTTGTGCAACCACATGGCAATCATGGCCTTCGGTGTAGCGCTGGTATTGATTCGAGTTCTGAATCGGACTTGCCAATAGATATCGCACGGCCTCCATCGCCGCATGCCGTTCGGCGGTGGCAACCGCTTTGTTCGACTTGTCTCCCGACAAATCGATAAGGTGCACACATCCCAATTGTTGCAGCGCCAACAAAATGTTTTGTCGTTCGCTGGCTAAACCGTATAAAGTAATTTTCTTTAGCGTTACTATCGCCATTTATCCCACTACCCCCGATTAGCCTTCCTGACTTTTCTTCTTGGCAATTTTTGAACGAACAACTGCCGCTCTTTCCTGGTCCGACAAGAAAATTACAATCTTGCGAATGTTTTGCTCAGCCTGCGGTATGAGAACCTTTTCAAATAGATTGACGCGTTGGGTAATGCGACGAGCCGCATAGTCCAGTCGCTTGACTCGTTCTTGCCGGACCTGCCGCAATACATTTAGTTCGGCCAATCGTTCCAGGTGCCCGACCAACAAATCGACCCAGAACGGCATCACCATTCGGGAATAGTCGGCCACATCAAAATCGACCTCTTGTGCCATCGGCAATCGAGTGCCGACAATGTTTTCTTCACCTATTTTTACGCTGCGAACTCGAGTCAAACTGGCTAAGTCCCTGGTGGCCGCTGTTGAACTTCCCAGCAATGGATAGGTTTGCGCTACTTTATTTTCGAGATCGGCATGTTCGAGGACTGTTTCTGCCAGTTCGGTTCGCGCTACCTTAAGCGCGGCCAATAGTTGTTGGCGCTTCAAATCCAGCGAAGGCAAGAACTTTTTGAAAGTCTTGAGCTGATCTCGTTGCTGTTTCAATGTTGTCTTATTTAGCGCTAATGCCATAGAGAAATCCTAGCTGGCCGCAACCGCTTTCTTGGGAAAGTACTTTTCGATCAATTGGTCGCGCATTAACAATTCGCGCGGCTCAAAGCACTCTGCCATGGTTTGCCAACACAGGTCCAAGGCATCGTTGAGCCGCAAGGCCACATCGATGTCCATAAACCTTTTTTGAAAGAGCTCGCCAAACTTCAGTAGCTTATAATCCAACGGTGACAAATCAAACGCCATTTGTTGTTTCTTCTCGGCGTCTTTAGCACCGGAATAAAAACGAATCATCGTATTCATTACTTGCGAATGGTCTTCGCGCGTGACAGAGCCGATGACTTGTTGTTTCAAACGCGACAACGAACCAAATGGATCGATCATTCCACCATGCAAATAAAATTGCCCTTCGGTGATGTACCCGGTATTGTCCGGCACCGGATGGGTCACGTCATTGCCAGGCATGGTCGTCGCCGTCAAAATGGTCACCGAACCGGCTCCTTTATAGTCACAAGCCCGTTCATACCGGACCGCCAATTGACTATACAAGTCGCCCATATAACCGCGATTGGACGGCACGCGTTCCATGGCTACGCCAATTTCTTTGAGCGCATCGGCATAAGCCGTCATGTCGGTCATTAGGACCAGCACTCGTTTGTTTTCTTCCACGGCAAATCGCTCTGCCACTTTTAGTGCCAAGTCCGGCGCCAGCAGTCGCTCGACAATGGGGTCTGAGGCCAAATTGACGAACATCACCGTTTTTGCGAATGCGCCTTCATTCTCAAAAGTGCTGCGGAAGAAGTGGTAGTCGTCGAAAATCAACCCTAGCCCACAGAACACAATCACTTCTGCATCGGCTTGAATTCCAATGCGGGCCAATAGTTTATTGTATGGTTCACCGGCAATCGAAAAGATGGGAATCTTTTGACTCTCAACCAAACTATTAAATACGTCGATCATCGGGACTTTGGTCTCGATGAATTTCTTGGGTACGATCCGCAGTGTCGGATTCACGGACGGCCCACCGACTTCGACCCGCCGATCATCACCCAATCGCGGACCGCCATCAATCGGGCGACCAACGCCATCAAAAATACGTCCAACGATGTTAGGTGAAAAAGTAACTTGTACAGATCGGCCCAGAAAGTAAACTTTGGAATCCGTCGAAAGCCCCTTGCCGCCGGTGAAAATTTGCAGCGAAACTTCTTCTTTTTGAATCTCAACGACTTGCGCTAATGACTTTTGGCCATCCCAATTCTCAACGACGGCTAAATCACCCAAGCCCACATTAGCCGCGCGAATTGTAACAATGTCACCCACAATTGAGATAACTTTGGTATAGCGCACCAATCGCTTGATCATATTTATTGCCTTATCCAACCATGGTTGATTTGAACATTGGATTGCTGCCCATTTAGCAACGGATGCCGGTTTTCGGCCTTACCGCGCAGATTTGTGGGGTCTAAAAAAACCGAGCCGACGCCATCTCGAAATGCGACCTGAACTCTGGGCAATCAATGTCGCCAGCTTGTCAAACCTTCGATTCACAAGCTTTTGCAGAATGGATTTCCGAACTTATCCCCGGAGTCTAACAAGCTACCCCGTTTCAGCGAACTTCTTTCATACGGCAACGATGATCGCGTGCGGAAACGATCTTGGCTCGCGGCAAAATTTATGTGGAAGTTACGGATGCGAAGACACTGCACGGTATCACAACCTTATTCGTCGATACCGTACTTCGATTGCTCGGCACTATTCCCACATCGCGCCCACATCGCGCCCACATCGCACTCCAATGAGCGCCGATCCAGCGAGCGAAGTTCACATGAGCGACGATTCCCTCCGCGTGAATGCTCCATTTTTTCGAAATTACACTGCTTTTATTCAATATATCGGTGGCCGATTTAGGCGTCAACGACTCGCTCAATTTTTGGCAACCCTAACGAAAGAGAATCTATTTTCAAATTCCTGAATAGCCGTAGCTTGCAACCATTTTGTCAGCCGGTGTTGCTTTTTGGCGGCTATTGCTCTATCACCAATAACCAATAAATGTGATGCGACTTGAATCCAAAATACCATTGATGGAAGACTAGATGCCATCACTGGGGGCTATCGGCATCCCAAAAGCCCAAAAAACGATTTCTTGATTGATTGACTCAAATTCATGTTTGTGACCGTTCGTCAAATTCAACTAACTGAGACCGATTCGACCGGCACAATCCCATTGCCAGTTCTAGTTCGCTGGATGGAGGAAACCGAATACGCGTTCTTGCGTTCCCGAAATTTAAGCGTCTCAATCATAGACGACAAAGGTCAATTAGGATTCCCCAGGACAAATGTGGAGCTGGAAATTTTTCAATCCGCGCAGGCATTTGATTGGGTCGCAATTGAATTGAATCTAGCGAAAATCGATGGTAAACGAATCGAATATTCTTTTCGAATTTTTCAGTTGCGACGTCTTCCAAAGGCAGTCGAAGGTGAGCTTTTTCTCACGGCGAGAAACTGGCAATGTCCAAACGGTACGTTTGACCACATCAACCAAGATTTTGAATCGGCGGCGACAGCTGCGTTTGAGACGCATTCGCCCCTCCTTGCTCGGGGGGAATTTATCGCCGCTTGTTGCCGATTCCCAGCCAATCAACCGCCGCGGGCAATTTTGATCCCTGAATGGATCATCGCGCGAATTACGTCAGAGTGAATTGCCGCATTCAGTTAGGTTGTCGAACAATCTGTAGGAATGTGGTCGAACTATTTATAACGTTTGAATCATTCAGCAATTAATTATTGAACGACAAATACTTGCGGATCATCAATTACAAACTCGGTTGACCAAGTTTGATGGTTGTCCCCATTGCAAACATTAAAAAAGAATGATCGGAACCGTGCTGCCCGATGCCCAAACGGAAAACTCGAAGCGATGTAGTCCGTCTCGGTTAAATCCTCAACGCCGGGCTTGGCAAAATAATGGACTTGACCATCCGGCGTGACCGACATACCTAAAGTCCACCAACCCATTTGCGTTACTTCCGGTCCATCAAGTCGGCGACTGTCGGAGGTTGCTTTCATCCAAAAGTAGAATCGATCTTGAGTCGTATTTTGTTTTGCCCCGGTCGGCACTTCTCGATTGAGAAAGAATCCCGGCCAATAGACGCCCGGTTCATCGCCTGAACTTGCCATTCGAAAGCGACTTTGTCCGGCTTGGTTTGATTCCAATGCAATTCGAAAAGCAAAATGGCATCCACTACGTTGTTCCCATTCTTCGACCGGTGGCAACCAAACGCGCGTCACAACACTTGGAGTACGCGTTACAGGCAGTTTACCGATCCGCTCCATCACATTTCCAATAAAATCGTCCTGCTGTTGTTTATAACTTGGTCGGTTTCCGCCAGTATGCAACGAGCGCAGTGCCAATGATTGATGACTGTTTGCCAGCCCAGCGGTGGGTGTGGGAACGATGCGAATTGAATCCGGTTGCCCGCGTTTCGCCCCTTCGTACCATCGTCCGTTGGCGGAACCACCAATTGGCACGTTTTTTGACAATGTGGTGTCTTCATTGTTATAAACCTTGGGAAGTTTTGGATCGTATGTCCACTCCGGAGCCTCAAAGTCATCCCCGACCTCGGCCAGCGGTTGGCCGGTTCCCGGAATGACCAAATTTTGCGGACGGGTTTGCTGCTTGCTCGAGTGTTGCATCGTGGCGGCTGAAATGTTGCGGGCTGTTGATTGTTGTCCACAGCCACAGCTCTCGCCGATGAAGAACGCCAAAACCGTCCCACAGCACCGCAACAAACGGGGACTAACTGTCCGCGGGCGCATTTGAAAGGCAAATTTTGGGAGCTTTCGTCGAAAACAAAACATCGCGAGAGTCCTTTCTGACATTTTTACGCCGTCCTTGGCGTGTCACCTAGTACATTCAGTTCGCGTTACCGCCGACGGAACCCGCGCGAACCGGTTGTTCGATTGTTGGTATTTTTCGCCCCATTACGTTCCAATGCATTTGGCTTTCCCGCGACCTTTGCTGCCGGATCCGCATTCCCGCCGGCCACGATGAGTTTGAGGTGCTTGAGCGGCTGGGCGGTTATCGCTGGTTGATAAGGTTCCCCTGCTTCCACTAATTGACGACAATCGGAGTTCTCGCCATAGACTCGTTGCTCGTAGAGCCGCAAAGCATGCAGCGCATGTCCTCGTGGACCAACATCCACTTGATGATTTGGTGCATCGAGCATCAACATCAACAAATGGTCGACAGCCGCATTGAGGCGTTCATCCGCTAATTGTTCGTCGCTCAAGGTGAACAGCAGCCATTCCAAGATGTGTCCCGTAGCATACAACTGGGTTGACCAATCGCGATCGTTCCCCGGCCCTTGAAAAAAATTGGTGCTGAATCCGCCATCCGAGTTTTGGTATTTCCAAGCTTGTTGTTGATGAATTTCCAACACGCGAGCTGCTTGCAGCCACTCGCCGGCCAAAGGATGACCGTGCCTTTCCATTTGTCGTACAGCATGGCTTAATCCCATCAATCGGTGCGTTCCGCCGCAAGCCCCCGCTTGGATTGGCTGATTCAACTCTTCACGCAACAACTTAGCCATGTTCCATTTTTCTCCAGTCTGACTCGCCCAGGTGGCTTTAGGGTCCAAGTAGTTGGAGAATGCGATCAGCATAAAAGTCAATTCGGTCCGTGCTCGACATTGTTTTTGCTCGTATGTAACTAGATCTTGCACACTGAATGGCCGGCCATCGACCATTAAGGGTTGTTCGAGTGAGGCGCCTGCTTGGGCCAAAATAGCTAATAATTGTCCGGGATGCCCCTGCACGCCAGGACCCTGCCTCGTTCGAAATTGTTGTTGATTTACTAATTCCAACAAACGCAATTTATCGCCTGAACCGTTCGAACATAAATAGCTGATGGCATTGATCGGTTGACCATCAAAATAGATCTCTGCATCCAAGCCGTATCCAATTAACCCATGCATCAAACTCCACGGCCGCAACCGGTTGGCATCAATTGGTTTGGTGTAATAAATGGCCAGGCAACGTTCAATTCGCTGACGTCGGATCGTTTCCGACGTTACCGGTTGTTCAACCGGTGACATCGGAACTCCACTGACAGCAATCGACTCCTGTGAACTAGATTCATCTTGGCTTTCAATTGGGACGACCGTTACCGAAAGGTCTGCAGTCGATTCCAACACCACCGAATCCTCTATTTTTTGTTCCGAGGCATTCCCCAGCACAATCGGCAAAACAGACAGCCAAAACCAAAACCACTCCATGGACGCTCACGGGGTTAAAGAAATTCGATTGGGCAAACCATAACTTGCGTCGGAAAAATCTGCCAATTCAAAATTGACCTGGGAACTTGGTTCAGAAGCACTTGATCGAACCAACTAATTTGCCATTTGGCAAAAATCGAACTTCCAACAGGGGCCGAATTAGGCAATAGTCCTTATTAGGGCGATCCCGACACTCTATCTGTATCGTCGAAACAATCGAACGAATCGATCTCGAAATACCCGAGCGGAACAAGTTAACGCTTTCGACAGCAACTGTCCAAAACGGCCAAAAACTTAAAACATTTTTGTTGAAGTTAGCGGTTGGCGGGAGAGATGGTTACAACACTACAACTTAGCTGGTAACCATCTCGTCATTCAAATCAAACCGGCTACCGAGGCCAAAGAGGGCGGTTCGTCAGGCCAAATCACCACCCGATCGTTATGCAGATGATCGAGTTCAATAGAAATCAGTTGATCGATAACTGCCTTGGCGTCCGGACGATGGCGAGGATTTTTTGCTGTCATGGCCTGCAACAGGTGGCTCAAGCGGTAAGGCGCTTCCGGTTGATGCAACCGCAGTTCCGTCCCTGGTTGCGGCATCCGTCCACTATACAAGTAATGAATCACGGCCCCCAACGAATAAACGTCCGCCGACAATTCCAATCGATAATTGGTGGCCGCCACTTCCGGTGCAGCAAATGGCGTCAGTTCAAGCGACAGCCCTTGCGATTGAAAACTCAGTCCGGCCAAAGTTGAATATGACCATCCGGTCAAACTGACTCGTCCCTGATGATCGATCAAAATATTGTCGGGCCGCAAATTAAGATGAGCGCGAAACTGGTCGTGGGCGGCACTAATGACTTCAGCTACCTGGCGGACTACCCACATCATTCGCGAAACGCAGACTTCTGGCCAAGATCTAACCCACCGATCTACGGTCTCACCACTAACCCATGGCTCTACAATAAAAAATGGCTGTCTATCCAATTCAGCGTCCACAATGGGAATCATGCCGGCATGATCGATCGTTTCATAAGCCATCACGCGATTGCTTAATCGAACCGCGGCCCGACCGCGGTCAGCGATCGACAATGCCGGATTCAACGATTTCAGGACGTAGTCGTACCGGGGGTTGCCGGCCAATCCCAGGGGCTGACAGCGCCAACAACATTGCCATCGACCGGCCTGCAGCAACTTGCCCGTCCGCCAAGACGAAAAATGAATGGCGTCCAAGTTCGGTTCGCCACCCGAAGCCAATGTACTGCTGCTCATTACCCGATTACCCCACAGTTTCAAACTACAAACAAACGTTGTGCAGGTATGTTTCGGAATTTCACTCTTCAGTTCTGGCGTCCAAACCAAGCCTTAACGATGTTGCGGTTTAACGTACTCAGCCAAGGCCAAAAGAAATGACTAAAGCGTTCCTACAAACGGCAATAGTATCAGCATGTGATGCATTCGCTACGATGCAACCACTGCTCATAGGCAGTACAAGTCATGAAATAACCACTCGGCAGCAACTGAATTAGCAGTTGTTCGTCGGGTACCGTATTGGGATCGACGATCGCCTCAGCCCATTGACGAAATCGGTCCGCTTTCCACTCGGCAAATACTTCTAAACACATCACACGCTGGTCGAGACAATGGGCCGTTCCGCCAACTCGGGCAGCCGAATGATTTCCAGGCAAATCGGCTGGATACCAACCCCAGGCCCCATCCCATTCACAACAGGCTCCCAACGATTCGAGCCGCTCGAACAAAGTTTCAAAACTCCAGGCAAAAGGGTGTTGCCATTGAGGTCCCGAGAGCTCCAGCGTTTCCAGCTCAACGCCATCAACCTGTTGTTTACGCGAGGGTACATTGGCTGGACGCGAATGCACCATAATATGACTCGATCGCAACACCATTTGCTACCTTAAGTACTTCCGCTAAGTCAACTCGGCACACGATTCCGACCACGGCAAGACCCGTTCCTTTTCACGGTTTAAGTCAATGATCGCAACTCAGCCAGCCACCATCGCTGGTAGTTATCGTTGCATGAGCTGACCGCGATTGAAATAACCTCCGGGACTTCATAATTATGACGTTGCGATATAAATGATCGCAATTCACCTAAATGAGCCAACGTTGATTTCATCGTCAACAAATATTCATTGTTTTGACACAACTTATCTTGCCACCAATAAGTGCTCTGGATTGGCCCCATGATTTGCGCACACGCGGCCCAACGTTCGGAGATAACGCCATTGGCAATCGACTCCAACAGGCTGCGATCATCGCTGGTAGTTTGCACCAAAATCAGTTGCTGGTTGGGTTCGCGCGAACTCATCAATCACCCACGGACTACTTGCCGTCGCCAATGGAAATCACTGGCACACGCAATTCGTTGACTTGATTATTAAACGCGGGAATGTCCTGGTCCAAAATTTGTCGCAGTTTTCCCAATTGTTCATCGATCAATTGCACCACCAAGTCACGCACTTGATAGGCCGAATCAGCCGGACGAAAATTGCCCGATGCGACCACACTAACTAAGCCCGATAAACGGTTGTTTAATCGAATTGGATAGTTCAGCGGATCTTGACCGCTGCGGTTCTTAGTTTGGTAGAGGGCTTCTTCGATTTCCGTTAACTTGGCAACGATCTGTTTGCCGGATTCAACGATTGGTTTGAAGGATTCTTGATCTTTAATTCGATTCATAAACGTTTCCAATTGGGAACGGACTTCACGAATCTGTCGAATGCTGCGGTGCGTTTCACTCAATTTGTCCCGTACGCTGATCAAGAAATCAAATTGAGCTTTCAGATCCTCATCACTCGAAGTGCTGCGTGGATCACGCAAAATCTCAAAAGGTAGCTCCACCACGTGGTCGGCCACTTTGAGCTCAGCCAAATATTTTCCGGGAGCAGCTAAAGGGCCCTGCGTGCCGCCGCCCCATAAAATCATGCCGTCAAACGTTTCCGCGGCTGCATACCGCAAGTTCCAGCCCAACTCGTTAAAACCAGATTTCAATTCTAGTTTATCCTCACCTTTTTGCGGCTTCGTACTGTAGGTCTTAATCACAACCCCTTGATTATCTTTAACTACCAAAGATGCCGCGGTTTCTTTTACATTTATATTGTTACCGATATGAAAACGCAGCGGCACTTCGGATCGTAAATTCGCTCCAGCGGTGGCGGTTGCATTACCACTGCCACCACCCATTCGATAAACGGGCCGCGTCGGCAGGAAATGTACTGGCGATTGTAAATGTTGAATTTGATATTGTCGCAATCGCGTCAAGTCATCCAAAATCCAAAATGATCGTCCTTGAGTGGCAACGATTAAATCCTCGTTTTTGATCGCTAGGTCGGTAACGGGTACGATCGGCAGATTATTTTGAAAAGTACGCCAGCTTTGGCCGTCGTCCAGCGAGACATACAAACCATTTTCGGTTCCCGCAAACAGCAGCCCGCGACGAACCGGATCAGCGCGAATGACGCGTGTAAAGTGATGTGGTGCTATGCCAGTCGTTATCTTGGTCCAGGTGCGACCGTAGTCGGTTGTCTTGAACAACAATGGTTGAAAGTCATCGCTTTTGTACCTTGTGGCGGCAACGTACAAACCTCCCGGTTCAAAAGGATGAACTTCAACACTGTTAATCTGCGCCCATTCCGGCATCTCGGCTGGTGTAACGTTTGTCCAGTTTTTGCCGTCGTCGACAGTGACATGGATCAATCCATCATCACTGCCCGTCCAAATCGTTCCAGCGGCATGATGTGACTCGGCGGCTGCAAAAATAGTGGCATAGTATTCAACGCTAGTATTGTCTTTGGTAATTGGCCCTCCAGATGGGCCAAGTTTACTAGGATCATTGCGGGTCAGATCGGGACTGATCGCTTGCCACGTTTGTCCTTCATTCTCCGTTCGAAACAAGACGTTTGCGGCCGCATAGAGTTGCCGAGGATTGTTCGGTGAAAAGAAAATTGGAAAATTCCACTGAAACCGATACTTGAGGTCTCCTGCTCCGTATCCCATCGGATTGTCTGGCCAAACGTTGATGTTACGGGACTCACCCGTGCGATGGTCTTCACGAGTTAAGTAACCGCCGTAGGATCCACCATAGACCACATCGGGATTAAGCGGATCGGGCGCCAAATGGCCACTTTCGCCTCCAGCCGTCGATTCCCAAGAACGCTCGTCCAACGCCCCACGATCCGTTCGGTGCAAGATGCGAACGGTGGAGTTGTCTTGTTGAGCGCCGTAAATGCGGTAAGGAAAATGATTGTCGGTCGTCACGCGATAAAACTGAGCGGTCGGTTGATTTTCGTAACTGGAAAAAGTTTCGCCACCGTTAAAGGAAATTTGAGCACCGCCGTCATCGGCCACGATCATCCGCGAACTATTTTGCGGATCAATCCACAAATCGTGATGGTCGCCGTGAGGCGTCGATATCGATTGAAACGATTTGCCGTTATCGGTGGATTTGAGGAAGGAAACGTTGAGAACATAAACGGTGTTGGCATCTAGAGGATCGGCGTATACTCGCGTGTAATACCACGCGCGTTGGCGCAGTTCGCGGTCGTCATTTATTTTTTGCCATTTTTGACCACCGTCATCGCTGCGGTATAACCCGCCCTCTAATGACTCGATAATCGCCCAAACACGCCCCGCCATTACGGGCGATGCCGCCACGCCGATGATTCCCACATCTCCTTGAGGCAAACCTGAATTGCGTGTGA
The DNA here is from genome assembly GCA_041739975.1 of Pirellulaceae bacterium. Taxonomy (GTDB): domain Bacteria; phylum Planctomycetota; class Planctomycetia; order Pirellulales; family Pirellulaceae; genus BJ22. Next base: position 13,036 of record JBGSMY010000211.1, read on the forward strand.
TGTCAGTCCAAGTATCACCACCATCGGCTGATTTCCACAAACCCGATCCATCGCCGCCACTTTCGAGCGAATAAGGCGTCCGCCGAATCCTCCAGGTCGAAGCATAGATTACCTTCGGGTCCAAGGGATCTAAATTGAGATCGACGGCACCGGCATCCGGATTGACGAACAGGACACGTTGCCAGGATTGTCCGCCATCGCGTGAACGAAACACGCCGCGTTCCTCGTTTGGTCCATAAAGGTGGCCCATCGCCGCGACATACACAGTGTTGGGGTCCTGGGGATGAATGCGAATCCGAGCGATATGACGAGTATCCAACAACCCCACATGTTGCCATGACTTTCCGGCATCCGTCGATTTCCACATCCCCTCGCCGGACGAAACATTTCCGCGAACGGTCTTCTCTCCACCACCGACGTAGATTGTTTTGGGGTCACTCGGAGCCACAGCGACAGCACCTATTGAACCGCCGAAATAACCATCGGAAATATTATTCCAGGTATTTCCACCGTCATTGGTACGCCAAACACCTCCACCACACGATCCCATATAAAAAACCGACGGCTGACCAACGACGCCCTCAACCGCGGCCGATCGGCCACCGCGATAGGGTCCCAGCAAACGGAATTGCAATTGCTTGAGGAACGACTCATCAGTCATTCCCGCATTCGACATCGTTTGTCCAAATGCAGTAAGGGCGTTAGAGCCTGCACAAACGATTACCCCAGAAATCAAAAACAGACAAAGCCAAATGGCGCGAACAACACGGTTGCGAGCGGACACGGAACACCTCAATGCGATGAGTTTGGGTCTAACGAAAAAATCAATACCAGCCCAACAGCTGCAGAGTCGAAACCCCGCGAAACGTTTTAGAATTTGACGCCTTTGGACAACAGGTCAAAAGAATCGGTACGGAATGGTGCGGCCGGCAAACCCGACTGATTGAACAAATTGGGAACTGCCGAGTCGTCCCAAGCAAAACGAACGTGTTGGGGCGCCGTCACTTCGTCGGCCCACACCACGACTTCATCGCCTTCAATGATCGCTTGGGCTGGAACAAATTTCCCATCTGCACCACAGATTGTGAACCAAGATAACTGCTTGGACTCGGCAGCAACCAAACCTCCTGGAGCAAAATCAAACTTCAGTCGAATTCGCGCACCATCAACTTTCATCTCGCGATATACGGGACCACAGGGAACAATTGCACTTTCTTTGTTCAACCGCTGTTCGGAATAAAGATCGTGCAAAGCCCACAACGCAAGTCGTTTTCCAACGTCTTGTTTGTTGGCTGGATGGATGTCTTTGAGATCGCCAATATCGCATGTGGTTGCCATGCGAGCCTGCGGAACGTTGCGAAATACGTGTAACTGTGCATCCCAAATCTCAGCCAACGCAGCGGTTGGTCGATTGCCATACCGAAATGGAGCAATTTGGGCAAAGTAAAACGGAAACGCGTCGCCGCCAGCCAAATTAGCGCGCCAATCGCCTATCATATTTGCAAACAAATCGCGATATTGATCGCCGCGCCCGACGTTCGATTCACCTTGATACCAAATGGCGCCCCTAAATTTAAATCCCTTTAATGGAGCGATCATCCCGTTATATAAATTTGCCGGTCGGTTGGGATTAAGCGGTTCTTGGATCGTTTCCCAATGTTGCAACATCGGACGATACATTTCGTTTGCTTGCAAACTTGGCATCGAAGTCCAAGCTTCGCAGGACGTCCCTCCCCAAGATGTATTGATCAATCCAATGGGCACGCCCGTTTCTTTGTGAAGATAGCGGCCAAAGAAATAAGCGACGGCCGAAAAGTCAGCCACGGTAGTCGGTGAAGTCACATTCCAACCACTTACCCGTTCGAATTCGGTCAATTCTTGATTCGACGCGTGTTGTGCCACCGTGAACAAACGGACATTGGAAAACTCACCAGCAGCATCGATTTCTTTTTCTGCAAATGCCGAAGCTCGCACTGGCCATTGCATATTGGACTGTCCGGAACAGATCCAAACTTCTCCGATCATCACGTCCGACAACACGATCTTAGGTTCACCCATTTTGTTGCTGACCTCGATCTTAAATGGACCGCCTGCAACAGGTGTCTGCAATTGAGCCGACCACTGCCCCCCGTCATTGGCGACGGTTTCTACTTTTTGTTCCATAAACTGAACGATTACATTCTCCTGTGGTTCGGCAGTCCCCCAAATCTTGATCGTTGTTTGCTGTTGCAGCACCAGATGGTCGGTAAAAATCTTGGCCAGTGTAATATCAGCAATTGCCGGCGTGGGGCAACAGAAACTTGCCACCAACCGCAACAGAACTGCTAGTATCCATCGTTGTGGATTCATCGATTGTCCTTCCAAATGAACGGAATTCGCAGAACGAAGCACATACCCTTCCGCGACTGGATATTAGTTTAGTTACTGGTCACGCAGACTGCCATTGACCTCGCCACTAAAAAACAAGAAGAAAAAATCGCGGTAAACGACAAACAAGAATTTTTAGTATCGACAATGTGTTGAAAGAGCCCACCTGGGTGGCAGGAACGAGAGATATTTGGTGTGCCTAGCGGTTGAGGTGTATATTTGGTCAATCCGGGAGTCGAATGCTCTTGGGGATTTCGCTAGGCAGGTTTGCCTTGTCGCCAATTTTTTTGGACCTTTTTTGGAAAAGGCAATCGATTTGTCTAATGAATAAATTTTTTGACCGACTTAAATTGCTCTTTTTGGGGTCAAGTATAACTATCGAAATACACAACCCTAGGATTTAGGTTATCCAGGAATTTTAGTGGCTGGCTGGTGACGATTCGATTGCAATAAACCAGGACAACTATTTTTCTCGGAGCGTTAACTTGCAACCAACGCCGACCCCAATCCGTCGTTCGTGGTTTTCGTGTTTTTTGTGGTAAGATTTTTTTGCTACTAAATTCCTCGACGAGCCAGGATTTAAAAGATGCCTAGTAAAGCCTTGGAAGTTCCGAATTTTGAGAAATGCATTTCGCAATGGGTCCATCCCGGAAGATCAATGTTAGACGCCACCTTGAACGGCTTTTGGCTGCGAGGCTCCGTAGTATTGATGACGACGATATTGATTTGGTTCACGATCAATGTCCTCGGCACCTCGACGCGATTCTTGAACGTAGTTCCTCAAATCAGTATGACGAGGCCGTTATTAGGCTACCAAGATGACAAAGATCATTTCGTCATTTATGGCTCGGAAGAACTCGATACAATGCCTGTCAAAAATAATGTCACCAGTCTAGTGATAAGGAATCCCAGGGCATCAGACCAAGACGCAGAGTTGTTATCCGCTAAATTTCCTAATCTAAAATCGCTTGTTTTAATGAGTTGTGAAATTTCGGGTGATGGACTTAGGGCAATTGCAAGGTGCCAACATCTCGAAAGTCTAGAATTGTTGTGGGAGCATAATGTTTTCTTCAAAGATTTCGCTGCATTGAAAGATCTAAAGCACTTGCGTCGATTGGAGGTCCGCCTCATTGACGGGTTGATCGACGATGTAGACCAAGCAAAGATTGTTTTTCAATCCTTGACGGGCGTGAACCACCTTGTTCTGGTTGACTGTCGGTTTAAGCCTGCAGCCTTGGTCGAGCTGAGAGAACTTGCATCGCTCCAAACGCTTGGCGTCGCTTCGAATAAGTCCTGACTCCAGGATTCTTTAAACGAAAACGTGCGATTGCTCTACACAAGCGCGCACCCAAAATCTTCTGCGCCGCGCGCCCGTGCAAATACCCCAATGGCCTGCCCTGGGGATTGTTCTGTTTTTCACTACACAAGTTCTGCTTTTCACTACACAAGCGTGTCCCCCAAATCCTCCGCGCCGCGCGCGCTGCGAATACCCCAATGGCTTGCCCTGGGGATCGTTGTGTTTTTCACTACATATGCGTCTCCCCAAAATCTTTCACGCCGCGCACCCCTTCGAATACCCCAATGGCTTGCCCTGGGGATTGTTCTGCTTTTCACTACACATGCGTGTCCCCCAAATCTTTCGCCCCGCGCGCCCTGCGAATACCCCAAAGGCTTGCCCTGTGGATTGTTCTGCTTTTCACTACACAAGCGGTTCCCAAAAATCTTCTGCGCGGCGCTCGCGGCGAATACCCCAATGGCTTGCCCTGGGCATCGTTCTGCTTTTCACTACACAAGCGCTTCCCCCAAAATCTTCTGCGCCGCGCACCCGTGCGAATACCCCAATGGCTTGCCCTGGGGATCGTTGTGCTTTTCACTACACAAGCGTGTCCCCCAAAATCTTCTGCGCCGCGCGGCCGTGCGAATACCCAATGGCTTGGAGATCGTCCAGCTTTAATCGGCTTGTTTTTCGGATGTTTCTGCGATTCGTCCGAGGCGATTTAGATTCAACAGGTTTTGCGCCATTACCAGCAGGCCGACTTCGGCTCGCGAACGGCTTAAACCACGA
>JBGSMY010000244.1:0-2823 GCA_041739975.1 Pirellulaceae bacterium
TTATATTAAATAAAGAGTATCGCTATGTATCATCCAATGGTCGAACGCTCGAATATCATGTAAAAGCCACGCCTTGGTCGTTGTGGGATGCAGCACAAGCGACATTTCAGTGTGATTCCAATAATCTGTTTGGCAGCGCCTTCGCAAAATATTTAGCCAAACGTCCTGTATCGGTGTTTATTGGTGAAAAGTCGGCAATTGCAATCGAACGTCCTCAATACATCGGTTAAGGCTCGGCAATTACATCGTCGGCGTCATCGGCAACTCGGCTTTCCAATTGCGCCACGATTTGTCGGTACGTTTCGCGGGAGATTTTGGCGTTCCGCAAGAGCGCCTCGCCACCGGGCATCAGTTTGCTGATGGCTTGCAGCGGATCGATCCAACGTTCAAGAACTTCAAATTGATGGCGAATTACGTCTAAAAAAGCTCGTGGTATCCGGTTGATGATCTGTATTTTTTGCTGAGCACTGACTGCTTCTCGCGTGGCAAATTGGTCGACCAGCGTATGCACTCCTTGAAAAGTCTGGTTGAGCTTGGCCAATTCCGCAACCGTATTTCCTAACTCGGCCAAGGTAGCCGTATGCAAAGTGTTCTCGAATTCTGAAGGCGTTGGAGATTGGCCCACCAAACGAGCACCTTTTTCTACGGCCTTGCCAATCTGCGTCAGGTTTTCCGATACGAGCGCTAATTGTGCGATCAGTTTTCCGGCAGCATCATTTTGATCGACGCCGCCAAGGACTTGGTTGCGTTGAAAGGTGCGTTTAATGTCCTGCCAACGCTCAAGTTTTTCGCCTTGCAAACGGTCCGTGAGTTCCAACAATTTAAGCAAATTCGATTCCGCGCCCGAGGTTAACGTTTGCGCTTGATTTTCATAGTGCGATTGAAGCAACAGGGCGAGCTCACTGTCATTCATAACCGCTACAATTCGCTCAGCCAGTTTGTTCATGTCGCGGTATGACCCTTGCAATTGAAACCGCGGTTCGGTCCGATAGGCGTCTGCCTGCGCGGCCGAATCGATGTATTGGCGGTTTACTCGCAACAACTGGTCGCGAACGCGCAACAGTTTTCGCACAATGGCCACAAACTCATTGATCTCTTCGATCGAATAATTTCCCGCTAACGACAACTCTTGTGAGGAATCACCTTCAGCCGTCGTGACGATTGAATAGAAATCATCCCAGCCGCGATTTACTAATCGAGCCAACGCAGCGTTCGACGTGACACAGTTTTCCAAATAACTCAATTCAAACAACGACTGATTGCCGCCAATCACGTCGCCCAGATTATACGTGTCTGCGCGGTTGGCCAACATATCCGGAATCTGAAACTTCTCACCACTTTCTGTATAAGGATTGCCTGCCATGACGACGCAGACTTTGCGACCGCGAAGATCATACGTCCGCGGTTGCCCACGAAAAACGCCTTCAATTTTTCGTTGAGCATCACATAACGAAATGAATTTTTGCAAGAACTCGGAATGCGTATGTTGGATATCATCGATGTAGATCATCACGTTATCACCCATTTCTAGGGCGAGGTTCAGTCGCAAGATTTCTTCGCGGGCACTGGCATTCGGTGCTTCGTTGGGATCCAGAGAAGTCACGCGGTGTCCTAATGCCGGACCGTTGATTTTTACAAATGTCAGCCCTAGTCGATTCGCCACATACTCCATTAACGTGGTCTTGCCGTATCCGGGAGGTGAAATCACCAATAACAAACCCATTAAATCAGTTCGTTTTTGTTCCCCGGCAGCGCCGATTTGTTTCGCTAAATTATTGCCAATCAATGGCAAATAGACTTGATCAATCAGCCGATTCCTCACAAACGAAGTCAATACTTTGGGTTTGAACTCGTCCAGTCGCAGTTCATCGCGTCTTTTTTGCAAACAACTGGCTTTAGCATGTTGATACTCGAGAAACCGTGGCACAATGGCTCTCTCAAATTCACGCAATCGGCCCACAAACTCTCCGTATTCCAAGCGATATGGTTTGGATTGCAGACGTGGATGGTCGCCTAAAAGGTTTTCGATTTCGATGGACGATTCGCCGACCAATCCAGTCCGTCGTTCGACACTGCGATCAAAGACTAGACTCGCGGATTCGAGCAATTGATCCGAACTGCAGTCCATTCGCCGCTGTTGGCAAAAAGCCGTTACCCAGCCGAGGTAAGTTGGCCAAACGGCCGATGCCGGCAATCGGTTGAGGTCTTGTTCGCGCTGGGTCCATTGAGGTCGTTGCTGCAATGCCTCCCAAAATTCACGCGCAGTTCGCAACGCTCTTTGATCGGCGACATCCGTTCGCCGCAATAACTGTTCATACAAAAACTCAGCGGCGGCCAAACATTCTCCCGCTTCCCATCGCAAATCTTGACGGGCCCATTGCAATTCTTTTTCGATAGTTGCCAACAACGATTCCCGTCCAACCTCCAACTCAAACCATTCCAAACCTTCGTGAGCAACAGCAATTTGATCGCGGATTAATTGTGAGACCTCCGGTCGATTGCGTTCGATCACTGCCCAGCCGCAATTAGCAAAAGCGCGTTCACGCGCTGGGCATCGCAAAATTCCTAAACGACTATGTAGCGCAGTCAGTTGTTCAGCCAGTATGGCCGCATCGTGATCATGCACACCTTTGAGATACCCCTCGCTGTATCGCGCTGCCATCGTGGCCTGCGCCCGTTCCAAAAACGTTCGCTCGTCGTTTTGCCCATCCGTATTTCCGGCGTTTTGAAACATCAACCACGCTAAATATTCGCCCCGATAGACATCGCGGTTTTCAGATACCAGCGGTTGGTCCCAAAATTGTTCACTGGAGCGCAGAGTGG
>JBGSMY010000260.1:0-4833 GCA_041739975.1 Pirellulaceae bacterium
CTGGAAGTTGAGGATTATCGGTATCGTATTTGACTTGGTTGGTATTGTCATCGGTACGAGTATTCAGCAACATTTCGACGCGATCAACCGTCTGCAGCAAATCGGCGACCCCATCGGTAACCGATTGGACTTGCCAAGTCATCGTCATGGTCAATTCCGTTTCGTTGAGATCAACCAGTGTATTGCAGGTCGCTCGGACAACGGATTTTTCAGTCAAAACAATTCGAAACTGATCGCCCGGTTCAAATCTCCAAGCAAAGCGTTGGTTTTCAGCAGCCTGTGCCGCTTCTTGAGCTACTGCTAACTCGCACTTAGCCGTAACAATGCAAAAAAACAAAATTAAACCATTGCAAATCGTCCGCGCGATCGCACAAAGTTGGAAAAGTTGGAATTGAGAAATCATGCTTAACCTACCGTTCTTATCGCTTAAGGATTTCATCCAATGCCACCTGCACGCCCGGTTGATCCCAATACATCCATCCTAATGCGATTGCGACCAACGCCACAGCCAGAGTCACAAACGCCAAGCCCATAACGTTCGGTTGTACGCGAACGGTGGCCGAAGCCTGTTTCAGGCTTAACTCCAGCTCTCGCCAACCCTCGTAACTTTGCCGATTTCCAGTGGAAATGATTTGAACATTGTTCATCCAATCGGTTGATTCAAGATGAAAATGAATCTGGCGATTGGGAATGATCATACTGTCGGCCGTCCATCGGCTTTTGGAATCCATGCGATTGGCGATTTCTGTAATCAATGGCCGCAGCTGCTCCAGCGTCGTATTGTAAACCACCAAACGTGGACGCATTAACAGCACGATGAGGGAAACACACAACCCATAGAAAATCAACATGATTAACCAAACATACGCCCCAAACCGGATGGCCGCCGCTTCTGGAAAAAACAATGCCATCGGCCCCACGGCCACTAGGCCGGCTATGCCGATTCCCAAAGCCGCCGTATCGCGCGATCCCGTCGTGATAAACGGGCGTTGTCGCAAGTTCAACATGGCCAACATGACCAAATAAACTGCAAAGGGCAACACGATAATGGTAAATCGAAGTGGATCCATGGATACTCGACAACATCCGTTCGATGGTTCGTCCGAATCAAACCACCTATTATGCCCCATACGGCAGAAACCAACAACGTACCGTGAAAACCGATTCGATTAGTATTTTGTTACCCCTTCTCTGCCCCATTTTGTTTACGAATCTCCCACCGGGCTGTTCGGCACAAAATGGAATGAATCTCCGTTTGTACATCGCGGCGGCAGACATTTGGCCGCCTCGTTTAATGCGCGGTGCCATACCCCAAACGCAGGGAAAACGTTACATTCGGACTTGGCGGCGAGCCATCCAAGGATGGCCACCCTATGTTTTGTTTCAACCCCGCAAATGTCGTTCGACGGGGCCGTGAAACTGTGCGAGAACAGGCGATGATTCCAGAACGCAATCCAAAATTCACTCAACCATGTTTGTTGCTCGGTCAACAGCAACCCCACTCTCGCCTGCGCGAAGCTCTCGATCATTGGAAAATCGACGGCCCCATTGGCCTGGTCTCGGCCGGTTGGGAAGAAGATGAAGACGACGATTTGTGGGTTCGGGAATCTACTGGTCGCACCGTGGTCAATGCACAATTGTTCGATTTGGCCGAACGCTTATTTGCCGAGGATCCTGAAGTCATTCGTTTATTGCGCCAACGCCAAGACGAATTGCGTCGTTTACGTGAAGTCAATAAAGTCCAAATGTACCACTTGTTGGCAATTACCCGCGAACTTTTGAGTCGTGAATTTGCCGGTGAGGATGTTTTAATACCGACACAAGCCACATTCCATCAATTGCAGCAAGTTGACCATGAATACTTGCAACTCGTGACGGATGTCATTCGCAAATACGACAAAATAATCGATCCATGGCAACGTCCCAGTGTGCGTCAATACCGGATGCGAGTATTGGAACGTTTGCAAAATTGCCGAGCGTTATTGATCGCTGGCGGTCATTTGGGAGTGCTCCTCAACCGGCTCAACTTATGTCGATTATTGCGACATGCTCAAGTGCCCGTTATTGCCTGGTCGGGTGGAGCGATGGCACTTGGTGAAAAGGCCGTGTTCTTTCATCATTTTCCACCCCATGGAATGGGTGATACCGAATTATCACGGTCAGGGATGCGGTGGTACCGAGGACTGCTTGTTTTTCCCCGCTGTCGCGAACGATTGAACCTTAAAAGTCGCGTAGAAATTGCACTGTTGGCGCGACGCTTCGGCGATGATTTGTGTTTAGCTCTCGATCAAAATTCTTGGCTGGAATGGTCGTCCGAACGTTTGGTTCGCAGCGAACATGTGCAATGCCTGCAGGTTGACGGTCGAGTGGGGGAGTTCCGTTTGGTATGAAACAAGTATGGCCAGAACTCGAACGAGCCGCCGTGGAAGGCAATGCCGCGATCGAACAATTGCTCGCCGGCAAACTAGTCCCGCATGTCGACGGGAAACGTGTGACGTTTCTTTATCGGGGCGGTGCGGATAATGTATTTTTACAACATTGGGTATTCGGACTTTCCTCCCGCATTCCGTTCTCTCCGTTGCCCAATACTGAGTGGTGGCAGCTAACCATGAATCTGCCTGGGCGCTCGCGAATCGAATACAAAATCGGCGTCCAACGCGGCGGACACGAATCTTGGCTGCATGACCCTTTGAATCCGCGAGTCGCGCACGACCCATTTGGTGGCAATTCTGTCGTCCAAGTCAGCGGTTATGAAGAACCCGAATGGAGCTTTGTCGATTCTCAAGTTCCGGCTGGGCGTCTCGAGTCTTGGTCGTTACCTAGCAAAGCATTTCATGGGCAACGCGATATTCGCGTTTATTTGCCTTCGAAATATCGACCCAATCGCCGTCATCGATTGTTAATGGTTCACGATGGCGATGACTACATGCGATTTTCAAGGCTCGGTGCAACACTTGACAATTTAACACATCGCCTCGAAATTCCACCTTTAGTTGTCGTGCTGTTGAATCCTCACGATCGATTGCGCGAATACGCCGGTGATCGCCGACACGCTGCGTTTGTCGTTGAAGACCTGCTACCAGCGATCGAAAAACGATACCCAGTCATCAATGAACCTGGCGCCCGCTGTTTGATGGGCGCCAGCTTTGGTGGCGTCGCCTCGCTGTCAACTGCTTGGTATTACCCGCATACGTTTGACATGCTTTTTACTCAATCCGGCTCGTTTGCCTTTACGGATATCGGACAACACCAACGCGGACGAGTTTTTGACCCGGTTGTTGAATTCATGAACCAATTCCGAGATCAAGTCAATTCGCCATGCAAACGAATGTTTATGAGTTGCGGAGTATATGAAAGCTTGATCTACGAAAACCGCTCATTGTTACCTTTGTTGCAACAACATCATATCGATGCAAAGCTGGTTGAATCGCGCGATGGACACAACTGGGAGAATTGGCGAGATCGACTCCGCGACGGATTAACTTGGCTGTTTCCCATTCCGTTGTGGTTTTATTACGAATAAAAATCACTTTGGCGGGATGCGACTAAGGTTGAGTTCGTAAAACCAAAAGTCATCGTTGGGTTGATCAATCTTTAGCTGTTCCGTTGCGCCCTGGGCATTAATTGTAAAATTGACAAAGCCTCTGGGAAAATTATATTTGACGCTAGGCCGCCAACGAATCTCGAAACAATTGAAATGCCAAGGCTCCAGATCGGCGACCAAGTTTGGCGAAGGTATCATTCGCATTACTAACTTGCCGTCGATTTGTTCAACCACGACATCGCCGTACATCGGACAGCGATACGTGCCACAATAATCCACCAGCGCCAGAGTAGTCGGCGCATCGGCAACCCGGGCCGCATCAATTTGTTGAATCCGAGCGGCCGCTGCTTGCTCGCCCGCCGCCTGTCGTTGTCGGTAAAATGCCTGCCAATCTGTTGGCTGTTCGACTTTTAGCAAGATTTCCAAAATGCTATCTCGCAAAATGGTGGCAACCGGCGACTCGCTATTTGTCAGGACGATAACGCCTAGTCGCTCCTCCGGTACCATCGCAATTTGTGAGATCATGCCATCCAAACCCCCACTGTGCCCTACCAATTTGCGACCATGAAAGTCCCATAGCACCCACCCTAATCCGTACCCGACAAAATGCCGCGATGGATTGATCCGCGATGCTTCTTCGGAAATCGGATTGAAAATATTAGGCTGCCAAAGTTCCCACTGCTGAGTTGGTGAGAGGATTGTTTGCCCCTGATAAGTTCCCCGATTGAGATGCATTGTCAACCAGCGACTCAAATCGGCAACCGATGAGTTCAGTCCACAAGCGCCCCAACTATTGTCAACATTGCCGTGTGCCAATATCCGCAACGTTCCACCGGAAGCATTGTGGGGCGAAGCGACATTTTCGTCACGAAATTGAGTAATGCTGGTGGTCGTTCGCTGCATTTCCAGCGGTACTAAAAAATGCCTGCGAATAAATTCCGAACAAGGCATTTCCGAAACCCGCTGTACAATTTGGCCAGCGGCGATAAACATCAAATTTTGATAACCGTATTTGCTGCGAAAACTAGCGACTGGGGGTAAGTATTTCGCCCGTTGCAAAATTTCGCTCGGTCCATAAGTCGTGTCGTACCACAACAGGTCACCGCTAAATGTGGCCAAGCCACTGCGATGGCAAACCAAATCTCGCACGGTCAACAATTGCGTTGCCACCGGATCCGCCAATTTGAGCTCGGGCAAATAATTCGAAACCGGATCGTCCCAACGCAGTTTGCCTTGTTCCACAAGCACCGCCAAACTGGCCGTCACAAATGCTTTGGTATTGGAAGCGA
>JBGSMY010000266.1:0-5762 GCA_041739975.1 Pirellulaceae bacterium
GAGGCGCGATTAAATTATTTTTGAAGTGCTTTGATGTAGTTGAAAGCAGAAAGATCGCGGGGACAAGCCCCTATGTATTGGATGAGGCGCGATTAAATTATTTTTGAAGTGCTTTGATGTAGTTGAAAGCAGAAAGATCGCGGGGACAAGCCCCTATGTATTTGGAAGAGGGGCGGAAAGGTTTTTTTGGAGCGTGATTTTTGCCAAGCCCCTAGTGTAGTGAAAAGCAGAAGGATCGCGGGGGCAAGCCCCTATGTATTTGGAAGAGGAGTCGGGAAGGATTTTTGGGCGCGATTTTTGTCAAGCCCCTAGTGTAGTGAAAAGCAGAAGGATCGCGGGGACGAGCCCCTATGTATTTGGAAGAGGGGCGGGGAGGTTTTTCTGGAGCGTGATTTGGGGCGAGCCCCTGGTGTAGTGAAAAACAGAAGGATCGCGGGGACAAGCCCCTATGTATTCGGAAGTGGGGCGGGGAGGTTTTTTTGGAGCGCGATTTTTGGCAAGCCCCTAGTGTAGTGAAAAGCAGAAGGATCGCGGGGGCAAGCCCCTATGTATTTGAAAGAGGGGCGGGGAGGTTTTTTTGGAGCGTGATTTTTGCCAAGCCCCTAGTGTAGTGAAAAGCAGAAGGATCGCGGGGGCAAGCCCCTATGTATTCGGAAGAGGGGCGGGGAGGTTTTTTTGGAGCGCGATTTTTGGCAAGCCCCTCGTGTAGTGAAAAACAGAATGATCGCGGGGGCAAGCCCCTATGTATTTGATTTCGGGGGCAAGCCCCTATGTATTTGATTTCGGGCGCAAGCACCTAATGTATTTGATTTCGGGGACAAGCCCCTATGTATTTGGTTGGGTCGCACGAAATTTCGCGCGAAGCCCAGGGGCATATGTAAACGCCCCCCGCGGGAATGAGCACCCAAATAAGCACCCAGGTTTCCCTTACAAACAATGCCAGATGCCTTTCGGAAACAGGCTTTGGCATTACACCAAAAACAAATATCGAGCGGAAAAGCCCCACTCGCTTAGGCAATCAGTTCCATAATCGGCTTAGCGCCCTCGGTGCCAACCAGTTTTTGATCGAGGCCGCCAAAGAAATAAGTAAGACGGTTGGGATCAAGTCCCAATTGATGCAAAACTGTCGCGTGCACACGTTTGACGTGCATCCGATTCTCAACCGCTTGGGCGCCAAGTTCGTCGGTTTGCCCATAACTGATTCCACCTTTGATACCGCCACCGGCAAGCCACATGGTAAACCCATAAGCATTGTGATCGCGCCCCGTGCCCTTTTCATACTCCGCAGTCGGTTGTCGTCCGAATTCGCCACCCCAAACAATTAACGTCTCGTCCAACAAGCCGCGGTCCTTCAGGTCTTGCAGTAATCCGGCGATCGGTTTGTCGGTCTCGCCAGCGTGAAGATCGTGATTCGCTTTGAGATCGCCGTGGGCATCCCAATTGGCATCGTTGTGATTGCCACCCGAATACACTTGGACAAATCGCACCCCACGTTCCACCAGCCGCCGTGCCATCAACAACTGACGGCCAAAATATTCACTCCGCGGATCGTTCAATCCATACAACTCTTTGGTTGCTTCGGTTTCATCTGCCAACTCCACCGCATCCGGAGCAGTCGATTGCATTTTATAGGCCAGTTCATAACTCGCGATGCGAGCCATCAGATCAGGATTGCCAGGATTCACGGCTGCATGACGTTCATTGTTGCGACGCAATTGATCGAGCAATTGCCGCTGCACAACATCGGGCATTTCGGCGGGACGAGTCAGATCGAGAATCGGCGTGCCGCTGCTGCGGACCACCGTGCCTTGATAAGATGCCGGCATGTACCCGCTACTCCAATTTTTTGCACCGCTGATCGGACCACCCTTTTTGTCGAGCATCACGACGAAGCCCGGAAGGTTTTCGTTTTCGGTACCGAGTCCATAATTCACCCAAGAACCTAAACACGGGCCACCACTTAAAATTTTCCCCGAGTTCATTTGCAACATAGCCGAGCCGTGAATCGGACTATCCACGGTCATCGAATGGATAAAAGCGATATCGTCCACGTATTTGCCGACGTTTGGAAACAAATCCGAAACCCATTTCCCACACTCGCCGTATTGTTTAAAGTTCCAACGCGGTTCAACAATGCGACCGACATTGCGATGACCGCCGCGACCGTGCGTTTTTACTTCCACCGTCTTGTTGTCCATGCCATACATCGTCGGCTTATAGTCAAATGTATCGATATGGCTAGGGCCACCATACATAAACAAAAAGATTACCGACTTGGCCTTGGCCTGATAATGTGGTGGCTTGGCGCGCAACGGGTTTTCCCAAGGCGTGGTGTCATCGGCCGCAACCGTTTGCTGAGCAAAAAACGATTGATCCAACATCCCGGCCAATGCCAATCCCGTGAACGAACCGCCCGTTTGCCAAATGAATTCGCGACGGGTGCGGTTGCAAAAATTTCTGGGTTTATTCATTTTTGATTCGACCTATTTAATATTATTCTTTGTTTGCGAGTTGATTAAAACGTCCCAACACTTGTTTGCTCGAGAGCAATCGCGCTCTAGCAGCAAACGGCTAGCGGACGAAAACAAATTCATTGAGGTTAAATGCTAACAGGCAATAGAACTGGAGCGATTGTTCATTGGACAGCCCCGATTCTCGCCATTTTTGCACCAAGGTAACGCCGTCTTCGACATCTTCAGGCCGAGGACTATTTTGTGTAACCCGCTCCAGCACACCGATGACTTGATCACGGAGATCTGCGCGTTCACTGGCAATCAGTTTGGAAAATTCTGCCGCCTCTGAATTTGAGAATTGACCGTTCAGCAACCCCAGCGCTTGAGTGGGCTGCGTCGTATTAAAACGCACCGGGCAAGTCGCGTCAGTATCGGCCGCATCGAAATTGGACAATATCGGAACTCTTAGAGACCGTTTGACATGGATGTAAATACTGCGACGCAATTGATCCTCTGGCGAGCTATTGCCCCAACCATCACCGGGAATCGATTGACCCGCCAACACTTCGTCCGATAGTTTGACAAAAACCGAGGGGCCATACATCGCGTCACGATTCAACCGACCGTTGACGGCCAACATGGAATCTCGCAATTCTTCGGCGGTCAGACGACGCATATCAAAACGCCAAAACAAATTGTTCAGCGGATCTTGGGCGTATGCTTGTTCATTAAACTCATTGCTCATTTGATAAGTGTTGCTTAGCATGATCTCACGATGCATGTCTTTAAGCTTCCAATCGCCATCCATCAGACGTTGGGCTAAATAGTCCAACAATTGAGGGTGAGTAGGCCGTTCGCCTTGAAACCCAAAATCGTTGGATGAACGCACAATTCCACGCCCAAAGTGATATTGCCACAGGCGGTTGACCATTACGCGAGCAGTCAATGGATGATTTTTGCTGGTAATCCATTTGGCCAATGCCAAACGGCGTCCACTCGATTTCCCGTGGCTGGGAAGAGCGATTTCGGGCTGGGGAGGTGACAGAACCGAGACAAATTGCGGCTCCACCGTGTCGCCCTCGACATGCGGATTGCCGCGGACCAAAAGTTTGGTCTCTGGGACTTTGGCTCCAGACTCCGTAACGCACAATACACGCTCCGAAGTTGGCGGGTTGTCGCGCAATCGCATCGCGTCGTGGTGTCCATGCCAAAATTGATCGAATTGTTTTTGGGTAATGACACCTTTTTGAATTCGCTTATGGACAAGTCGTTCGTGGTTTCGTTCGTACTGAAACTCTTCGTGTTCGACTGGTTCAAAATCGCCTTTGACGAGATCGACGATTTCTTGTTTTCGCTGCAAAGCATCGGCCAATTTCTTCTCGTATTCTTGAACTTCTTCAGCCGAAGGCGGCACTAATTTTTCAACGGTCGTCGTCGAGGCCCGTTCGACCGATTCATGGGAGCGTTCCCCATACCGGCGAACGTTGCGAAAGAACGCCAACATCTGGTAGTAGTCGGTCTGTGGGATCGGGTCGATCTTGTGATCGTGACACCGGGCGCAATTAACCGTCAGCCCAATCATGGATTGTGTGGTGGTGGCCAGAATGTCGTCCAGGTCGTCATATAAAGCTTGTTTGGGATCGGCCGGTTCATCGTCCCATTGCCCCAATCGATAATAACCGGTGGCGATGATCGCGTCATTGCTGGGGTTTTCGAATTCATCACCGGCAAGTTGTTCGGTTAAGAACTGATCGTATGGTTTGTCGTCGTTAAAAGATCGAATGACATAGTCGCGATAGCGCCATATGAAAGGCTTGGTACCATCGCGTTCAAAACTATTGGACTCGGCGTAACGCACGACATCCAGCCAATGTCGGGCCCATTTTTCACCGTAATGGGGCGAGGCCAACAATTCATCGATCAGGCGCGGCCAAGCGTCAGCGCGGGTATCGTTAACAAACGCATCAACTTGTGCCCGAGTCGGTGGCAATCCGATTAAATCGTAATACGCCCGACGGATTAAATCCGCACGCGCTGCCGGAGCCGCTGGCTTGAGTCCCGCACTTTCCAGCGAGCTCAGAATATAGCGATCGATCTCATTGCGAGACCAATCGAGTTGTTTGACTTGAGGTGGATCGACAACGGTGACGGGCTGGAATGACCAAAACGCTTTTGTTTCGGCATTGACCGCAGGGACCGCGTGGCTTTTGCGTTCGAGTTCTTTTTCGGCATCACCGGCCGGCCAGGGCATGCCTTTGCGAACCCATTCGGTGATTATTTCGATTTCTTCCTTTTTCAGTTTGCCGTCCGGAGGCATTTCATAAGAGCCGTAATTGATGGCGTCCACCAAAATGCTTTCGCCTGGGTGTTCAAGGTCAACTGCACCACCAGAGTCGCCGCCATTCAGAATGGCCCGACGCGAAATCAAAGCTAGTCCACCGCCTAGTTCGTCGGGGTTGTCGCCGTGACATTCGAGACAGTTTTGTTTGAGAATTGGTTGTACGCGTTCGACAAAAAAGCGAATATCATCTTCGGAGAACTCGAGTTTTTGTTCTTCCACTTTTTCTTGAACGCTTGCCCGCGACGATTCGGCAAACGAACCGCAGCCGACAATCGCCAAAATCAAACTCCAGGCCAACTGAGAAACCTTCATGGCAAAAATACTTTTTATTAGGTCTTTAGTTTTCTTAAAAATACCGATTACCGAAAAATTCACCTTAACGCATTATTGCGGTTCTGGTTGCAATTCTCGCCAAACTGTCACGCTAATCGAATCAAAGGTGACGGTCGCATGTTGATCGTAAAATGGATTAGAGACAAAAATCCCGACTTGAAAATCGTCGCACTGATCGAGAAACGCGGGGTGTCGTATTTGCAACGTGTTTGAGTTTTCATTCGTCAAGTCTCGAACTTCCAATGAAAATTTCCCCTCGATTCGTCGAAAGCAAATCTCGACATCACTGCCGGGAGAGATATATCCTAGCTGATTAGCGTCGTGATCGCGTCCATCGGCCGTATTGACCAAAAATTGTGTGTATTCTTGGGGGTCCGTCCAGCGAATAACACCGCCTCGGATACAATGTTTCGTATCATCGGCCACATAGATCCCGTATTGCCCATACCCTTCGAGATTAGGCGTATCGAGCACTTGCATGCGAATTTCAAAATCTTCGTCGCCTGTGAATCCAAGTTGACTCAGCGGTATGCCAAGATACTCGCCACGATCCAGCCCTCGTTGAAAATTGATATCGCTACGAGTGGCAGTCACTTGAAGGACCCCACGATCTTTGTCCAAATTCAAGTTTTCAT
>JBGSMY010000168.1:0-9737 GCA_041739975.1 Pirellulaceae bacterium
TCGCGAGTTACATTAAATCTCTTGGCGATATGTTCGGCGTGCATGCCCATGTGGCAACCTTCAAAGCCGCAAGTCAGTCCGTCAAAAACCATGGCATCGATTAGTTTTCCGTCACCCAATTTAATCCCGCTGCGCATGCCGTAAACCAAGTGGGGGGCCGCCGACATGTTTTCCATCCCGCCGGCGACGATTGCCTGAGCGTCGCCGCAGCGAATGGCTTGGCTGGCCAACATCACGGCTTTTAGCCCAGAGCCACAGACTTTGTTGACGGTCACGGCAGCAATCGTTGCCGGCAATCCGGCTTTTAATGCGGCTTGTCGGGCTGGAGCTTGGCCGACGCCGGCAGTGACCACGTTGCCCATAATCACTTCGTCAATTTGATCAGCGGACAAACCACTGCGTTCCCAGGCCGCTTTAACGGCCACTGCGCCTAAATCCGTCGCCGACAAACTGGCAAAGCTGCCCAAATAGGCCCCAATTGGAGTACGGGCACCGGAAATCAAATATGCACCAGCCATCGGATGCGCCTTTCTGAATATTGAATCGTTAAAATGATACTGGAAAATCGGTTAATTGAGCGGAGCCAAAGTGATTACTAGGGCACCGGTTATTCCGATAATTTGGCCCAGTCGGTTCGGACGATGCCCTAACCTCAGCGAGGTTAACTCGTTGTGAGTTGCGTTACCTGCAAAAATATTGATAATGCTGGGGGTTGCAACTAGAATGGTACCGAAACCAAGTATTCATGGTCTTGAGCTGCGTGGTTGGCATTTTGCCAAACCAAAGCGTTTCGCTCAATCCGTCGTCGGATTGTAAAGTGAAAATTCGGCTATGAGGGAAATCGACGGAATGTTGCGAAATCTGCTCCGAACAGCTAACGCGCGTCGCGTTTCGGCTGCAATGGGCGATGCGGTTGCTTTGAATCATAATTGCGTCGCGGCAGTCAAACCGCGTTCAAAGTCCATTAATCATTAAAGGTAATTATGTCGGCCACACTAACTGACCTGCAAAAAAAGCAGATTGCTCAAGCCGAAGAATTGTTGTTCTCCGGCCCAGAAAAAGAAGGTTTTGCAAAAGAACTTTATTTTGGTCGATTTCGCTCGGAGTCGGTGTTTCCCTTCCCAGAACTCAAAGGGGAACAATTGCAAATTGGCGACGAAGCCATCACGCGAGTAAAGAAATTTTGTCGCGAAAACATCGATCCCGATAAGATCGATCGCGATGCATCCATCCCCAATTCGGTTATCAAAGGGCTTGGCGATATCGGCGTTCTAGGAATGACCGTGAATCCTGCTTACGGCGGCCAAGGATTGTCGCAGTTCAATTACTGCCGCGTGATGGAAGTCATCGGTGGACACTGTGCTTCAACCGCCGTTTTTGTCAACGCCCACCATAGCATTGGTTTGCGGGCACTCGAATTATTTGGTACCGAGCCACAGCGCGAACGCTGGATGAAGCCCTTGGCCGCCGGCGACAAGATTGCCGCTTTTGCATTGACCGAACCGGAAGCAGGTTCCGATGCGGCCAACGTGCGCACACGTGCAACTCCGACCGAAGACGGTTCAGCGTATATCATCAATGGCGATAAACGTTGGATCACCAACGGTGGCATCGCCGATTGCTTGACGTTGATGGCACGAACGCCTGACGCTAGTGATCCGGATGGCAAAATCACTGCTTTTTTAGTGACTCCGGATATGCCCGGGTTTGAAGTTGTCGAGGAACGGATGGAAAAGGTCGGTATTCGCGGTACAGCAACCGGCCGATTGAAATTCACGAATATGCGAGTTCCCAAAGAAAACATTTTGGGGCAACTTGGCAAAGGGTTGCGGCTGGCATTGACCGTTCTCGATTTTGGTCGAACTACTTTTGGCGCCAGTTGCACGGGAGCCGCGAAATTCTGTTTGGAACGAATGGTCTATCGGGCCAATACACGGCGGCAATTCTCCAAAACTTTGGGTGAGTTTGAGCTCGTCAAGCGTAAAATCGCCGAAGGTGCGGCCGATACGTATGCCATGGAAAGTGCGACATATCACACGGCTGCGTTGATCGATAGCGGTGCCGAAGACTACATGATTGAGACAGCAATGATCAAAGTTTTCGCCAGCGATCAATTGTGGCGAATCACTAACGATGCCCTGCAAATTTGGGGTGGCGCCGGATTTTTTACCGATCAACCTTTCGAACGACTCATGCGCGACGCTCGTTTGAATATGATCGGCGAAGGTGCCAATGACGTTCTGCGTTGCTTTATCGCGATGGTCGGTTTACGGAATTTGGTTAAAGAGCTAGAAGGCGTTTCAAAAAGCCCATGGACAGCTTACAAACTAATCCGCACCAGCCCGTCGATTCCAATTAAGCACGAGCATCTGCGGTTCCACGCTCGCGCACTGTCCAAACAAATTGGTCGTTTTGGCTGGGCCTGCGAAATGGCTCTGATTAAACATCGCGAAGGCATTATGGATCAACAAGCGGTCCAAGGTCGATTGGGTGACATCGCCACCGAATTGTTCATGATGAGTTGTGTCTACGCCCGACTCACTGGTGTCTTGGTAAATGGCACAATTCCACAACCGGCCAAAGATCACGAGGTCAGCACCGGCATGTTGTATTTGCAATTGGGTCGTCAACGCAATGAATTGCGTTTTGCTGAGCTCAAAGTAAATCTTGACCGGGAAATGAACGAAGTCGCCGATCGTTGGTTGAAATGCAAGTTCGACAAAAATTGGGTGATCACGCCAGACCGCGACTAAAACACGTCGAAAATGGTGTGCAAAATCGAAAGCGACGCCGGCCAATCAGTCGAGATAGTTTGTAGTACAACGTAGAACGATTGTCCTCAATCTTTGTGCGCCGTTCACGTCGTGCAAAACCAAAAAGCACGGCTGCAAAGGCCGAGCGGGATTAAAAGCAGAATAGGGCAGAGCGATCGTTCGCAATCGCGTTGCGACTTCTGAAATCCCTTTGCGCCGTCTGAAATCGTTTTGCGCCGTCTAAAATCGCTTTGCGCCGTCTGAAATCGCTTTGCGCAGTCTGCGTTCAACAAAATAGAAAACACCGCTGGTAAAACCAAGGGTGATTTGAGTTAACTAAAAACACCGCTGGGTGGGTTAGAGCGAGATTTGCCGAAACGGAAATTACCGCGGCACGAACTATTTAGAATTTGCACAAAAAAAGAGCGAAAACCAATATTGGTATTCGCCCCTCTATAATTCGATTTAATTTTCAGTCTGCGAACAATGATTCCGACTTTGAAAGAAACCGTCTCTTAGTACCGATAATGTTCGGGTTTATAAGGTCCATTGACCGAAACGCCTAAATATTCGGCTTGCTTATCGTTCAACTTAGTTAATTTGACTCCGATTTGTTCCAAGTGCAACCGAGCCACTTCTTCGTCCAGATGTTTGGGTAATACGTGGACACCAACTTCGTATTTCTCAGTTTCAGTCCACAAACTGATTTGAGCCATCACTTGGTTAGTAAATGAGTTACTCATTACGAACGATGGGTGTCCGGTAGCACAACCCAAATTGACTAAGCGGCCTTCGGCTAATAACAGAATCGAACGTTTGGTCGACCCAAAGGTATAACGATCAACTTGCGGCTTGATTTCTTGTTTCGTCACTTTTCCAGAAGAAACTTGTTTTTCCAACCAAGCGACATCGATTTCGTTATCAAAGTGACCGATGTTGCAAATAATCGCGTCATTTGGCATTTTTTCGATATGTTCGCCGGTAATCACATCGACATTACCGGTGGCGGTCACGAAGATATTTCCAAGGTGAGCAACGTCTTCCAAGGTCGTAACTTGGAATCCTTCCATCGCAGCTTGTAAAGCATTGATGGGGTCGATTTCCGTAACAATCACTCGAGCACCGTAGCGTTGCATCGAATGAGCACAACCTTTGCCCACATCGCCATAGCCGCAGACTACAACGACTTTGCCAGCGAGCATCACATCGGTGGCCCGTTTGATTCCGTCAGCCAATGATTCTCGGCATCCATACAAATTATCGAATTTGCTCTTGGTAACCGAGTCATTGACGTTAATGGCTGGCAACTTTAATTCGCCGCGTTGATGCATTTGGTACAAGCGGTGAACGCCTGTTGTGGTTTCTTCCGACAGTCCGCGAATGTTTTCCAACATTTCTGGGTAGCGTTGGTGAACCATCGCCGTCAAGTCGCCGCCGTCATCCAAGATCATATTCAGCGACTCACCGCTGGGGAAAAATAGCGTTTGTTCAATGCACCAGTCGAATTCTTCGTTTGTCATCCCTTTCCAGGCATACACCGGGATCCCGCGGGCAGCAATTGCAGCGGCCGCGTGATCTTGGGTCGAGAAGATATTGCAGCTGCTCCAGGTTACTTCGGCGCCCAACTCGATCAGCGTTTCAATCAAGACAGCCGTTTGAATGGTCATATGCAAGCAACCAGCGATCCGGGCGCCTTTGAGTGGCTTGCTGTTGCCGTATTTTTTTCGCAAAGCCATCAAGCCGGGCATTTCATTTTCAGCCAGCATAATTTCGCGGCGACCGAAATCGGCCAGGGACATATCTTTGACCTTGAAAGGCAATCGTTCAATCGCAACGTTGGCCACATTAAACTCCTTAAAACACTCGAGAAAACATCAAAATAAACTAAGATGCGGAGCCCGTCCGCTATGTCATTCCGTCAGTCGGTACCTAACATGATATTCGCAACCGAATTGTGAGTTCAACCCTTAACCCTGGTTGACCCGGTTTTTTTATCCCTTATTGTCACACCAGCCGAACTGCAAAGCTACTTTACAATACCTGGGCGATTTCTTGTAATGCCTAGTGCGGAATCTACGATTCCCTTACCTGCATCTTAGCGGACAGTAGCTGTTCACAACCATTTCAAGGGCACGATTCTGGTTCTTTGCCGTTGGGTCGCCGATAATAATTGGCTTTGCAATGGGCTTTACGGACGGGGACTCGATAAACGCCCTAGCCATAAATGAATAGATTCATCTAGAATCGGTCAATTATGTCGGCTGTTACGCCTCATGCAACTGCCGCGGAACGCCTGTGGCAGTTACCTAATTCGATTGCCGGAACTCCGGAATTTCAACAAACGTGGTCGCGTCTCCGGGCCCTTGAGCCCACGAGCTTTGACGATGTTTGGGGCTCGTCCTGCGCGCTGTTGGCGGCGGCCTTGGCGCGGCAAACGAAGTCATTGCTGTTAATTACCAGCGACCTCAAGTCCCAAGACGACCTCTACGACGATTTGCCTACATTTTTCTCTGGCCAAGTTGATCGGTTGGCGACTTTGTCAATCAATATCAACCATTCCGTAATGGTCGATCAAGAGTATGGCGACCGCATTCGCTTGCTCAAACGGTTGGCCAGCGGTAATGGTCCCCAAATCATTGTCGCCAACGTACAGTCGTTACTGCAACCGGTTCCATCTCAGGAATCAATTGCACGCCATTCGCGCACCTTGAGCGTCGGTTTGGCGACCGGTGAACAGGAACTAGTCGAATGGCTCGTTCAAAATGGGTTTCATCGCACCACGGCGGTTGAGTTACCCGGCGAGTTTTCACTGCGTGCCGGGATCATGGATCTATTTGCACCGGATTGGATTGAACCCGTCCGAATCGAATTTTTCGACGATCAAATCGAATCGTTGCGACAATTCGAAATCTCGACACAGCGCAGCACCATTGATATTCGTCAAATTGAAATAACCTGTTTGTCACCTGACTTTCAAGAACATTGCAGCTTTCGAAGTTACTTGCCACCCGATACGGTTGTCCTGCAATGTGAACCTGAAGAGATCGCGCAAAGCGGTGATCTGTATTTGCAACGAATTGCCGATACTAAGAAATTTTTCAGCTGGCCAGAAATTCAACGACAACTTCACCCGTTTCCAGTGGGGCTTGCTCAGCGATTTGCTCCGGGTGCCTTGCCCAATCATTTTCGTCTGGGCGCCGAGACTGTCGAGATTGAGGCCGAGGATATTTCTGGATTGCGGGCGGCCTTTGATCGAATCGACCCAGAAACTACGGTGTTTCTCGTGGCGCGTGTCGAAGGCGAATTAGAACGAATTCAGGAACTGCTTGCCAACACTAAAATTGCGGCGCGCGGCAACTTGCAATTATCGGTCGGCTGTGTGCACCAAGCGTTTCGATTGCGAAATCAATTTCAATGGGTCATTGGTTGCGATCAATTGTTCCATCGCGGCGAACTGCGTCGTGGAAAATCGCGGCGTTTGGGTAAAGCGATCGACAGTTTTATGTCGCTTCGCGAGGGCGACCTAATTGTGCATTTGGCTCACGGCATCGGACGTTTTCGCGGCCTTAAGATGTTGGACAAAGACGGCCAACACACGGAACATCTTGAGCTCGAATTTCATGGCGGCACGCGAATTTTTGTTCCAGCGACCAAGATTGACCTAGTTCAAAAATACATTGGCGGCACTAAAACGAAACCGATGTTGGCCCGGATTGGCGGTAAGGCCTGGGTTAAGCAAAAAGAGGCCGCCGAACAAGCCGTTACCGATATGGCGGTTGAAATGTTGGAATTGCAGGCCGCCCGCGCGGCCAGCACCGGCATTTCGTTCGGCACCGACACCCATTGGCTGCACGAGTTTGAGCAGGCCTTTCCGTATCGCGAAACTCCAGATCAAGTAACCGCGATTCGCGCGGTGAAACTTGATATGCAAAGCCACCGTCCCATGGATCGATTGATCTGCGGCGATGTGGGTTATGGGAAAACCGAGGTCGCCATGCGGGCCGCTTTCAAGGCGGTGGAATGCGGCTACCAAGTTGCCGTTCTGGTGCCCACGACTATCTTGGCAGAGCAACATTTCCGCACTTTTAAAGAACGTATGAGCGAATTTCCGGCGCGGATCGGTCGCCTTAGCCGTTTTCAAACAACGCGGCAACAACGCGAAACGATTGAACAATTGGAACAAGGTGTCATCGATATTTGCATCGGAACTCATCGTGTTGTTTCGGCCGACGTAAAATTCGCCAATTTGGGTCTGGTGATTATCGACGAAGAACAACGATTTGGTGTGGCCCATAAAGATCGACTAAAAAAACTTCGACACTCAATTGATGTGCTGACCATGTCAGCCACCCCGATCCCTAGAACACTGCATATGTCACTCGTCGGTGTTCGCGATATTTCAAATTTGGAAACGCCCCCAGAAAGTCGCCTCGCGGTAGAAACCCGAGTCACTCGCTTTGATGAAGAACTCATTCGCTTTGCTGTGCTCCGCGAACTTAATCGAGGCGGACAGATCTACTTCGTTCACAATCGCGTTAACGACATTCAAATCGTCAAAGATCGATTGCATCGCATTGTTCCCGAAGCGACCATTGGCGTGGGCCATGGGCAAATGCCAGAAGAAGAATTGGAAACGGTTATGACGGAATTCGTACAAGGTCGGTACGATATTCTATTGGCAACGACAATCATCGAAAGTGGTTTAGATATTCCTAACGCCAACACGATGTTTATCGATGAAGCCAATCGCTATGGACTCTCAGATTTACATCAACTGCGCGGTCGGGTTGGACGTTATAAACATCAAGCCTACTGTTATTTGTTGCTCGACCCACGGCAATCGCTAACACCTAACGCCGCAAAACGCCTGCAAGCAATCGAGACCTTTAGCGAAATGGGCGCCGGATTTTCAATCGCCATGCGTGATCTAGAGATTCGCGGCGCGGGTAATTTATTGGGAACAGAACAAAGCGGTCACATCGCTTCGGTCGGCTATGAGTTGTATTGCCAATTGCTAGAAAAAGCCGTCCGAGAACTGCAGCGCAAGCCAGCTAAATTGTCGATCGATGTTGATATCGATTTGCCGCTCGAAGCTTATTTGCCCGACGAATACATCCCCGACCGCCGTCAAAAAATCGATTTATACCGGCGACTGGCGAGAATTGAATCGTTTGACCAACTTGAACAGTGGGCGGCTGAACTGCGAGATCGGTTTGGCCCCTGCCCCAAACCTGTCGAGCGTTTGCTAGCAGTGGCCGAGGTAAAGTTAGAAGCAGCGGTTTGGCAAGTTCGCAGCGTGTTCATTGACGACCGGTATTTAGGATTCCGCTTTGCCGATGTGCGCCATTTTTCTAACTTAGTCAAACAACATGGAGGGATCCTGCGTATTATCGACGACCATACGGCCTACGTCACGCTTAAATCGACTGCGATCGACCCTAACCGCTTATTGGCGCTGGTCAAATCGATCTTGCGGGGCAAGCAATAGGCGGCTATTGTCCTCAACTCGATATCGAATTTCTATTGAAGGTCAGTCTGACATGATGTCTAAGACTTGTGAACAATTGGGATCATTGTGGCAAAAAAGCCTCCTGTCATTGGCAAATTGCCTATTCATTTGTGGTTTGACCGGGTCGGTTGCTTATCCTAACAACGCAGCCGCACAATCTCCTTTGCAGCCGCGGAAGGCAAATTCAGATGGCTATTTTCAATCGGGCGCCAAAGTCTCGCCAAATACTCAGACAACTGATAGCGCGCAGTCATTACCAGCGCAGCTCAACGTTCAGGTCAGTCAAACGAACCAGCCGGTAAGTACCGCCGAGACCTTTGAGCCTAGCCAAGTGGTTGCTTTAGTTGGTGGTGAACCGTTGTTTTTGGCGGATATGTTACTCGAAGTGAACCAGATTCTCGACAAGATGTTGGCCAATGCGCCGGCCAATGTCCGCGAGCGAGAACGCCGTAATTTGATTTACATTTTGACGGCGCGGAAGTATGTCGACCAAAAACTAATGGCCGTACATGCCCGCAAGAATTTGCCCGAGAATGTTACTTGGGACTCACTACTAGGCCAAGCCGGTCAAGAATTCGAGGAAAAGGCTCTGCCAAAATTACTTGAGAAGTCAAATCTCGATAACGTGACCACGTACGATGCCATGTTGCGTTCGAAAGGCAGTTCGTTGAGGCAGGTCAAACAGAGCTGGGCAGAAGATCAATTAGTACGGTACTTCAATTTTCAAAAAATGGACATGGATCCAGAAATCTCGCATCAAGAAATGTTGGATTATTACCAATCGCATTCGCCGGAATTTTTTCATGAGGCGCAAGTCAAATGGGAAGAGATCATGGTTCGATTCGATCGTTTTTCCGACCGCGATGCAGCATACTTGGAAATCGTTAAATTAGGTAATGAAGTGGCTTTTGGGGCAACCTTCAAAGCAGTGGCCGAACGCAGTTCGCAGGGATTTACGGCACATAAAGGCGGGCAATACGACTGGACGCTCAAAGGCAGTTTGGTCAATAAAACCCTGGAGGCCAAACTTTTTGAATTGCCGATCGGATACCTTAGCGATCTAATCGAATCTGACTTGGGCGTTCATATCGTCCGCGTTATCGAACGCCAAGATTCCTCGCTCACACCATTTCGCGACGCGCAGGTTGAGATCAAAGAAAAGTTACTCACCGAAAAACGAGAAGCCTTGGTTGCCGAACACATTAGCAAGTTGCGGCAAGAAATTCCCGTTGAAATCTTATGGCAACCCGCCAGCGCCGAATTATTGACCGAAAAAAAATAAGGCCCTGTCGGGAATTTTGCGGTAAAAACGACTTGACCAAGAAAAACACCCTCATCGTGATACGGGCGCAACAGGTCGGTTGCCAGGAATTGCGAGCAAGGGTGGAGTTAACGCAATACGCACTTTCACGACGGAAGATTTGGGACAGGAAGATTTGGGACAGGAAGATTTGGGACAGGAAGATTTGGGACAG
>JBGSMY010000362.1:0-2903 GCA_041739975.1 Pirellulaceae bacterium
GACAGGACCGTTTGGTGCTAATGAGACAAAAGCAAGCCCGTTACTCAATCGCTACTTCCGACGGGCAAATGCAATTACAACGCGGAGCCGCGCCAAGCGAACTTCAGAGGCATTGCATAGACGATTGCACGCAAGGGCTTAAGCGACGAACGTCGGCGAACAGCCGGTTTGACTTTCAGTAATCGCGACGCTACCGAGAACTCGGCTGCATCGCGTTGTCATCAACTTGTTAGGTCGAACGCGGTCGTCGGAACAACGGCGAAAAACTGAATTGTTGTGCGAGGCAACCGCCGTATTTTCTATTTATAAACCAGTTACATTAATCGTCATAAAGCCCTCCATCCAAGCACCCGACTTGCCTTTTAGTTTTACGCTCACATCATATTTCCCAGGCTTGTCTGCCCGGAAAACTCCAGGTCGAATTTGAGTCAAACCTTGGGGGACTTGCCAAGTTGCCACGTTATTCAACTCACGTATTTTTGTATAGTCGTTTGAGAAGACTCCGACAAACTTCGAATAAACATTTTCACCCACTTTCGCTGTCGTTGAATCTACCGGCCAAAGGCTTGTCCCAACGAGCTCGGAACTCGCGAGATCTTTGGCAGTTGTTACTGGTCCGAGAATTTTTAATGACCACCCCCCGCCTCCTTGCTTCAAGGAGTAGGTATTCTCTTCACGCAACGTATCCAACTTTTCTTCTATCTTTAAATTGTTCAGAGACCTCAAAATAAAAAAATGCTTCTTCCAGTCTATTTCTTTGGTGATAACGCCTGGGTCGGGCGTGGTTCCCATTCGATGCCCCCATATATTCTCGTTCGTAGGATCGTCACCTATTAACTCGCCTGCTTCAGTAAATGCAACGATCTTGGGTGCATTGATATTCAAGTAATTGCGCCGATCATACGCTGACCAGAACGGGTCGCCCAAATGACGACCTCGAAGAGTTACGGCATATTCGAGAACATAATCCGTTTGCTCTTTTCCTGTAACGCGATAATAGTCAATTCGGCCGTCAGGAATAGTTAAATTGATTTTGCCGGTCGTCCAGTCAACTGAACCATTTATAGTAAACGCCGTCTTCCAACCTACTCGATCAAACAATTGCTTTGGATCCAATCCGGAATTCGGAATGGTGTAATCACAGACGCCGGTAACTGCCCCCGATGGTTCAAATGTAATTTGGATAGGAGTTTTCGGTAAAACCGATCTTTTTGCAAAGGGACCACCTGCGTTCAGAATGGCCTCCCTGACGTCCAAAATGGCATTGTACGTGCCAACCATCGGCGTAAGTAGTTGTTGGTTCGTGATCGTCGGCGTAACTACGGTAATTGGAGGTAAAGGTTTATTTGTAATTTTTGGAGTGACAACGACTGGCGGAGCAGGTTGAACAATGACTGCCGTCTCTATAGTTTTTTGAACTCCATTAGCATCGATCAAGGTGATTTGGACAGAATGACACGTTGAAGTGTCAGCTGATTTAAAGCCAATTGGAAAAGTGGTTGCACCAGGATCAGAGAAATGATAGACGTGTGACGAACCTTCAGACGTTCGGACGAGGATTTGAAATGGGGCTCGACCATTTCCATAAGTTACGCTCAGTTCAAGCGTTTGCCCGAGAGCGACACTGCGCTGCGGGACTACATCAAAATATAGAGATAAATCGTAAGTGGGAGCGCCTTGGAAATTACCTCCTGCCGGAGTTGGCGGATTCACTGGACCGGTCGTTTTTGTTTCTGTTGGCAACTTTGATTTGTTGGACTCGATCGCGGTTTGATCATCGAGAGCTTTTTGGGCTTGTTTCACGGCATTCGCCGTCACATGAAAATCGGCTAGTAGACTTTTCTGCAAATCGTCCAGCTCTTTATCGCGGGCGGTATGTAGCGAGGCGACTTTATCGGCATTAGCTTTGTTCGCCAGATTAAATTCACTGTTGGCTTTTTGTCTTTCCACTTCAAAGGCCTTAGCTTCGTCGCGTTGAGCCCACTCTTTCGATTTGCTCGCATACGGTCCGAAAGGCTCTTTGTAGATGGATTCATAGGCTTTGGCCTCGCGCTCATTAGCTGAGGTAATCTTTGCTTTCCGCGTAAGCACGTTTTTCCAATTATTTGTCGCGAAGTCGATTCCGCGTTTTTCAACTTCTTTATCATCTTTGATATTGGCACTGTCACGGATTCTTTCGAGCTTAGCCCAGTTTGCTTTACTAATTTCGTGAAGCTCTTGGAGTTCATACAATTCAACTCCGATCGAATCCGATTTAAGTCCCTTCAAATTGTCCAGGCGCTTTTGCAATGCGGCCGCATCAGGTGACGTGCGGCGTTTCAGTTCGTCCATCGCTTCATCAGACATGGCCGTTTGCGGGAAAAACGGACCGGCAAAAATAATGAAGCCGCACAGCATGAGGTATTTAACAAACATGTTGTTTCCACCATTTAAAAAGAAAAAGGTAGCGATCCACAGCAAAACTCTTAGACACAGTTTCCTTCGGAGCAGCATTACTTTAGCAAGTTGCCGTGTTGTCTGGCATTTAGTTCGGCCGTATACGTCCAAGCTTGATCGTGAAGATTTGTCACGCCATTGTTTGCCAAATGGTCATCGAACCAATTCCTGTGTTTTTGCAGTATCAAGGTGTGCTCGCTGAAAATCAACCCTGCTAAGGCGTATTCGAACACTGCTGCATGCGACTGCAGGAGAGAAGTCGTATAGGATCAGCAATTGTTCAAGCGGTGACAGCGTTACTTCTTTCATTTATTGGACTGGAAGTTAGTGCGGCAAACGCGGCACATCCGTTGGACCAACTCACGTCGAATCGCCGACCATAGAAACACTTAATATCGGCACGAAATATCCGACCCTGATCGAAGGCTTACGCTTCGCAAATGGTCAATTGCTTTACCATGTTCCAC
>JBGSMY010000017.1:0-23190 GCA_041739975.1 Pirellulaceae bacterium
TTCCTGTCCAAAAATCTTCCTGTCCAAAAATCTTCCTGTCCAAAAATCTTCCTGTCCAAAAATCTTCCTGTCCAAAAATCTTCCTGTCCAAAAATCTTCCTGTCCAAAAATCTTCTTGTCCAAAAATCTTCTTGTCCAAAAATCTTCTTGTCTATTATTCTTCTGACTTTTTCTTTCCGGGAGTCTTGGAAGCATCTTTTTTGTTATCTCCCGATTTAGCATTTGACGCGGCATTTGTGTCGGGTTTGTTGGTTGTATCTTTGGAATTAGATTCGGAAGCGGATGATTGCGCCTTGTTTTCAGATTCGGCGGCTTTCCGATAGGAATCGCTGCGATAGTCTGTTTGGTAAAACCCTGAGCCTTTGAAGACGATCGCAGCCCCAGTCCCAAACAGGCGGATCAGTTTGGGTTTCCCACATGACGGGCATTTCTTGAGTGGAGAATCAGTTATTTTTTGGAAGACCTCGCCGCGATAATCGCAAGCACTACATTCATAATCGTATGTTGGCATGGTGCAATTCTTGTGTAACTAGAAATTTTACTGGTCAAAGACACTTGGCCTTCAAGCGGTTCGATAACTGATTAAGTTTTACAAACTTAAGCTTCAGGGCCCTTAGAAATAACGACTTGAGCGGGGCGGATCACGCGATCATGCAATCGATAGCCCGCACGCAGTTCACTGATCACGTGGTTGGCCGCTATTTCGTTACTAAATTGCATCTGCGCGGCCTGATGGGCGTTGGGATCAAATTGACAGCCAACGGTATCAATTCGCTGGCACCCTTTTGATTCCAAAAGCGACGACAGTTGCGACGCTACCATTTGGACACCTTGCGCTAAACTTGATGGAACGCTTTCGCTTACTGCGTCCAGTGCGCGTTGCAAATTGTCTTGGACCTCCAAAAGTTCGCTGATCAATGGCAGGCAAGCGTATTTGAGTTGTTCGTCCAATTCGCGGCGAGTGCGTCGCCGGAAATTATCGAGTTCGGCTTGATAACGCAGGGCTTTCTCTTCGGCGTCTTGTAATCGGGTTTGCCAATTATCGGAGCCCTCGGTTTCGCTGTCAGGCTCGGAGGAATCAGAGACGTCGCCCGCTTGTGCGAATTGTTCCCAGGCGGCATTGTCGATCGATGATTCCGGTGAGCGAGGATCAAAATTATCCGCGCGATCTTTGGGGTTATTTCCACTCATAACTCAATCCTCTCCGTGATTCACAATTAGGTATCATTAGAAGTTGGCGTGGCGAAATAATCGCGCAATCGATCCAAAAAGTTTTTGCGTTGCGGCAATACTTCGGTTTGCTCAAGTTCTGCTAATTTCCGCAACAGACCTTCTTGGGCAGTCGACAACTTCTTTGGGGTTTCGATAAAGGTCTGAACCAACAGGTCGCCTTTGCGTCCGCCTTGCGGATTAGGCATACCGTGACCGGACAATTTGAATACGTCACCGGACTGCGTTCCGCGCGCGATCGTCAATTTTTCAGGACCGCCCAGCGTAGGTACTTCGATCTCAGCGCCGAGTGCCGCTTGTGTATAAGAGATTGGCATTTGCAGTACTAAATTGTGTCCATCGCGATGAAACAGTTTGTGCCGTCGGATGCTAATAAAACAGTAACAATCGCCAGACGAACCACCTTCGAAACTCGCTTCACCCTCGCCACTGATTCTGACGCGCATGCCATCGTCCACGCCAGCTGGAATGTTGACGTCGATTTGTGAGCGAACTTTTTTAACACCGCGTCCGCGACAGCCGCCGCAAGGATCGGTTATTCGGGTACCTGATCCGCGACAGTTGGGACAAGTCGTTTGGACGCTTAGAATCCCTGCAGACTGTACGACCTGACCACGTCCGTTACAGGTTCCGCAGCGTTGGGGCGTGCTGCCGGGCTTACTGCCTGAACCAGAACATTGATCGCAAACGACATTCTTTTCCAAGTCAATCGTTTTGGTGACACCAGCTGCCGATTCCTCCAGCGTCAATTCGACATCGACACGAAGATCAGCCCCGCGACGAGCGCGGCGTTGGCCACCCCGACCGCCACCCCCAAAAAAGTCACCAAATACACCACCACCAAACATATCGCCAAAAGCGGCAAAAATATCTTCAGCCGACGAGAAACCGGAGCCGCCATTTTCTAAACCGGCGTGTCCATAACGATCGTAGCGAGCACGCTTCTCTGAGTCGCTCAATACTTCGTAGGCCTCTGCAGCCTCTTTGAATTTCCAACTCGCCTGTTCATCATTCGGATTGCTATCGGGATGGTACTGCACCGCCAACTTGCGATAAGCGCGCGATATATCGCGGTCCGTTGCATCTCGCTCGACGCCCAAGATCTCATAATAGTCGCGCTTTGACATAGACAAACCCAAGGTCCAAGGGTGTTAACAATCAGGGACAAACGGTTTCTAGAATTATTCGAATACAGAACATGCGAAACAATCTCGATGAGTTTTCGCAGAATGCAATCGACGATTGCATTCGCAATCCACTGTTCCGTAGGGCCTAAAAAAACCGAAATCAATCGACTCCAGTTACCTTGCCGGCCGCTGGCGTAAGATTGATTTCGGTTGGATTGTGGTCTTCTAATTAAGCGACTACGCCTTCAGCTAACCGCTTGTGTTTGTTGTCTTCGTCTAAGTTCGAAACCATGGCGTCGGTCGTCAACAGCAACCCGGCAATGCTGGCAGCATTGCGCAATGCGGTGCGGACAACTTTCACCGGATCGATGACGCCCGCTTTGTACATATCGACGTATTCGCCGGTGTTGGCGTTGAACCCAGTATTGA
Organism: Pirellulaceae bacterium; assembly: GCA_041739975.1. Classification (GTDB taxonomy): domain Bacteria; phylum Planctomycetota; class Planctomycetia; order Pirellulales; family Pirellulaceae; genus BJ22. Next base: position 2,787 of record JBGSMY010000017.1, read on the forward strand.
CTGGTTTTTCCAGCACCGTGTCGACGACAACGGCACCGTCGATACCGCCATTATTGGCGATTTGGCGGATAGGTGCGTCGAGCGAATGCAACACAATGTCGATGCCAATTTTTTCATCGCCTTTGGCACTACTGCGAGCTTTTTCAACCGCTTCCTGACAACGCAGCAAAGCCACGCCACCACCAGGAAGAATGCCTTCTTCCACTGCCGCACGAGTCGCATGCAGAGCGTCTTCAACACGTGCTTTCTTTTGCTTCATTTCGGTTTCTGTCTCAGCACCAACGCTGACAACCGCAACACCGCCAGTTAATTTCGCCAATCGTTCTTGCAGCTTCTCTTTATCGTAGTCGCTGTCCGTTTGGCTAATTTGTTTGCGAATTTGATCGATGCGAGCTTCGACTTCCTTGCGGCTGCCGGCGCCTTCGACAATCGTGGTGTTGTTCTTGTCGACGGTGATCTTCTTTGCACGACCCAAATGGCCAACAGTTAAATTTTCCAGTTGGATGCCGAGGTCTTCACTGATCAATGTGCCGCCGGTCAACACGGCCATATCGCCCAACATCGCTTTGCGACGATCGCCAAACCCAGGTGCTTTTACAGCACAAACGTTGAGCGTTCCGCGCAGTTTGTTGACGACGAGCAAGGTCAATGCTTCCGCGTCGACTTCTTCAGCGATGATCAACAACGCTTTACCCATTTGGCCAACTTTTTCCAAGATCGGCACGATATCGCGAATGTTGCTAATTTTCTTTTCATACAACAGCACAAACGCATCGTCAAACTCACAACTCATGGTGGTGGGTTTGTTGATGAAGTAAGGCGAGATGTAACCTTTGTCGAATTGCATGCCGTCGACATACTCAACCGTGGTTTCAGTCGATCGGCCTTCTTCGACGGTGATAACACCATCTTGACCCACACGATGCAAAGCTTCGGCCAACAAATCACCAATGACGCGGTCGTTATTGGCACTAATTGCACCGACGCTGGCAACTTCTTCTTTTTTCGAAACCTTTTTCGACATCTCGATCAAACGAGCTTCCGCTGCATCGACTGCTTTCTCAATACCGCGACGAACGGCCATTGGGTTACTGCCGGCAACGATGTTGCGCAAACCTTCTTTGAAGATGGCGCGGGCCAAAACCGTTGCGGTAGTTGTCCCATCACCCGCCAAGTCCGAAGTCTTTTGTGCGACTTCCACGACTAGCTTCGCACCCATGTTTTCAAATCGATCTTCCAATTCGATTTCTTTGGCAACCGAGACACCGTCTTTGGTGACGGTTGGCCCGCCGAACGATTTGGAGATGATCACGTTGCGACCAGTGGGCCCCATGGTGATCGCCACCGCATTTGTCAACTTATCGATGCCCGCCAACATGCGGTTGCGAGCATGATCGTCAAAAATTAACTGCTTAGCCACGAGAATTATCCTTTGTCAATTTTTATTTGCTGGGAACAAGACCTGCCTTGCGGCAAACAACTAAACGATCTTGGCCAAGATGTCCGATTCGCGAAGAATCTTGACGTCTGAGCCATCGATCTCGATCTCGGTTCCACCGTATTTGCCAAAAATAACCTCATCGCCAACGACTACCGACAACGATCCGCGTTCTCCGCTGTCAAGCAATTTGCCGGGGCCTACTGCAATCACGGTTCCACGTTGTGGTCGTTCTTTAGCGTTGTCAGGCAACACAATACCACCAGCAGTCATTTCTTCTGCTTCCATCGGTTCGACAACGACACGGTCATCCAAAGGACGAATTTTGATCTTAGCCATAGTTTTGATTCCTTTAAGCGAACTATTATCTGTTTTGAATTTGAAATTGAATTTGATTTACAAACGAGTGACGGCCTTAACTAACTCAGAGAGAATCAGTTGAGGCTGAGAATTCAGACACGAAAACTACATCATTCCCATGCCGCCCATTCCGCCCATGCCGCCCATTCCGCCCATGCCACCCATTCCGCCCATGCCCATATCGCCACCCATCCCGTGATCGTGGTGATGGTCGCCGCCGCCGGCTTCTTCCGATTTTGGAATATCAGTAATCAGAGATTCGGTGGTCAGCAGCAAGCAGGCGACGCTGGCAGCATTTTCTAAAGCGGTTTTCACGACTTTAGCTGGGTCAATAACACCATCGGCGATCAAGTCGGTGTATTCGCCGGTGTCGGCATTGAAGCCTTCGGACTTGCCCTTCATTTGGCGGACACGGTTGACGACGACCGAGCCTTCATAACCGGCGTTGTCAGCGATGCTCTTGAGAGGATACTCCAAGACTTTGCGAATGATTTTAACACCCGCGGCTTCGTCACCTTGAATGTCAGTGAGTTTATCCAATACCTTTTCCGCTCGGATCAAAGCGACACCGCCACCGGGAACAATGCCATCGGCCAAAGCGGCTGCTGTTGCGCTTTTAGCATCAACTAGCAAATCTTTTCGTTCTTTCATTTCGGTTTCGGTAGCGGCGCCCACATTGATTTGGGCCACACCACCGGCCAATTTGGCCAAACGTTCTTGCAGCTTTTCTCGATCGTAATCGCTTTCGGTGTTTTCGATTTCACGGCGGATTTGAACAACGCGAGCTTCGATTTCTTCTTTCTTGCCTGCACCGCTAACGATCACAGTATCTTCAGACGTGATGCGAACTTTTTTGGCGCGACCAAGGTCGGTAAGCTGTACGCTTTCCAGATCGATGCCGCGATCTTTGAAGATCACATTTGCGCCGGTCAGCGCACCGATATCGCCCAAAATTGCTTTGCGACGGTCGCCGTAACCAGGAGCCTTAACGGCGCAAACTTGCAAGATGCCGCGCATCTTATTGACGACCAGGGTTGCCAACGCTTCGCCTTCGACATCCTCGGCGATAATCAACAAATTTTTCTTAGCTTTGCTGATTGCTTCTAACAGCGGAATCAACGCTTTGTTAGACGAGATTTTTTCTTCGTACAACAGGATATGGCAATTGTCCATTTCTACGGACACATCATCTTGGTTGGTAACGAAGTGGGGCGACAGATATCCGCGGTCGAACTGCATACCTTCGACAACTTCGACTGTGGTTTCGCTTCCGCGGCCTTCTTCAACAGTGATCACACCGTCTTTGCCGACTTTCAAAAAGGCGTCGGCCAAAACTGCTCCGATCGATGGATCGTTATTGCCAGCGATGGTCGCAACTTGTTGAATTTCTTTTTTACTTTTGACATCGATGGGTTTTGCCAATCGCGAAATTTCTTCGCTGATTGCGCGAACCGACTTGTTGATTCCGCGGGCCAATGCCATGGGATCAAAGCCCGAGGCGATCATTTTTAGGCCTTCGCGGAAAATGGCTTCCGCCAAAATCGTCGCCGTGGTGGTGCCGTCGCCTGCCACATCATTGGTCTTGCTGGCAGCTTCTTTAACCAACTGAACACCCAAATTTTCGTATGGGTCGTCCAGTTCAATGTCCTCGGCCACCGTGACGCCGTCTTTGGTGACTTTAGGCGAGCCCCAACCTTTGTCGAGAACGGCATTCCGGCCACGCGGTCCCAAGGTGCTGCGAACGGCGCGTGCCAACTTGCTGACACCGGCCAGCAGTGGTTTACGTGCGTCCTCGTCAAATACCATTTGCTTTGCCACTGGAATCCTCCACTTTCTACAATTTCTTCAGTTCGAATTAGATCTATATAACGGCATATTTGTTTGGCGGTCGATGGGGGCGTCGGTCGACGCTGCAACCACTCGCCAGATGCCAATTGACCACTTGGTCAGTTCCTTGCCGAGAGCTCCCCCGCAATTTTGAGGTGACAACCTGAACGGGGAACAAAACATGACAAATCGGCACCGCTCCCGGCCCCAAGCCTCCCTTTTTAGCAAGCACCGTGCCAAAGCCTCAGGCTTTTCCGGAAAGGGCAAAAATCACGTTGGCATTTGTCCAGTCGACAATCCTGCGCGATTTGCGAGTCGAAATATAGGTAGGCGCTCATGCCAAGAATGGCAAAGTCGCCATTCACTCGTGACAAAAAGGCAGTTGTTGGACAGAGCTATTCCTGATTACTCATAATTTCCCCGCCGGCTCGAGTGACCAGCTGCCGGAGAAGTTCACGGTCCGTATTTGAACCAAATAATCGGGTCGACCCGTCGACGAAACAAAACTGAACGCCGCCCGGATGATCGCTTCGAAAAGTCCGATGCTCGGCAAATTGAGTCCAAGGTGCTGGCCTCGCCAGATTGAATGTGCCGCTGAAATGTCCTCGGGAATTAAACCAATAACCTTGTGCCCAGACATGATTGAGCTGACCGCTGAATCCATCCCCTTCCCACGTGACGCTATTATCGATTTCACCAAACAACAAAGTGTGACTGGTGCCGTCGGTAAATGCCGCCAAACTCAGTCGATAAGGTTGATTGGTTGACGATGGCGGCACCATAAAAGCGCCATCGGCCGGGCCGCGATAGTCAGTGCTGTAAGAAATCAAAAAACTGCCCTCGCCGTACGATCGCGTTCCATCCGCATTGTTGCGATCTCGCTGCATGGTGGGGCACAAATAATCAGCCAGCGGTTCTTGCGTGATCGGCAGGTTTGCCGGCGAGTCAATGCTCTCGTTTAACCGAAATTGATCGTAACGGTTGGTTTGCTCGAGATACGGCAACAGCACAACAAAGGTTGAACCAAGTGTGCTGAAGCCATCAACGCCCAAACATGGAGGCGGTAAACTTTGGCGACTGGATTCATAGTTTAACGCTGCCAATCCCAATTGACGCAATTTGTTGAGACACTCAGTCCGCCGGGCTGATTCTCGGATCGCTTGTACCGCAGGCAGTAACATTCCGAGCATTATGCCCACAATGGCAATCACTACCAAAAGTTCCACCAGCGTAAAACCGCGACGTGAATTCGGCGGTTGTCGTAAAAACATCATCGTTACATTTTCCTGGGACTGAGATTGTTTTGAATTTAATCGTGGCTAACAAAAAACATGGCCAACAAAATAATCGCCAATTGCCACCGATTAACGCCGACGCTGAGCCCAGCCAAATAACAAACCGCCGAGCGCGACAATTCCCAAGCTCGGTTCGGGAATCGCGCGAATGCGAAATGTCGAGTCCGTGGTGTTGACGTAGTCGACTCGTGCTGCAGTGAACACGGCGTGATTACCTCCAGGGCCAACCGAGAAGGTGTAGTTCGAACTGGCCAACAAGCCGTTCCAAGAAGCCCAAAAATAATTGACTGGTTGAGCCGGTTGACCACCGCCCGCTCCGAGCGTGCTCAGTTGTCCGAACTCAATGAACTCGTCGGGAGCCAACCCATTGAGAAGAAAACTGCCGGCGTTTAGATCCGGACTTCCATTGGGCGGCGTGGTGGCGATTTGCAGTGCAATGGAGGTAAACGGCAAAGCGGTACTGGCGCCGCCGGCATTAATCGTCCAGGTGGGAGTGCTGAAAAATGCGTAAAGGTTCGGGCCAGCGCGAAACCCGCCGGGGGTTACAGAAACGGATGAACCGGAAAGACCCAATTCGAGTACATCGGGCGAATGGGGGCCGACATAGTTATTCGGTTCGGCCGGTGAAAACGAGTCCCAACCTGCTGTGCCACTTACGGCGCCAACAACCGATGTAAAAAACTGAAATTCTTGGGCCCGTGCGTCGACGGAAACAAGGCATGTCAAAAGACAAAATGCGGCAATTCGTACTGTCACAACTAGGTATCCTTGTGGGTAAAAAGGCAAAAAATCTTGACCGACAAGGGCATGTTAGGCATGTGTGAAATTGGCCACAATGCACTCAATCTGCGACAAAAATGCGAAACAATCGCTTAAAATACAGGTTTCGCTGGAAATGATATACAAACGTTTGTTTGAACAGACGGAGGAATTTGGCAGATTTTTTGAAATGAAACAATCGTTTGTTTGAAGCGGGAGTTACTGAGAGATGATTTTAGATTTTGCAAATCAGAAAACGAGAGGCTTGGACTCGTTGGCAACCGTTTAATGAGCTCGCTCCGTTTTCAAAGTCCGTTGCAGTCTTGAGAACATGTAAGTTTCGGTTTGTTGTTCGAAGCAAATTGTCCGAGAGGCCAGCAAGACAGCAAATTGTTTGGGAGGACAGCGGCTACAACAGTCGGCCGGCTCATCTGCCGCTAACGCAATTTTTGCAATATGAACTACAATGGGCCCTCACTGCGCGTCAGTTCCATTCTGTGCCGATGGGGAGTTGATTGCAAAACGCCCCAAACGAATGGCTGTTCTTAATTTCATATACAAACGAAAGTTACGAATGAGAAACAACTTGACTTTGACACCCTTTTGCATGATTTTGATTTTTGTTTCAGCGACGACGGGTTATGCCCAAAATCCCGAGGCCACTGCGATTCTAAAACGAGATGTGGGGGTTTGGGACGTCGAACTCAAAGTCTATGGAGAGCCCGGTGTCGAGCCAACCGTTACTAAGGGAACTGAGACTTGTACCATGTTGGGTGAAATGTGGTTGGTGAGTCAATTGGATGGGGAGATGATGGGCCAACCGATGCAGGGAATGCGACAAACGGCTTTTGATGAACAACGCAAGATTTTTGTGGGATCGTGGATCGACACGACATCACCCCACACCACGAAAATGGAAGGCACTTGGAACGAACAAACCCAAACTCTTAAGGCACTCGGTCTCGGGAAAAACGCGATGGGCGGGGAACTCAAAACCCAAATGGTTTTCACTTATTTGCCCGACGGCACGCGCACTTACACCATGTCGCTGGACGTTAACGGTCAAGCGATGAAACTCATTGAAGCCAAATACACCAAACGGCCTGAAGACAAAAAAGCTACGAAAAAGAAATAGTCTGGTGTTTAATTATCATTTATTTGCGGCTTAGGGTGCAATGGCAAACTGTTGTTGTGACCAAGTTGCAACCGCTTCATTCGCCGACAACCTGGTTACCAGTCTTGTAGTGTGGCTTGTTTACAGTTCGAGCAAATCCTCTCGCCCGAATTTGGTTCAGGCGTTTTAACCCAAACAAATTTGTCTGTTTGCGATCGATCTGGCCTTAGGCAGGATGAACGGCCACTGCCGTCCAAATAAATGGCGCGGGAACTCGCATGGAGGGGATTTCGCCCTGCCTAGTCGTGTGGTTGACACTTTTCGACGCACGGCAGCCGACAAATGGATTGGCGCTGACGCTGGTGCAGTGCCAGCTGGTTAATGGCCATTTTAATCTTGAGTTCAGTTAAATCTTTTGATTCGTGGCACATTGTTTGCAAAGGTACACGTTCCGGTTGAACGGCCATTTTTTGGACGGTTGTAGCCGGAGACAAAACATGGTCGTTGAGACCTATCTGATTAAACGCCATAAAAATTGGCGAGGAGTTGACGAAAATGGTCGCCAAAATTTACTTAATTATTGTCGCCTTGCTGTACATCAGTTTGGCCATCTGGTGTACGGTGGCACCGCGAATGACTTCCGAAAAAGTCGGCTTTCAATTGATTGGTGGGTCGGGGCAATCAGAATTTTTGACGGTTTACGGGGGCCTGGAAATTGGAGTTGCATTGGTGCTGTTGTATTTCGCGTTATTTCGCCCTGATACGATCCGTGACGGCGTCCTGGTATGTGTACTGATTCACGGCTCTTTGGTCGTCTTTCGAAGTGTCAGCCTGTTCGCCTTTGAGGGTATCGGTTCGTTTACCTACCGACTTGCGATCGGCGAGTGGGCGATTTTTTTGCTCGGATTGGCCATTTGGATTTTTACCAAAAAGTCGTAACGGCTAATTTCGCTACGGCAAATAGCCTCGGCGCGGCGACTAGCAGGATAGCATTCCTTGCGTGAAATTTTCTGTTACATTTCCGGTGGGTAATCTTGACCGTCACGGATGTTCAACAACGCCATTCGCTCTTCGTCGATTTCACGCATGGTGCGAAAACCAAGATTGCGGATCAACGGCAGTGGGGGACACCAACCTTGAATTGCATGTTGAAACAAAAACGCCGTAACGGCCATCGGCAATACGATCCAGCGGCGGTCAACTGCGGCCGTGAGCACACAACCGGTGAATGCCACCAACGACGCGTTTGTCTCCAGCATGCGTTCGGTGTCCCATTCATGGTCGAGTTCGTCGAGTCGTTGATCGATCTCTTCGGGAGACGCGTTGCGGTAACTGGCAACTCGTCGTCGCATCTCCTGACGGATCCAGCGGTTAGTTTCTTCGGCGGTGTTTTGCGGAACGCGCTGACTGGTTGCTGGGATCATCATTGTGAGGTCCTTTTTTAAAAACGAAAACGAATTGCCTGCTACCCAAACGCTTTTGTATACAGCAGCAAACGAAGTGCCAAATTTTCCCGTGTGACAATTCCATAATTGAAAACGCCGCTCGCCCACCAGTTGAACGATCGTAGTTAGGTCCATGGACCTTGCCGAGCGGAAATCGATCAGATGGCATATCTTTGTTTATTGCAATCGCATCGCCCACCCCCACCACAAGAATTCCTAAGTGACCGAAATTTGGGACAAGAAGATTAGGGACAAGAAGATTAGGGACAAGAAGATTTGAACTCATTTAAGAATTTGAGTGCATAAAGGTGGCAATGCAATTTAGGTCAAGCCATAAGGTTAACGTGCGAGGGGACAGAAAAGAAGAAATGTAGACAGAGGACTCCAACCACGACAATCAATGCTGATTTCTGCCTCACATTGGCCATTCCATTTCCCTTGTCTTACATTTTTTGCCCTTCATTTTCTTGTCCCACATTTTCTTGTCCCACATTTTCTTGTCCCACATTTTCTTGTCCCACATTCCGCGAAATCTACTAAAATTCCTGAAAAACCACTTTTTTATAAGTACAAGACGTTTATCCGTTGATTATCTCTCCGCCATTGGGATGCAGTACTTGCCCGGTCATAAAACTTGCTTGATCGGACGCCAGAAACACAAAACACTCAGCACATTCCGACGGTTGCCCTGCTCGTCCAAGCGGCGTATCGCTGCCGAAACTGGCGACTTTTTCTTTGTCAAACGTGGCGGGGATCAGCGGTGTCCAGATTGGTTCCGGCGCCACCGCGTTGACTCGAATTCCATCATTGGCCAAATTCTGCGATAGCGAACGCGTGAAGCTGACCACAGCGCCTTTACTGGCGGAGTAGTCGATTAAGCTTGGGCTGCCACGATATGCCGTGACGCTGGTGGTATTGATAATGCAACTGCCGGTTTGTTTTCGCAAATGAGGCAGAGCGGCGCTGGTCAAAAAGAACATTGAAAAAACATTGGTGCGAAAAGTATTAATGAGTTGCTTCTCATCAATTTTTGTAAATTCTTGTTCCTCATGTTGTTCTGCAGCATTATTGACCAGAATGTCGAGGCGTCCAAATTTTTTGACGACCTGTGCGACTGCTTTGCGGCAAAACGACTCGCGACCGATATCACCTTTGATTAGCAAACAATCGGCTTGCCGATCGCGAATTTCAGTTGCTGTCGATTCGGCGTCGGCGGATTCTTCTAAATACAGAATCGCAACATCAGCCCCTTCGCGGGCAAAAGCGATCGCAGTGCCTCGACCAATGCCGCTGTCTCCGCCAGTCACAATGGCGACTTTGCCTTTTAACAGCCCCCTGCCCTGAATGGATTCTTTGATCGATTCCGGCTGCGGCTTCATCGGGCCTCGTCGACCCGGCTGACGGTTTTGCGACTGTGGCGGACGTTGTTTCTTCGCACTGGATTTGCCGCGTTCGGACGATTTGTTGGCCATGTCTATTCTCCTTATTAATCCATTCGTGCAATTCATGCGCCGTATGTCCGCCTTTTAAGAATTCAGGTTGAGCTTGGTAGTGATTAGCGCAGACTGAACGATCGATGATCAATTTGTCCGACGGTTTGACGCAACGCGCCGTTTTTTAGCGAGCTCTTTTTCTGGCACGAAATTCGCAAAACGGAAGTGAGTCGTCGAAATGTTCGTCAGTAGACAAGCGAAGCGGCATCTAGCTAGCAGGCGCGCAAAAATTTCAGTTGTTTTTCAGTTGTTGGCCGCTTCATGGGGTCTATGGAAAGTTAGTGTCTACGGAATCGTGTGCGTTATTGGATTTTCAAAAGGAGAGTTCGTCATGACTCGATTGATCTTGACGGGAAATTTTGCACTTGATGCTTTGATTGGCATGGCGTCGGTATTATCTGGCGGGGAGTCTTGGTGGCATTCGGCAATGTGGTTATTGCCGTCGTCGGTAATGACCGGCGCTTTGATGGTCGGTCTGTCGATGATGGCCGAAGCCAACCGGCGACCGGATGTTCTGATCTTAGAAGGCGAAACCGAATAGCTAGGTCGGAAATCGAAATGCTGCTTGCGAACAAGCCAGAGCGGAATTTGCGACCTTTGACTCGGCTACTTCCAAAGACACGGTTCGCAAATTTCGCGGCGGCGACGGTGTGATATCTGGTACAGGCATAATTGTTTTTAACATTCGGGCCCGACAGAAATGCAATCGACAATGCAATCGACAAGCGTTCATATTCGCGGTCGATTCAAGCGCAACGTTTAACGGCAAGCCAGAGCGGAATTTGCGTCTTTTGATTCAGCCACTTCCAAAGACCTCATTCGCAAATTTCGCGGCGGCGACGGTGTGATATCTGGTACAGGCATCAATACTTTTAAGATTCGGCCGCGACAGAAATGCAAATAGACCAACTTCATAAACGGAGCCATTTCACTTGCAATCGTTTCAAGCGCAACGTTTAACGGCAAGCCAGAGCGGAATTTGCGTCCTTTGACTCAGTTACTTCCAAAGGCATCGTTCGCAAATTTCGCGGCGGCGACGGTGTGATATCTGGTACACGCATAATTGTTTTTAACATTCGGGCCCGACAGAAATGCAATCGACAATGCAATCGACCAGCGTTCATATTCGCGGTCGATTCACGCGCAACGTTTAACGGCAAGCCAGAGCGGAATTTGCGATCTTTGACTCATCTACTTCCAAAGACACGGTTCGCAAATTTCGCGGCGGCGACTGCGTGATAACTGGTACAGGCATAATTGTTTTTAACATTCGGGCCCGACAGAAATACAATCGACAATGCAATCGACCAGCGTTCATATTCGCGGTCGATTCAAGCGCAACGTTTAACGGCAAGCCAGAGCGGATTTGCGATCTTTGACTCATCTACTTCCAAAGACACGGTTCGCAAATTTCGCGGCGGCGACTGCGTGATAACAGCTAATTGACTCGGACAGAAATAATCGGCGGATCCAGCCAACTCCCAGTGATCAAGCTTTTTTGGCGCATGATAATACGGTCTTTGGAATCAAACTTAACATAAATAGTAAAAAGTTCTTTATGTCTGTTCAATTCTTCGTACCAATAGTCAATTTGAAACCCATGCCAACCCCAAGGTTTGATTTGCTCGATCTCGCGCCAAAATCCATGCGAATCCTTCAATCGACCAGAATCTAAATCAAAGGCCCTGCCACCCACTCCGCCAATTCCCCGATTTATCGGGGGCGACCACGAACCAGTTAGGTCTCGCGGTAAGTACGTACCGGTTTTGACACCAGGTAAAAAAAGAATTGCGAAAATTCCCATAAGTATTAAGGGAATTACGACTATGCAAACTGTTTTAGCAGTCGACCATTTCATCTTAAATTAATTCTTATTGGTTTGCGCAACTAAAATTGGCCAATGCTTCTTTCGTGCAATCTTCGATGTTGTTTAAGATCCCGTGAGGTGCATGGGTTTTTTCGGACAGTCAAATATCTTATTTTGGACGGTTCAGGAGAAGCAATACCATGCCCAAAATTTTCAAGAACAAGGATCCGAAACGACCTGTTTCGAAGTGTCGTCGATTCACGGAAGAATTCAAGGAAGAAGCTGTTCAAATGTTGTTGGATGGCCATTCGGCTAAGTCAATTGCGGAGCGACTGGGGATATCGGGGCCCAATCTAGTGTACCGCTGGAAGAGCAAGTTGGTCGGCAAGGCCGGTAAGACGGCAACGAGACTCGATGAACGCGTTCGGGAACTGGAATCAGAATTGCGTCGTGTGCAGCTGGAACGGGACATTTTAAAAAAAGCGTTGGCCATTTTCGGCCGCGAAGGATAATCGACGTGTTTACGGCCATCGATCAAATCATGATTGATGACGGTATTCCAGTTTGCCGAGTTTGTGATGTTCTGGATGTTAGTCGGTCAGGTTTCTATTCATGGAGGGAGGATCAAAAAACTTCCTTTGAGATGAAAGACAAGGAACTGGTTCCGTTGACCCATTAGATATTTTAGTTTCATCGACGCCACTATGTCGCTCGTCGGATCTCTGCTGAACTAAATCGTCGTGACGTTTTGCGCGGCAGCGGATAATTGTTACGACAACTCATTCATGGAGTCCCGTTTTGGGACCTTAAAAACCGAACTCCAACTGGAGGATTACATGGCAGATGCCGAAGCCATTAGAGAGCTGAGATCGTAAATCAACTATTAACGTCCAACGACTCCATTCGTCACTGGGGTATGTAACCCCCTGCGAATTTGAAATGCAGTCAACTAACAAGAACCCCACCCCAAAATAAGAGACTGGCGCGCCCGCGCAACCCGATACACCTCACTCAGTTGAATGGCAGGATGCAAACCACCGAAAATGGTGCCAGCGATCAGGCCGACGATTGTCATTAGGTAAATTAGTTTCCTGATCGTAAACCGTCGCCGAGGGTGAGGTACCGAATTGAAACTATGCGAAGTCATTATAAACACTCAAAAGACTTGTAGAATTCATTCAACGCATTTACCTAAAACCAAGTTCACCATGATGCCGGAAGATTTTTTGGTACGATTTCATTTGCCGGAGGATTGGTTTCCGGAAGTCTGAGAGGAACAACTGGCGGTCTTCCATAAGGGTGTCCATTTTCATCGAATGGAATAAGAATTATACATTCCTGTCTAGGATAATCACATTTCTTATTCATGGGATTATACCAATAGTCTTTCGAAGTGTCGTCCATGTTGCAAGGTCGAACAGTGTGGCACAATGGCCGTTGATCAATTGGTAAATGATCGAGGAAATAAAAGCCGTCATCCAAATAATACGAAGCACCGCTGCCCCCAGGACATGCAACTGTCAACTTGACCCAAGCGTGAATCTTTAGATTCGATTCACCTCTCGCCTGCTCGACAATGGTAGAAATACAGCCAACTCCGTTCAAAAGTGAAATTGCGTCCTCAAAAGAACAGGCCTACTCGTAGTTACTGCCGTCCGCTGTGACACGAGTCGCGACCGACGCGTTGTCAGTTCACGCAAGCGAGAAAGCGGTGTGTCGGGCTGCCAAACGGTAGGCAAGTAATCCAAACGCAGCAAGTGTGCCAAGACACGAGCATCCACTTTGTCGCATTTTACTTTGGCCGCCGCAATCGCATGGGTGGCCACGGGATTACTGACCACGACGCGAGCTACAAATCGCTCGACAATTCGCACGACCGCCCAAACGTGAGTGGTCGCCTCCAGCACCACTTCATCTTCGGCCGTCAAAACCGTTTGGCAAAAGACTTCAAGCGTGCGGGAGGTTACCGGCTCCATGCGCCTTTCCCTGACGATTTGGCCTTGATCATCCACAATCGCCACAACCAGCAAACGTTTGTGTAAATCCATCCCAACGTAGCGTTTCATCGTCGCTTTCCTTATAATCTCAAGTGGAAACTGATCAGGGGCGCGGGAGCGTTTTTAAACACGCCACGGCTGGAGGGACCGATACCTCGATGGACTTCGAGTCCGCATTACTAGGTCAATCGCATGAACGGTGTTTCCACCATTGATTGCAACGTTCCTAGAGCAACCCACGTTGCACCGTCAGGTGCAGCAGGCGTTGTTGATTCCAGGTATCTTTTTCGAAAAGGGCCAAACGGCAATTACCTCTTTAGGCTCTGGGCCTATCCGGGCAAGCCGCTGGGGCACTCAGTTACGATCACGGGCTCAAAGCCCATAGGTGCAAACGAGTTGCCCCGCAGCGATCGGCCCTGGTCAAGTTTCCTTCGTTGTGTACTTCAGCAAACTTTACTCCACCATCGCCACGCCCCGCGCCGGGATAACCATAGCGTGCCAGATTCAAGCTGCCGTGACAACCAGTTCACTCGACCTACGTACTATCATGCCCGTTATGATGACGGGGGGAGACTCAACCAGCGCGATTACCGCACCCGGGCCAATTCTCCTAAGGGAGCGATTGCCGACAGCGACACGTTTACCAAAGAACGAGGAAGGGTAATTTTTATTGTGCTCGCTACAGGGCAAAGACACTGGCCTTTTTAGGTATCCCTGTAATGTATCGGCCCCCCAATAGAAGTTTTTTCTCCCCTTCTCCCCCAGCTGGACCGGGCCATCGACAATGTAATCTCAATAAGCTTTGCCCCGGTCCAGCTGGGGGAGAAGTGGTCGGCGGTTGAGGGGGCCAAGCGTTCCTGAAAACTTTCTGCGGACGATTGACGTTTGCGAAAAGCGTACAATGGATCGTCACTTCAGTTTGTTTCCAAAGGGTAAGCAGGTTAAAATTGCCTTGAACGCAACGTAGTTGTTTACTTAAACGAGTTCACAATGATCCTTTTCGCACTCCCTCCAGTCACCTCCTCACCCCCCGAACCCCCTCTCCTCCGACGGACCGCAGAACAGAGTCTCGCGGTAGCTTGCAAGTCGTGTGCTGCGGTCCGTCGGAGGAGAGGGGGAGCAAAAAACTTTATTAGGGACGCACCCAATTACAATACTACCGACCCGCAAGCGGGCTGTTGATTTAATGCAGTGGAAATTTGGGATTCTAAGTCGACGGCTGTCGCGATCGTGAATTTTTTTTCGTTCACCCTGTTACAAGTCGAGAAAACTGAATAGCGATGATCTGAAAAGGCGTAGGAGAGCAAATTTACGCAGCTATATTGCCCCAGACAGTCCCTTTCAGCTTATTGGCGAGGGTTTGGTTAGACAATTGGCCTTTAGGTTTGCCATCAGCCTCATTAGTTTGCTCAAGTTGTAGGTCAGGCAGGCCCAACGCCATTCGGTCCGAACCTTCTCGTGACCTCTGAGTAAGAAACGCCGGATGCCCAGGTTCGCTTTTATAAATGCAAACTGTGTTTCGCCAAAATGTTGACGTCGATTATATCGCTGTTTCACTTCGGGGTTTTGCATGCGCTCAACTTGTCGCTGTCGCACTTCTCGATATTGATCATGGCTCACTTTGCGGCCAGTCTTCCCACGCGCTGGCAATGGGGGCAAGCAGTGAGTTTCAGTTTGGCGTGCAGGTCATCAAGTTCTTTTTGGGACGAATAGATTTTGATACACATGCGACTGATCCACTGAAGCTGGCCACAACCTCCCACCGCCTGGCGTCTCAAACCGGGCATTCAGTTTAGGAGGCGTCCAAGTGGTACCCAACACGCGCGTTCAAACTTTCAACAAAAAAGGGCGGGGTGATGGCGGGTTCCTTAACCTCGCTTGCCTTGTTGTAGGTCGTGTCAGTCCGAGCTTCGGCGCTCGTACCATCAGTGGCAACGCGAGAAGTTTCCCGGTCGCGGGAATCGTAAACATAAGTGGTACTGATCCCCCGAGCATCGATTACTTCTTCCAGGTTACCGCTGGCATCTTTAATTGCATCGACCACAGTAAACGCTGCATTTGCGGACGTGCTACGAGTGACTGCCAATACCGCAGCATTGTCGGCCAGGGTGTACCCGGCATGATTGGCCTGCACGCGGCGAATCAAGGACGGTTCGTGCGTGGCGCTATAGCCCATATACTCGCGCCGCTCGTAAGGATCGTCGGTATAGAAAACCCGGTTGTAATTGTCATACCACAGTGCGCGTCTGCAAAAGCTGCGTTTCATTGGGCCAGCGACGCGTTTTGATCAGCCGGTGACGGAAATCATAATCATAGAGCGTGTATTTGCCGTCAGTGGTGACGGTTTGCGGTAAGCGCGTAGTGATAATAAAAGCGATCGAAGTAAAACGCTGCTGAGTGACATCGGTGAACATCGTTTCAAAAGCTGAGCTTTACCTTTGATTTCCGAATTGCCCAGCCATTTGAAGCATTGCAACGTTTTTCAATTTATCGTAGACCGAAATCCGGAGCTCTTTTTGCAACTGAAAGAGACAATAGCACACTCGCCAATTAGGTCAGCTTGCTCATTCTTAGACGAAGTGCATTGGCGATGACCGAGACGGAGCTGAAACTCATTGCAGCTGCCGCGATCATCGGGTTAAGCAGCAGATGGGCTGAGATGGGGTATAGCACACCCGCCGCAATTGGCACGCCCAGGGCATTGTAGATTAGGGCGAAGAATAGATTCTGGCGAATGTTCCGCATCGTGTGGCGACTGAGTTTAATGGCTTTTACGATTCCGCGCAAATCGCCTTTGACCAGGGTGACCCCTGATGATTCAATCGCCACATCGGTTCCGGTCCCCATTGCAATACCCACATTGGCTTCGGCCAGGGCGGGAGCATCGTTGATACCGTCGCCTGCCATCGCCACTTTGCGACCATCGATTTTTAGTTTCTTGATCCGTTCGTGCTTGTCCTCCGGTCGCACTCCGGCGTGAAATTCGTCGATGCCCAACTTCTCAGCCACGGTTTTAGCGGTCATTTCGTTGTCGCCTGTCAGCATTATAATTCGCATCCCGAGATCATGAAGACTCTGCACTGCCTCGGCAGTCGAGTCCTTGATGGGGTCGGAAACAGCGACCAAACCAGCGAACTGTCCGTCCACGGCGACGTACATCACCGTCTGTCCGTGCCGCTGCAATTCGTCGGCCCGGGTGTCCAGTGAGGCGAGATGTTGCACGTTTTCTTCTTCGAGGAACAACCGCTTGCCGATGAAAATTTTCCTGCCTTCAACTATTCCGTGGACGCCACGGCCCGTTACGGAGTTGAACTGGTCTACAGTCGGGACGGACAAGTTTCTATCCGAGGCCCCAACCACGATGGCATGGGCCAACGGATGCTCGCTGTTCTTTTCAACGCTGGCTGCATAGCGCAAGAGGACTTCCTCGGAAAAGGAGCCAGCCGGGATTATCGCAGTCAGTTTTGGGCGACCCTCCGTTAGCGTGCCGGTCTTATCGACCACGACTGTGTCGACCTTCTCCAGTGTTTCGAGCACCTCCGCATTCTTAATGAGAACGCCTTCTTTCGCTCCCCGACCGATCCCGACCATGATCGACATTGGCGTCGCAAGGCCCAATGCGCACGGGCAAGCGATAATTAGCACCGCCACGGCGTTTACAAAAGCGTAAGCGAGGGCTGGCTGCGCGGGCTGGACAATGGCCCATACGAGGAAAGTGAGGACGGCGCTCACCAGGACCGCTGGCACGAAGTATCCCGCTACGGCGTCAGCGACCTTTTGAATCGGCGCTCGGCTCCGTTGTGCGTCGGCGACCATATTCACGATTCGAGACAATACAGTGTCTCCGCCGACGTTTTCGGCCAGCATCAGGAACGAACCTGTCTGGTTGACTGTTCCGCCGATCACGGAGTCATTCTTTTGCTTCTCAACCGGCATCGGTTCGCCGGTAATCATTGCCTCATCAACCCTACTTTTGCCGTCCGTGAGCTTTCCATCCACGGGAATTTTTTCGCCGGGTCGCACCCGCAAGATGTCGCCTTGCTGAACTTGTTCCAGCGGCACTACCCGTTCTTGACCGTCGCGCACGATCCGGGCCGTGGGCGGAGCGAGTGATAGCAACTCCCGGATAGCCGCTCCTGTGCGATGTCTGGCTCGAAGCTCCAGCACTTGTCCGAGCAAGACGAGGGTGACGATCACGGCTGCCGCCTCGAAGTAGACATGCACTGTACCTTGATGTCGGAATGCGTCAGGGACGAGGGACGGGAACAGAACCGCCAGGAGGCTGTACAAGTACGCGGCCCCCGTGCCGATCGCGATGAGTGTGAACATATTTAGATTGTGGGTGACGACCGACCGCCATCCTCGCTCAAAAAACGGCCAGCCGCCCCACAGCACCACCGGCGTACTGAGCAGGAGTTGGAGCCACAGGAATAGCGTGCTTCCCAACCAACGGTCTACCGGCACGCCGATCATCGGAAGCATCGACAGTAATAGCACCGGCAAGGCCAAGGCGGCGGACACCCAAAACCGCAAAGTCATGCTGCGGAGTTCATAGTCGTCTTCCTCCACATCGGGTTGGACAGTTTTCGGCTCGAGAGCCATGCCGCAGATCGGACATTGACCCGGTCCCTCTTGCTCGATCTGCGAGTGCATCGGGCAGGTGTAGATGAACTTCCGTTCTTGGGCTGCAGGGCGGGATGGCTCCAAAGCCATCCCACATTTCGGGCAACTTGCCGGCCTGTCGCTCTGCACTTCAGGATGCATCGGGCAAGTATAATTTGCGGATGTTTGTCCATCGGAGGCAGGTTTTTGATCCTGCCCCTCATAATCTTGGACAGCGGTGGGGTTTTCTATCGAATCGCTACTGAGAAACTTCTGGCGACAATGCTCGCTGCAAAAATAAATAGTCTGACCATCACGCTCAGCACTGCGTGCGGTTGCTGCGTCAACTGTCATGCCGCAAATCGGGTCAATTGCCATCAATTGTAATTCGTTTCGCTGATGGTGATCCGGAAATCATAACGCTCATGATTGTTGCAATGCCATCCAGTTTTCGCAACTCTGAATATGCAATTATAATACCACGGCCCGCCCAAATGAGCGGGCCGCTGTCTCAATAACCGACTACCAGTTTCGGTCAAGCATGAACTATTGCTTGGCCATCGATTTGCATACCTTTTCACATTTGCGGCATTCTGCTGCACACTTCTTAAGTTCTAGATCGTTCGGAAATGCTTCGCATGCTTTGGCGCACTCGTCACAACATTTTGCGCAACACTCGATCATCAAAGCGGCAAGTGGACCGCCCCGTGCACAAACTTGAGCGCAACCGACGCAACAGGTCGCACAGTCCTGGCAAGTCATTAAACACGCCAAATATTCTTTCTTGCCGTCGACAAGCAAATGCGCACAATGGGTCGCACAGAGATCACACGCAAGTTGGCAATCCGAGCAAGCTTGGGCACACGCTTGCATCATTGAGTCGTGTTTTGTGTGAACTATTTTTTTTTCCTGTGTTTGCGTCTGCTGAGCGAACGTATTGCTGGCAATGACGGCAAACATCAAAGCCACCGCAACAGTGATTCCGGGCATTCTGTTTTTCATAGCAAATTTCCTTTTCCTTGTGTCGTTCTCCTCGGCTAAGACAGCAGAAATTGCCACCTTAAAGCCTGGTTTTCGATACGATAAACAAGGTGAAGCGAATCATGTGCCGTAAGCGTGTTTGCCCAGCGCAAACTCGCATTCGCGTTTATAAAAAAGACATATTCTTAAAGATGTAAGCGTTTGTCGACCTGCCTGGCCGTTTAACGACCAAGCTGTATTCGATTACTTGGACAAGGACAAATATTCAGCACGAAGTATTATGACAGCCGGATGTCAATGCAGATCGCGTTGTTGCCGAAATTGATCAAATATTTCGCTCTGATGGGGTGTCCGCCAAGACTCGCCGCAAAGGTGTGTTTCAGGCAAGTATACTTTCCGATTTGATTGACTTAATAGGGTTTGCCCATTGGCTGGGTTAGGCGTGTGTGGCCTTGGTATTGTCCTTGGTTGCAACGACAACGATTATGTCTTTGCAAGATCGTATGAAGGAATATGCCGTTTTACAAACGATTGCAATTCGACCGTTTAGTAATATGCGTATTGTGTTTGCTGAAAGCACCATTTTATGTTTGCTGGGGAGAACACTTGGCACAATCTCTCTGATTTGCTCGTACTTCACTTTGGAGGCTTTGCGATTAGAGCCTGAAGGTGCAACGATTGCATTTAAACCCTCACTTGGCCTCGGAGCCTTGGGCATCATGACGTCTCTCGTCGGTGGGTTAGTCGCCGCCTTGCCTCCAGCCATACAAACGGCGCATAAGTCAATTGTACATGCGCCCAAGTCTAATTAACGTTGATCAAAAAGTGTGAAACTCAGAACTGGAAATCTCCAAAGTTGAGATTGTCGTATAAAGTTCGTCGACTGCCTTTAGAATTGCCACTGTGTTGTGGTAATGAACCCTTGATGCAAACTGTTGGTCCTTGCGTGCGAATTTGTCGCGCGACCTGTGGTTCGTCAAACCGATGGCACATTTTGACGAGTCACCCGCCGATGCTTAAACCATATTTCTAATCTGAAATTACAGGCATCGTTACAAGTTTTGTATTACCGATGGTATCACCGGTGCATTGTCAATTCGACATTTTGAAGGGCTGAAACAAAAAAACCTCGAAAAACCGAAGGTTCTTCGAGGTTTTTAAATGGACGGTATTGGACTCGAACCAACGACCTCCACGATGTCAACGTGGCGTTCTAACCAACTGAACTAACCGTCCTAATCTCCGGCACATTTTTTCATAATCGTGCCAACAACTATTCCGCCAAC
>JBGSMY010000024.1:0-8210 GCA_041739975.1 Pirellulaceae bacterium
TCGTGGCTACCAATCTCCGATTGGTAGGAGTCTGTGGCTGCCAATCTCTGATTGGCAGAGTCCGTGGCTGCCAATCTCTGATTGGCAGAGTCCGTGGCTGCCAATCTCTAATTGGCAGAGTCCATGGCTGCCAATCTCTAATTGGCAGTGCCCGTGGCTGCCAATCTCTGATTGGCAGTGCCCGTGGCTGCCAATCTCCACATCGGCAGTGCGGGCAGCCACTCTAGCCATCAAATTTTCGCCTCTGCCAGCGAGGAGGTCGTGCTGCTTTCGAAAAGCGTTTTTGCAAGGTTTATTCCGTGTATGCCAGCTTGCTGGCGGCAAACAACGTCCGGACGCCAGAAGTCGCACGGCGGTTTTTTGATGGATTTTTAGCATTGCCTGGAAATAGGGATTTCCGCTATTTTCAGAGGCTCAAGGAAAAGGAGTTAGACGAGCAGCACATGGAATTTACGTTACATCGACAACTCAAGGCCATTTATGGAACCGAGCAAGGCGAAACCGAAGTCCGATGTCAAACATATCGGATCGATGCCGTTCGGGATAATCAACTGATCGAAGTGCAATTGGGATCGTTGGCGGCAATCCGCAATAAAATTGCCCGCCTGTTAGAGGATCACCCGGTTACGGTCGTCCGTCCGCTAGTGTGTCAAAAGTACCTTGTAAAATTAACTGAAAAACAAGGCGAGGTCGTGCAACGCCGCTTGAGCCCCAAAGCTCAAACGCCGCTCGATTTGTTTGAAGAACTCGTCTATTTCGTGCGAGTCTTTCCGCATCCCCAATTAACGCTCGAAGTACCGTTGGTGAGAGTTGACGAACATCGCTACCCAGGGCATGGACGACGGCGGCGTTGGCGGGAGAGTGATTTTCAAGTCCAAGATCAATTTTTGCGCGAAATTGACCGCACAGTGGTGTTGCGGTCGGCACACGACCTTTGGGATATGCTGCAACTAAATTGGACTCATCCGTTTGACACAGACCAGTTGGCTAAGGCCTTAAAAGTGCCTCGTTGGACTGGTCAACGAATCGCCTACTGTTTGCGAGAAACTGGTGCCGTGAAGGTGGTTGGCAAACACGGAAATGCCTGGGTTTACGAAGTCAAAAAAAAGAGCAGGTCCAAGCCCATGCTTGCGACCTGCCTTTCAAGGGGGGGTCAGGGTACTGAGGCGGTTGGCTCACCTCAATTGAACCCTAGGCCTAAAACGGCTGCAAAACCCAAAAAAAATCGAGCGACCCCCAAAAAAGCCGCCTGATTTGCAGCGGTTGTAACGATTGCCCCGCCATATACCTTTCATTACACGTTTGAAAATAGCTGTCCGAAACTGAAAACCCCGGTAACATAGGAACGCAGTTAACCTATGATTCGCTAACTCGGATACCGGAGGGCGCAAAAGCGTAACACGATGTACGGAATTAAAGTGTTGACTCTGATTCGCAATTTATTGACTCGACCATGGTTTCAGACGATCTATTTTTCGCTATTTGCGACTCATGCGTTGATCGTTGATCTCGATGCGCAAACGCCGAGCAAAATCGACATCAATCAACAAAGAATCGCTTTCCAAAATCAAGAACTAATCACCGCCAAATCGGCCGGATGGGTATTTAACATCACCGATACGCCTAAATTAGTGTGGCGCGATGCCGAAACGATAAAAGACTTGGGCGTCAATATTCCAATTCAAATTCAATGGTTCGATCAAGATTTGGAACCGTCCCCTGCACCCAATCATCAAGGGCGGTGGCTTGCCTACATCGAGGGCAAGGCACCTAATCAATTCCCTTTTCGCCGCGCTTTCACATTCTTCGCCATTCCAACGAATCTAGACGGCAAACTTGCACCTGATCTCAAGCCTAAATTTCCTAACTTTAACACGCCGACAACGTCACCAATTTGGGGGGAGCACCGAGAAGAAATCGAAAAAATGATCGGTGATTTTGTGATTCGCGGGTTTCTTGAAAATCAAGCTGGTGCGGTTTTGTTGTCTAACATTTACGAAAGCCCAGTTCGAAATCGCTCGGCGCTATTTATTGAGTCCGCTCAAGTGGCAAATGCTGACCTGCACGCCGCACTTCAGCAAAAGCTCCACCCGAGATCGATCGGAAGCAACCAGTTGAAGTCACCTCGAAATCTCGACTCTAGCGCGCCTCTGTTGCGCGTCGGCCAACCGCAAGAGATCGGACTTACCCCGCAATCGAAACAGCAAATCGATGATTATTGCCGTCGTTGGCAAGCCGCCACCGGCGAACCTTTCGTAACTCTGGTTGCGAAAAATGGAGTGATAATCACTCACGAGGCCTTTGGTGTCGACAAGTCCGGCGAGCCAATTGATCGCGATTACCGCTGCTGGATCGCATCCCTGACCAAAACCCTTACGGCCATCATGTTCAGCCAGTTTCTCGACCAAAATCTAATTGAGCTCGATCAAACCTTAGATGAGGTATTCGAAGAATTTCCGAAACATCACCCGGGCGTGCCGACATTTCGCCAATGTCTCAATCATACCTCGGGATTAAGTGGCATTACTGATCACGGCGGTATGTTTCAACCGCATTTGGAAAATATTGTCCTCAATGCGATCGATGTGAATCGGCCGGGAATTGCTTCGGCTTATAGCGGTTTAGGCTACGAAATTGTGGCCAAGGCCATGGAACGAACCGTCGGCAAATCGGCCGTCCGAATCTATCATGACCATTTGTTTGAACCACTTGGTTTTGGCGATGTCCGCCTTGGAAATGCCGGTTCCGATGGCCATTTAACGGCGCTGGAACTCGGAATATTGGGACAATGGTTGGCTAATCGTGGACGTTACGGTTCATTGGAATTTATTTCACCGACAACGTTTGAACAGTTATTGCCTCAGCCATTGGACGTGCCAAACGCCGAACCGTACGGCGCAGGATTACATTGGTTTCGCCACGTGAAACCAGGTACCCCGGAAAAATCGACCGACCCACATGACTGGTTGTTCAGTGCAACTACCGTTGGGCATGGTTCCATGGCGGGTTGCATTTTGGTCGTTGATCTGGAACAACAACTTGTGATTGTCCAGGCTCGCCGCGAATTTCACGATAATGACAATTCGTGGTGGCAAGGATTTTTTCCAGTTGTCGCCCAGGCGATTGACCCGCCCGCGCCTTAATGTTTTTTGCTAGGTCTCATGTAAAAATGTTGCGAAAAATCTCCGGGGAATTTTCTGAGCGGGGCTTATTTAACCGTGGCTGAAAATGCTTGCAAGGCACCGTTATACTCGTCCAATCGCTGGCTCATTTCTGCTTTTGTTTCGCTCAAGTTGCGAATCGCCGAAGGTGGCACAAAGGTAAACATATAAAATTTGACTTTGGGCTCGGTTCCCGAAGGACGAACAGCAACATAATTCCCCGAAACTTCGGTTTCCAAGAAAATCAAATTGTCTTTCGGGCCATCCATACCTTCGTAGTTGCCCGACATAGTAGCACGCATCAAATTCAGATGGTCGCGTGTAGCCACCACATTCAGGGTTCCCAATTGGCGCGGTGGAGCGTTGCGAAATTGCTCCATCAAACGCGTCATTCGATGCATGCCATCGGACCCTTCCATCTGAATCGTCAATAGTCGTTCGGCATGATACCCGTATTTAAGATAGAGTTGATCCAAATGTTCAAACAGCGAAATCCCTTGTGCTTTAACCCATGCGGCTAACTCGCTCATCAACATACACGCCACGGCACCGTCTTTGTCGCGACAATACGAGCCAACTAAAAAACCGTGAGACTCTTCAGTTCCATAGGCGAATCCACTGGGCCCCTCTTCATCCATGACGCTGCAAATCCATTTGAATCCGACTAAGTTATTGTCGAAACAATTGACGTCGAACGCTTGGCTAATCCGCCGGAGCATTCCTGTTGTAACCAGCGTGGTCACGATATAGTCGTGCCGACCTTGACGACCCAATTGTTGGCGTCGGGCAAGTACAAATTCACATAACAGTGCAGACAGCTGATTGCCGTTGAGCGTTTGCCAGGGACCACGCGGATCCATGGTCGTTGGTGCCGCGGCGCCCATACGATCGCAATCCGGATCGGTGGCGAGGATCAGCTCGGCCCCGACCTCCTGTGCGCGGCGAATGATGTCGTCGAAGACGGCTGCGTTTTCGGGGTTTGAAACATGCCCTGGTACATTTGGGAAATCACCATTAGGCTCACGATGTGGACCAAAAATTTCGACATCCGAAAAACCTACTGCCTCTAACAGTGTGCTGACGTTGAATTCACCCACGCCATGTAAGGGTGAATAAATAATCTTGAGGTCTCGTGGTCCGCCAAAACTCTGCTGTTTATGTTCTGCCAACAGCGCACGATCAGTTTCTTCACGACAAAAGACAACTTGGCCGGCTGCAACAGCTTGGGCAAAATTGCTGCGGTGAATTTCCACAACTTCTGCCACTTTAGCAATCACTCGCTTGTCGTGAGGCGGAATCAATTGGACGCCCGATGACCAATACACCTTAACCGCATTATCGCTCGGCGGATTGTGACTGGCCGTGACCATGATGCCGCAATCACATTGTCGATGTCGAATCAGAAACGACAATTCCGGGGTACTGCGATAATCATCGATGAAGTAGACCGTAAAACCTGCAGCGACTAAAATCTCAGCGCACAACTCGGCAAATTCACGTGAACGATGTCGAGTATCGTATGCAATCGCGGCCGAAAACGGGCCAGACGGTTTGATACTGCGAACATAATCCGCCAACCCTTGAGCGCTTTCACCGATGGTTCGATCGTTGATTGCGTTGCAACCAATCGGGTACATGCGGCCGCGGCGTCCGCCGGTTCCAAACGGAATCACCGTCCAAAACACATTGTCCAAAACTTTCCACTGTTGATTTTGGATGTGTTCCAGGACTTGCTCGCGGTAATCTCGATAGCGGTTATCGGTGAGCCAAGTCCAGATATTATCCCTGGCACTGGCAGTTAGCCATTTTTCATTGACAGCTTGATCGATTGATTCGCGTGCGGCCTGAATTCCCGGCGATACGGTGTCTGAATTGCTCATCGTGGAGGTCGTCGCATTAAAACCAAGAAACTAAATAAGGGTCGCGCGGACTTCAGGGATGTTTTGATGACCCCAACGGTCGACGTAACCAACGATTTGTCCGCGACTATTGTAATCGGCTTAAATGATTTATGATATCGGGCAATGATAACCAAGATTGAGGATTAGGCTGTGGATGAATTGATCATTAGCGTTTCGGGTTTGAGGGGGATTGTTGGACCGTTACTGACTCCCATCGTAGCTGCGGAATATGTTGCCAGTTTTTTGGCGCAATTACCCCAGCGTGGTCCAATCGTCGTCTCGCGCGATGGCAGACAAAGCGGAGCGATGTTGGCCAGCGCGGTCGGAAGCGCCGTTATGGCCATGGGTTTTGATTGGGTTGACGCCGGTGTGGCGGCCACACCAACTACCGGTGTTTTGGTGCGAACCCAACAAGCGGTCGCTGGCATACAAATTTCTGCAAGCCACAACCCCATCCCCTACAACGGGATTAAATTGTTCGGCCGCGACGGACGCGTTATACCCGCGTCACTCGGTCAACAAGTCTCCGCACGATACCATGCCAAATCGTTTCAATGGCAAACTACGGAAAACTTAGGCAGGCGGTTTGAGTTGGCTGAAACCGTAGCAGAGCATTTGAAATTGGTCCTGGCGACGGTTGATGTTGCTACTATTCAACAACAGAAATATAAAATCATTCTCGACAGTAATCACGGCGCTGGTGGTATCTTGGGTCAACAGTTGCTAGAGGCGCTGGGGTGTGATGTCGAGGTCATTGGTGACTCTCCCGACGGCCAATTCGCTCATCCTCCCGAACCCACGCGCCAAAATCTCGGATCGATGATGACCAGGGCAAAGCAACAGTCGGCCGATGCCGTGTTTTGCCAAGATCCAGATGCCGATCGTTTGGCAATTATCGACGGCAACGGTGAATATATCGGCGAAGAATATACCGTTGCCCTTTGCTTGAGGAATCGTCTTGAATCAACTCAAGGTGTCGTGGTTACCAATTGTTCCACGAGTCGTATGGCGGCCGATATTGCATGCGAATTTGGAAGTCGATTAGTCTTAAGTGCCGTTGGTGAGGCGAATGTGACGGACTCCATGCTTCAACATAACGCAGTCTATGGTGGAGAAGGAAATGGTGGCCCAATCGATCCTCGGGTTGGCTATGTCCGTGACAGTTTTGTGGGTATGGCTCAAGTACTCGACTTGATGGCGCGCACAAGTAAATCGATCCAAGAACTCGTAAATAAATTGCCCCAATATGAGATTCACAAGACTACCGTCGAAATCGATCGGGCAAAGATAGCGGAATTGTTTGAGGCGATATCCAATCGGTTTAAAGATGCGAGCATATCAAAACAAGATGGCTTGCGTTTGGACTGGAATGATGCTTGGCTGTTAGTCCGCGCCAGTAACACCGAACCAATCGTTCGCGCGGTGGCTGAATCGAAATCGTTAAGCCGTTCACAGGCGTTATGCCAAGCCGTGGCCGAATTGGCTGGGCGTTAAAAACGGGTAGCTCCCAATCCGATAAATTAGTCGCTGATTTGGGATTCGCTTTTAAGTGCGCATCGATGCCACTGTTTTTTATTTTTGATCGCATCGAAACGGACTTGCTCACAAAACGTGCGATCGGGCAATTTAAAACCTATTCCTCTACCTTAACCAATCGAATTTGGCGCACGTCCACAACTGCACCAGCAGCCTTGGATTGGGGTTTGACGATCAATTGATGGGTGTCATCCCCGCTTAATTCCAAATTGCCGATCGTTTTCCATTTGAAATTCTGGAAATGTCCGGTGTCTTCGACGACCCAGGAAAGATTTTGAGTGCCGACTGTGACCTCGACAACAGAACCGCCATGTCCGCTGCCGCACCCTTGATTGACCTGAACTTCATATTTTCCCGAATGAGTAACTTGGAAAATCCAGTAAGCCGAATCGGTGACCTCCGTCCAATAGCCCAGTGTGTTTTTTTCGGCACTCGATTCATACCGTAATTTCGGACCACCCCATGGGGTCAAGTCTTCTGGTGGTGAAATTAAATCGCCACTTACTGCTTTGCTTTGTTGTTCAGTCTGATGCCATTTTGATATTGCATCGGGGCGTGCGAGCGACTTGCCTGTCGGGATTGCCCAAGCAGCGGGCAGAATAACCGTATTGCCACCTGACCAACAGACGGGTCGTTTTACGTAAGTCCATTGTTCGCCTTGCTTCTCGGTCAATCGATTTGGCGAAGAAAAAGGCGTTAGTGCTCGGGCTGCGTAGGTTTTTGTGACGAAGTCCGACGTTGCATAGCGCCGATGACAAGTGATACACGATTCGATTTTGCCCCGGGCCGTCACCTGTTTGGCTTGTCCATCCACGGTGAAAAATTCCCAGTCGCCGATCTCCGGTGCAAAGCCCTTTTCGCGTTTAAGCATCCCCGTGAATAGTTCGGGATCTTGGGGCGTAAATGGATCAAATTTTTCTTTTATGATCAAGCTACCTTCGGGAAATGTTTCAAAGGGGTCCCACATCGGCGTAAAGCCAACGGCATTGCTATAGACATGAATGGCACGAGACATATGCGGTGATGGCGGACCAACGGCAATTTCTCGTGGAGCGGCGCAAGACATCATGGTTTGATAATCGAGATAGGTCATCGAGCGAGTAATTCGGTTCGCTTCACTGCGTTGGCGAACGAACTCCAAGATCGATTCATCGGTCATCGGCTCCGACACGATTGATAGTCCGAATTGACAACAGAACAATATCAACGAATAAAAAGGTGACATGGAATCGGATATTGGTTTAAGAGTTCAAAATAGCCCAAGGTCGTCGGTGACTTTGTATTGCTGACGATTCATTGTATAAGACGTCTTGAAGCGAGCCAATTACAGTTGGCGAAATCGCCTAGCCGCCGCTGTCGTGGCCGCCGATGTATTCATCGGCGCTGTATCGTAGCCGTCCGCTGTCCTCAGCGGCGGAATAGAAAGCAATCTTTGTGTTTGTTGCCAGAAATTAGTCGTCGATTGTCAGCCTGAAGACCGGCTGACCTTCTGTAGCCGTCCGCTGTTACCGTAGCCGTCCGCTGTCCTCAGCGGCGGAATAGAAAGCAATCTTTGTGTTTGTTGCCAGAAATTAGTCGTCGATTGTCAGCCTGAAGACCGGCTGACCTTCTG
>JBGSMY010000039.1:0-21057 GCA_041739975.1 Pirellulaceae bacterium
CACCGCCACCAAGTCCGCCGCCACCGAGCGAGCCACCTCCGCGGCCACGTTAGCCGCCGAGTGTTTTTTTAATTTTGATCCATCCAATCGATCCCAATGGTCGCATATGAAACCGAGACAACGACAGGGTAGGAATCTGCGAATTACCACTTCACTGCGTCATCACAGGATGCGCTGCGGCGCTGTGCTGCCTCTTTTTGCATTGCTGTTTCCCGTACTTTTAATACTTGCAGGTTTTGCGATCAACTTGGCTTACTTGCAACTGACGAAACTCGAAATCCAAGTCGCTACCGACGCCAGCGTTCGCGCTGCAGGTCGCGCGCTCAGTGTGTTGCAGGATACCTATCAAGCCGAAGCTCAAGCGCAACGGGTGGCCGCATTGAATTTAGTTGGCGGACGCCCCTTTGGTACGGACAATAGTTCGTTCACGATTGAGTTTGGACAATCACAACAGACGTCCACCGGACGCCTAGCTTTTGCGCCTTCGACGGTCGCACCAGGTGGGTTTGGTGTTTATGACGTAACGGCAGTGCGATTGGTCGGAGTAGCGCAAACCCCCATGTTGATGCGAGTCGCACCTGTATTTTCTAACGACGCAACAATTTCGCGAATGGCCACGGCAATGCAAGCCGACCGTGACATTTGCCTCGTTCTCGATCGGTCGGGTTCCATGGAAATTTACAAAAACGAACAAGAATTGATCCAAGCCCTGGATGCCATGGTGTTGGCAGCGGCTATCACGTCACAAGAACGCGAACTTGCATTGAGCAACTTAGTTTTCACGGACGCGATGTTGGCCAATTTTGACGGCAATTTGTTAGAGTACGCGGCCTCGGTTGGTCCGTACCTCCGAGGCGAAATCCGTGCTCCGCTGCATTCACGTTGGGCCGTACTTGAGGAATCACTCGATCTGTTTATCTCCATCTTGTCGCAGACGGCTCAAGTCGAGAGGGTATCGATCGCGTCATTTTCGGATACGGGGCAAGTCAATCTGTTGTTAACCGACAATGAATTCGATATGGCCGCTACTTATCGCGGACTTAGTCCCTCCGGGTTCACAGCAATTGGGGCCGGCATGTATTCGGGCATTACCACGTTGCAGCCCTCGTCCGGTGCGAGGCCTTATGCTGCAAAAACTATGATTGTGTTGACCGATGGCATTAACAATCAATCACCCGATCCGATCTCGGCGGCCAGTTCGTTAATGGCCAGCAATAAGATGGTGATCCACACCGTCACCTTTACGCCAGACGCTGATATTCACACGATGCAACAAGTTTCCCAGATCGGCAATGGTAAACACTATCATGCCAATGTTTCTAGCGAACTCGAGGACGCATTTCGCGAACTTGCCTTGGATTTGCCGGTGGTGATCATCGAATAATTACCACCGCGTATCAGCAAACAATCCCAACTAGTTTTACCGAGTTGGCAATTGCGGCATTTGACGATCGCCCATCAGTGTGACCGGGATCGGAACCCCAATACCATAGACGATGGCTTCCACTTGGTCGCAGTCCCATAACACCAATCTTGCACGTTTTCCAACTTCGATCGTCCCCAAGTCGCGTTCCCACCCTAAAGCCTGGGCGGCATAACGCGTCATGCCCAACAACGCCTCGCTCGGGGTCAAATCAAAAAGCGTGATCGCCAGATTGCCGGCCAAAGGTAGCGAGCCCAGCGGTGAACTACCTGGATTAAAGTCAGTTGCCACGGCCATCGGCACTTGGTAACGTCGCAACAAATCAATCGGTGGCATTTGCCGCTCACGCAAAAAGTAAAAAGCACCGGGCAACAACGTTGCGACGGTTCCCATGTCAGACATTGCCGCAACCCCCGCTTCGTCTAAATACTCCAAATGGTCGGCCGAGCGAGCACCTAATTCTGCGGCAACTTGCGCTCCGCCCATCAAACTCAACTGCTCGGCATGTACCTTTAAGTGTTTTTCCAAACGGCGTCCTTCTGCCAAGACCTGCTTGGTTTGTGCCACATCAAACGCAATCGACTCACAGAATACATCGACAGCATCGTATTGATCGGACAATTGTGGCATCCATTGTTGAGTAACCACATCGATATAGTCTTGCCGGCGTCCCGCGAATTCTGGCGGCAAAGCGTGCGCGGCCAAAAAAGTTGCTTGAATCGGCAGATCATATCGCTGACGCAATCTTGAGATTACCGTCAACATTTTTTGTTCTGTCGCCAAATCAAGTCCATATCCCGACTTGATCTCGATTCCCATCACGCCATGGGCTTGCATCTCGTTAAGTCGTGCCGCAGCTTGTTGTTCCAATTCGTCGACCGAAGTGCCCCGCGTCGCTTGTACGGTCGATAAAATACCGCCACCTCGTTGAGCAATTTCCTGATAGCTAACGCCCTCCATTCGCAACCGCCAATCATCAATGCGATTGCCACCAAATACGAGATGCGTGTGACAGTCGATTAACCCAGGAGTTAACCAACGATTTCGCCCATCCAAGTGTGGTCGATTCTCAATCCACGTCGACGGCAATTGTGATCGCGGGCCACACCAAACAATCCGACCCTGGTCGACCACCACGGCCGCGTCGCCAACGATGCCCAAGCGATCAGCGTCATTTGATCCGGCCATCGTTGCCAACGAAATTCGGTCGATCCAGTAGTTTATTTGATCGGTCATTGCATTTATTCCTTGCCAATCCATTGCAGCCAATCGAGCCATTCGGTTAATCGACGCTGTAACTTCGATGCGCGACCCGGTGACCAAGCTCGAGCGGATTCATCCATGTATGTGGCTTGCGACAACTCCAATTGAAATGCAAAAACGGGTCCTGCCATCGTGGCCTTCACGGAGTGATTCTCAGCCGCTGAATGCTTAAATAAGTGATACCCAGCGGACAATGGGTTGCCATAGTTCCTGGTGATGTAACCTCCAACAAATCGGCCGTTGATCACCCAGGTTGCATCATCGATGGTCTCTGAAAATTGAATCAACCGTTGGGATAAGACGGATCCACAACTGGCACCATGGTTGGTGCCAAAATTCCAATCGGGCAAAGTTCCCTCGAATAATCTTGGCACCCGACTAGCAATTGAATGTGCATCGAGCAGTACAGCGTAACCGTGCCGGTCAATTACATGTTGTAACTCGGTTTGCAATCGCTGATGATAAGGCCACCAATACTGTTCGACGCGTGTCTTGATTTCAGCTGCACTAGGTTCGTGACCGGCTTGATAGATCGGCTCGCCGGCAAAAGTGATGGTCGAACAGAGGCCCGTGGAATTTTGTCCGGGGTATAGCGACTGATCGTCGGGCGATCGATTCAAATCGACGACGTAGCGACTGATACGGGCAATCAACACATTGGCCTCTGCCGCCGACGGTAAATCATATAGTCGGTCGACAAACCAATCACAATCGGGTTGCGAACGACCCAATGCAGTCAAACAGCGATCGATCTCCTCGGGCATGTCCGTTCCCGCATGGGGAACACTAATTACGAGCGGTCCCGAACCGGGGCGAAAATCATAGCGATTCATTGCGAATTTTTGACTCTCGGATTACATTGCAAGCTGTAAAACCAGTAGTAGTGTAACACGAGGTCGAAACCATGACGATGACAGTTCCCGTCGCGAATCCCTCTCGCGTGATTCGTGCACCACATGGATCGCAATTGCAATGCCTCAGTTGGTTGACCGAAGCTCCTTTGCGGATGCTGATGAACAATCTTGATCCTGATGTCGCCGAGCGTCCCGATGACCTTGTGGTATATGGCGGCATTGGACGAGCCGCGCGGAATTGGGCCTGTTATGACGAGATTATCGCCTGCCTGAAACGACTGGAAACCGACCAGACGCTGTTGATTCAATCGGGTAAACCTGTAGGTATTTTTCGTACTCATACCGATGCGCCACGTGTCCTGATCGCCAACAGCAATCTCGTCCCTCATTGGGCGACTTGGGAACATTTTCATGAACTCGACCGCGCTGGGTTGATGATGTACGGACAAATGACCGCGGGTTCCTGGATCTATATTGGCAGTCAAGGGATCGTGCAAGGAACCTATGAAACGTTTGTGGCCATGGGCAAAAAGCATTTTGCTGGAGAGCTTGCCGGTCGCTGGATTTTGACCGCGGGGTTAGGTGGCATGGGTGGTGCACAAACCCTAGCGGCAACAATGGCTGGCGCCTCGATCTTGGCAATCGAGTGTGATGAAACGC
Organism: Pirellulaceae bacterium; assembly: GCA_041739975.1. Classification (GTDB taxonomy): domain Bacteria; phylum Planctomycetota; class Planctomycetia; order Pirellulales; family Pirellulaceae; genus BJ22. The sequence continues at coordinate 4,201 of JBGSMY010000039.1, forward strand.
GAATTCGCAAACGGTTGGAAACCCGATATGTCGATCGCATGGCCAATGATTTAGATGAAGCACTCGCTTGGATCGACGAGTCGTGCCGCACTCGGCAACCCCTATCGGTCGGTTTGCTGGGCAATGCAGCAGAAATCTTGCCCGAACTTTTGACGCGGGGCGTGAAGCCCGATGCGGTAACCGATCAAACGTCGGCCCACGATCCGCTTAACGGCTACCTGCCCATTGGCTGGTCTTTGGAACAAGCCCGCGAGCAGCGAAAATCCAATCCGAGCCAAGTCGTTGCTGCGGCACGATCGTCGATGGCAATTCACATTCGCGCTATGCTCGAATTTCATCGCCAGGGAATACCCGTTTTTGATTACGGCAACAATATTCGCCAAGTGGCCTTGGAAGAGGGCGTCAAAAATGCATTTGATTTCCCGGGATTTGTACCGGCTTATGTTCGCCCCTTGTTTTGCCAAGGAATCGGCCCGTTTCGCTGGGCGGCACTTTCGGGTGACCCACAAGACATTTACAAAACGGATGCGAAAGTGAAAGAACTCATTCCGGACGATCCACACCTGCACCGCTGGCTGGATATGGCCCGCGAGCGAATTCAGTTTCAAGGCCTTCCCGCACGGATTTGTTGGGTCGGTCTGGGTCAACGCCATCGGTTGGGTTTAGCGTTTAACGAAATGGTGCGCAGCGGAGAACTATCGGCTCCGATTGTTATTGGCCGCGATCATTTGGACTCAGGTTCGGTCGCCAGTCCCAATCGTGAGACCGAAGCCATGATGGATGGCTCAGACGCGGTAAGCGACTGGCCTTTGTTGAACGCACTGTTGAACACTGCCAGTGGTGCGACTTGGGTCAGCTTGCATCACGGCGGCGGAGTGGGTATGGGATTCTCTCAACACTCCGGGGTAGTGATCTGCTGCGACGGCACAACCGCCGCTGATGCACGAATCGCTCGTGTCTTGTTCAATGACCCCGCAACGGGCGTCATGCGGCATGCCGACGCGGGTTATGAAACGGCCCGGCAATGTGCGCTCGATCAAGGATTAGATTTACCAATGCTCAATCGCAAGTAGCACGACGCACTAAGTCTTTAAATTCGTGGACAACCTCGTTTGGAAATTGCTGCGGTCGCTCAAGGCTTGGCGGCCCATCGCTCGATGCACCGATTTGCCGTGAAGTCGCGGTCTACGCGTTAAGCCTTGACGACAGCAAAGCCTTGAAGACAACTAAGCCTTGACGACAACTAAGCCTTGACAACAACTTCGCCAATTTTTTTTCCGGTATTGGTACCTACGGCGTGCCAATCGTCGATTTTTGGAAATGCATTTAGAAATAGACTGATGAATCGCGACCAATCTCCTGGCATGATTGTTAGACAACCGTCCGAGCCGCGCGAACTGTTAAAGCCATTGTGAATATTGATACCGACAGACGTTGTCTTGCTCGAGTTCATACTAATCACAGGCACTGAGTTGCGGGCATTGACTAATAACCCCGCACGAATTCCTTCCGTATTCACCACGAGATTCTTGGCATCTTGTTTGGCGGCGCCACCGCCTTTATGAAAACCGATATGCAGCGGATACGTTCCATCTTTGATACGACCTTTGACCATCATATCGTCGGGATAAATGGAGCCGCTGAATGTGCCGTTGACTGAACCGGATACCGTAACGGTCGACTCATACATGCCGCCGGCAGTCGCGGGAACTGCTGGTTTATAATTAGTTTTTGTTGGAATCTTGTCGCCGTGAGTGAAGGTCACTGTAATTAGGCCCACAGGGATGTTTGGAGTAGGAGGTACAATTGGACCAGGTTTAGCCGGTTGGTTAAGTGCGGCGATGAGTTTTTGGTGTGTGGTTTTATTGGGATCAACTCGACCATCGGGATTGCCCATACCGACAACACGCTGTTGAAATTGTTTGATGGCTGCGATTGTATTGGGGCCGCTTAAACCGTCCACATTGAGTCGAGAAAAAGGTTGCATTAACCCGGAATTGGCGTTGAGCAAATTTTGAATCACGCGAACGTCGTCGGGCCGATTCGCACCACCTTGACCGACTGCCGCATTAATAGATACGCCGGTTTGCGTCCGTGTTGGTTGATGAGCTCCAGACATCTTCACGATCCTTTTGGAAATAGCCCGCTATTTTTCGCCAATATTGCCACCTGGGAAGTGCCTTGAGCCAAGCCTCCCATATGGCGTTTGCCCGTGGTCTTCTTGATAGACTGCACGAGACTTTAAGGAGAGAATTGCACGCAATTCATAATACTCCCCGTCCATATTAACGGTCCAAATTTCAAATTGTTGCCATTGATTTCGCAACTTGGTGTATAAGTTGCCGCGAATGTCATATATCGGCGGTGTCCAGCGGACTATCCTGAAATTAAGTAATTCGATTACAATTTGCGGAAACTGGACAGGATCACCGTATGTCAATATTTTAGGTTGAAGGATCAATCATGACGGGCTCGAATTCACTGCTATCACCTGCTGAAGCAATCCGCCAATCACTGCGGACGATTGCGGACACGCCACGGACTAAATTGATAGCAACCGTCGGCCCGGCTAGCAAAAGTCCTGAAATGCTGGAGAAGTTGATAGCCGCGGGCGTGGATGTGTTTCGATTGAATATGGCTCACGCCGAACTGGATGCGCATCAACAATCGGTAGATGCCGTGCGAACAGCGGCCAAGCGTGTGGGGCGTCCCGTCGGGATCTTGGTCGATCTGGCGGGTCCCAAAATTCGGCTAGGCAAGCTTCTGCAAGATCCAATGGAGTTGGAAGTGGGCCAGCGAATAACTTTTGTTCGGGGCGATGCACCACAGAGTCCAGATGAGTTCACCTGTATCTACGAACGATTATTGGACGAAGTCAAACCGGGCGATGATATTGTTTTGGCCGATGGAATCGCGCGGCTGGTCGTTGAAGAAAACCATGGCCATCGGGCTTTGTGCCGGGTGATTGATGGTGGCACCATTCGATCTCGCCAAGGCGTTAATCTACCGGCCACGAAACTTAGCGTCCCCGCACTTGGTGAAATCGATCGGCGCAACGCGATTTGGGCAGCGGCGGCCGGGGTTGATTTTATTAGTCTGAGTTTTGTCCGCGAAGCGAGCGAAATTATCGAACTCAAACAGCTCATTCGCAGTCATGGATCGGATGCCCAGGTTGTCGCCAAGATCGAAAAACGAGAGGCCTTGGACAATCTCGAAGGAATTGTTGCTGCGACAGATGTCGTGATGGTCGCACGCGGGGACTTAGGCGTGGAAATCGCCATCGAAAAAACGCCTTTAGCGCAAAAACGCATCATTCGCACGTGTTTACAATTCTCTAAACCGGTGATTGTCGCCACGCAAATGCTGGAAAGCATGCATCATTCGAAACAACCCACTCGGGCCGAGGTTAGCGACGTCGCAAACGCGATTCTCGATGGCGCGGACGTTTGCATGTTGTCCGGCGAGACGGCTATCGGCGATTACCCGGTCGATGCCGTGCGAATGATGAAAAAGATTATGCGAGAAACCGAACAAATGTTGCGCGGCCGTTCGAGTCGAACCTCATCGAAAGAGTCCGAAGAACAGTGGAATGTTTTAGATTCAGTAATGCTGGGCGCGGCTCAAATTGCTCGACGTCTCAATGCGAAAATGGTTGTGATCATCAGTTCTGCGGCACATGCTAGTCTCGTCAAATCCAAACAACGCGATTTTGTGCCCACCGTTTGTTTGACGGACCTCGAAACCACCGCCAATCGCATGGCGCTTTATTGGGGAATTGTTCCTCTGCGAGTCGATGTCCTCAATGACTTTCAGCGGATGCCGGCCTTTGTCAGCGCTTGGGCACAAGAACAAGCGGGCCTTGTCAAAGGCGATCGCATGGTCTTGGTTTTGGATAATGAGTTTTTGCCGGGAGTGCACGACTCGGTGATGGTGGCCGAAATCGAATAGACGTCAACAACGACGCCCTTGCCTGATAACAAAAGCCAAGATTTCTCGGGTCGGCCGCCTTTTGACAATCTGACACCGGTGCCTTATTATTGGAAAATCCGCTCATTTTATGGCGTTTCTACTCAAAAAAACTTCGAAAAAATAGTATGAAACATCTGATTGACTTGAGCTGCCCTCGCAACGAAAATAGAAAGTTGAAGTCAAGCGTCGCCGTCTCAACCGTCAGAATCTTTAGACGCAGACAAATGATTGTTAAATATGTAAGTCATTGCGACTGTTCCGAAGTCGGACCTTGTGGTTGATTTTTCGGTAGTTTCGCACACAATGCCGTCATCTCGAGCGATCGCACCTTCATCTCGCGCGATCGCTGCGATGTGGCCATTGTGAACTTTTTTGCCTCGGGAGATAGACTATGAGAAAATTTGGTTTCGCGCTGATTGCGTTGATGGTCGCCATGGTTGCGACTTCCAGCGCTTCGGCGGACATTTACAACAATGGTCCTTATATTACGCATGCCAATGCAGCGCATACGACATTGGGTACGGCTAACGTAAGTCAATTGCAAAATGCGACTTTGAGCGATACGACCTTGGGTTTCACGATTACTAACCCAACGTTTCGCTTGGCCGATGATTTTATTATTCCAGTGGGTCAAACTTGGACTTTGACCGGCGTCAATGTTTATGGTTATTCGACCACTTTCGCAACACCTCCAGCCGGTGGTAACGTCCGGATTTGGCAAGGTGACCCAGGTGCAGGTGGTGTGTTGGTTTATGACGGTTCAGCAAACAATACGCTGGTATCTTCGACATTCGATGCGCTGCGGATTGCTGAAACAACCAATGCCGGCCCTCCGTTCACCGATACTGCTCGTCGAGTTTTCGATAACTTGTTGAGCATTCCTAACATTGTCCTGGGTGCAGGTCAATATTGGGTAGACTGGTCGTTGACACCTACAGCAGGTGCTGCTTCGATCTTTGCCCCACCCGTTACGATCTTGGGTCAAGGCAACACTTCGGCTGGTGGGTTCGCTCGCCAAAGCAATGCGGGCGTATGGGGCGGACAATTGGCTCACGGTACGTCACTTAACGTAGTGGATTTGCCGTTCCGACTCCAAGGAACGATTTCGGCAATTCCAGAACCAAGCTCGATGGCATTGATCGGCTTGGTTACTTTGGGCCTAACGGTCGCTCGACGTCGTCGCGGTTAATTCGCCAGACAACGTTTTGACTGATTCGATTCTGACATTTCTATTGAAAACTCAAAACGTTCGTTGATACCCAATATCAACGAACGTTTTTTTGTTGGATTGCCAAAAGTAGTCTGTATTCGCAACAGACTGCCATTTTCACAGCTTGCCGCTTCGGCCGTTCATCGCAAAATGCCTTGAACCAGATGCCCATGCACGTCGGTCAATCGATAATCTCGACCTTGAAAGCGATAGGTCAGTCGCTCGTGATTAAAGCCCATCAAGTGTAAAATTGTGGCCTGCAAATCGTGAACATGGACCACGCCAGGAACTGATTGATGCTTGCTCGGCTGAACTGGTTGTCCAAATTCATCCGCGAGATTGTAGCCATACTCGTCGGTTTGACCGTAAACACAGCCTGGCTTGATCCCCCCGCCGGCTAACCAAGCCGAAAAGCACCGTGGATGGTGATCACGTCCGTAATCGCCGCCAGCCATCGGACCTTGACAATAACTGGTGCGGCCAAACTCACCGCCCCAAATGACTAGGGTCTCGTCGAGCATGCCGCGTTGTTTGAGATCGGTCAATAACCCAGCGCTCGCTTGGTCGGTCTGTTTCGTTAGATGCCTAATACCTCCTGGCAGGCCTCCGTGGTGATCCCAACCTTGGTGATACAGCTGAATCATGGGCACTCCACGTTCGGCCAATCTTCGCGCCAACAAACAGTTTGCGGCAAAGGTTCCTGGCTGCCTAGCCTCCTCGCCATATAGATCAAAGGTTGATTGCGGCTCATTGGACAAATCGGTGATCTCCGGAATGCTGGTCTGCATGCGATAAGCTAACTCGTATTGCGCGATCCGAGATTCAATTTCCGGATCGAGTTCGGCCTCGTATTGAGTTCGGTTCAATTCGGCCAAACGATCGAGCATAGCGCGTCGCCCCGATTGACAGACTCCATCCGGATTCGACAAATATAAAACCGGGTCTTTGCCCGAACGAAACCGAACTCCTTGATGCCGTGCATCGAGAAAGCCGTTTCCCCACAGACGTGAATACAAAGGCTGATCGCCTTGGCCAGCAGTCACCAGCACCACAAAAGTCGGCAGTTCTAAACTCAAATCGCCCAGTCCATATGACAGCCAAGAGCCGAGCGAAGGGCGCCCCGCAATCTGTGATCCAGTTTGAAAAAAAGTGATCGCCGGATCGTGGTTGATCGCTTCGGTGTAAAGCGAACGAATTAAACAAATATCGTCAATGCGTTCCGCAGTGCGCGGCAATAGTTCGCTTAACCAAGTACCCTGTTGTCCATGTTGACTGAATTTGAATGCTGAACCTGCCAAGGGAATGGAGGCCTGATGGCTTGACATGCCGGTCAATCGCTGACCGCCGCGAACATGGTCAGGCAATTGCTGGCCATGTTGCTCGTTGAGTTTGGGTTTATAGTCGAATAGATCGAGCTGCGACGGGCCGCCGCTTTGAAAAAGATAGATCAGCCGTTTGGCTTTGGGGCGATGATGTAGCGGCGGAGTATCAGGACGAGCATTGGTAGTCAGTTCGCCAGCCAGGGCAGGGGAGTGCGGTAAAAGTTGAGCCAATGCCGCAGCACCAATTCCGCTAGCCGTACGACCAAAAAAATGTCGCCGGGTCAGGGAATTTAGTTTGGGAGCAGTCAATTGGGCAAAGTGATTGACGATGCCAGCACGTTTTTGAATCATGAATCTGCGAACCTCGCCACGAGGGCCTAAAATATCGAACGGCGATTGAACTCTCTGCTATTGTAGTCGTCTGCGGCAAACCTTGAAACAGTCATCCCATTCGAGGTCTCAGGCATTTGTGAATTCGTGCGACAATTGATATCATGAGCCGCACAGTCAAAACGTTCGTGTGACAATAGGAATTCAATGAATCAGAACCAACCAATGCCACCCGTTCCTTGGGAGATTGACGTCGCCACGGTCAAGCATTGGCAACAGGCGGGACGTGAATTTAAGTTGATCGATTGCCGCGAGCCAAACGAATACAGCCGCTGTCGGATCGAAGGAGCGGAACTCATCCCGATGCGAGAAATACTTCAGGCTTTGGAACGGCTGGGAGATCGCCAACAGCCAATAATTATTCACTGCCATCATGGAGGACGCAGCTTGCGGGTCGCCGAGTTTTTGCGTGCCCACGGGTTTGAGTTGGCCCAAAGCATGGCGGGAGGAATCGATGCTTGGAGTCAACAGATCGACCCCAGCGTACCGCGATATTAAGGAATGGCAAAAATCGTTGCCGCGAATTTTTGCAGTGTAACTAAGACGGTCAATGCCCCATTTGGGCGGCACGGTTTTCAATGATTTGTTAGGCCCCACGATGTCACCGATTTGTTTACTTTTCGACGACCTAAAAAAGGTCGTTGGATCCCATCTGGCCGAAAAGAAAGCCGGTGGTTAAAATTTCACTGCCTAATTCAAGCGGATGTGGCGGAATTGGCAGACGCGCTAGATTCAGGTTCTAGTGGCCGCAAGGCCGTGGAGGTTCAAGTCCTCTCTTCCGCATTTGAAAAACAAGGGTTTCCATCGTTTTCGCTGGAAGCCTTTTTATGGCTCCCAACGATTAATGCTCAAGTGACTTGTCCCAACAAGGATTTCTCGACCTTTAACGTCTTTTGGCGACAATCGTGAAGGTCAGAATGTGACAGCATGACATCGGGCGAATTTGAGTTTTGACTATAAGACTGCATGGTAAGTGCCATCATGCAAAATTTTCGTAATTGCGAGTCCGCAGTTTTCTCCCAAGCGCCTGATTATTTATCAGAACTTACGAATGGTTGCTTGGCATCGCAAACCACTTCAAACCGCCTCGATTTCGTTGAACTGGATACCGATGTCAGAACTGGAAGCAATTGAACAAGCGATTCTTGGTATTCGAACTGGGCAGCCACATGCGATTTTAAACTTGATTGGCCTTGCTCACCGCCGGTTATATGATATCGCCGCCCGGGTTGCACCTCGTCGTAAGTGAAAGGGGCCAACTTCGACACTTCTTGCGACGGCGCTGTTAAACGAAAGCACGTTGCGAATGTACGATCCAAAAATGTTTGAAGGCATTTTAGATGCCGATCACTTTTTCGCCGTCTTGGCTATCGCAACCAAACACGCTTTGATCGATCATTCCAGAAATCGCAAAGCCAAAAAACGTGGTGGCGGATTGCATAGTCTGCCACTGGATATTGTGCTCACCCAGCTTCAGGAAGAGGGAATCGATATCGTTGAGTTGAATGATGAACTGGAAAAGCTTCGCAGTATCAGTCCCCGTTGTGCCGACGTCATCGATATGTTTTATTTTGCCCGCATGACGGTTCAGGAAATTGCCTAGTCGCTTTAACCTGTCGGTATCCACCATTGAAAGCGTACTCCGATTCGGCCGCGATTTTTTGGGCCGGAACATCAATCGGAGTGAGTGCCTTTAACGCCGAACATAATCGGCGCGCATGCGAGTCACATCGACGCCGTTAGATTGGCGGTTGGATTGGGATATGACCACACAGTCTATTGCACCTATAAAATTTGGGGACTCAATGATCCCCAAGGTGCGTCATTATCGGTTGACAATGGGGCGGATGAATCGATTGTCCTGTGGCACAGATCTTAAGCAACGCCCTCAAAAGAATGGCCTCTCGGCCGATGTTTTTCCCCTAAAAAAACATACCGTTTTCGTTGAAGGGCAATCGCGCGAACCGATTGTCCCGCTGAAGACCTTGCTTGAAGCAATCAGGTCCGGTCATCGTGCTACTGGGCGCCCAAAACCAACCACTCATAGGCGCTTGAAATTCAGCCACTTTGAGAGTCAACGGGACCAGAACGAGTTGAACTGACAACGCCTGACCAGCTCGTATAGTCCAATTCGTAAATTTAGGTAATCGTCTTTCAGTAAAGTAGTGGCTACTACACCCGCCACTTCTGTACACTTATCTTACGTCCCTGTGAAAGCAAGCTTCGATCCAATGAAGCATCACTATTTACCGGGTTTGGAAGTGATTGGCTCGAAAAAACCGACGTGTTCATTTTCCTTTTTTTTGCGCCATTGAACAATTAATGAGAACAAAAACATGCTTAGAAGGCAAAGATTGCTCGATTCTGGAACAGATTGGACGACCGAAACAGTTCCATCAAGATACAGACTTGAACTGTCCCAGGCTAAACTGGTTGGCAAGCTTTGAAAGTCTAAGCTATCAAACTCGCCAAATAAATTCTGAAATTGAAACAAATGAAAACTATCACCAATTGACGGGGTAAAACCATCTTGTAGCAAAAGCCTTAGCACTCCACCGTTCAGCACGATATCTCCATTTACGTTTAACACGTCAAAATCGATTGCAGGTCTAACTCCTGCCAGTTCCATTTCGACAACCCCGTTTTCAACAGTGTAATCTCCAAGTACAACCATTTCCCCTGGCGAACTACCAGGCCGGACTATGCCGCCAGTTTGGTAAAGGTCACCGATCAACTGCGTAGACGAAAAAGACCCACTTGCAAGCGTCAAATCCGCAATGATGCCTCCCCCACCTTCAACATGAAACGTTCCAAAGTTGCAAATTGAACTGTTGGGTGCACCAACGACTTGACCACCAGAAACTTGGACGGTTCCGTAATTGCAAAAAGTCCGGGCGAACTCAAGTCGTCCGCCAGAGTCTATAGAGATCGTTCCCGTTTGCCAATTGATAACGTCGGAGGCGGATTGAACTAGAGCCGAGTTACTTATTTCTAATCGACCTGTTCCGCCAGAACCATTTTGGTCTCCACCAACATAAATACCACCTCCAAAAATTTCTGTTGAAAGCCTGGATCCGGAACCAAAGACTTCAATATCTCCATTGCCAGTTCCGCTTCGGCCGATTTCAACCGTAAACATGGAGCGAATTTGACCTCCATTGGAAACCTCAACATTACCTGACCCTGCATCCCCAACATAAAAATGCGGCATTCGCCACTCCGAATTTAACCCGCTAATGGTCGCTTTTCCATGAGTGCCTGCATCACGTCCCAAAGCGCCAGAGGCACCCGATTCCACCTTACCACCATTCTCTATGTTGATTGAGCCTTTGTGACCCTCTTGGGTTCCTCCAACCCAAGTGTGGAATTCATCTCGCCAAGTCGCTCCGGGAGAATCGATGTTTAAGATGGCGCCAACTATCGGTCCTCCAATGAGTGGCATTCTATCGCTTCCAATATAGCTAGTGACTTGACTGGCAAATTGAGCAGTCTGGTCTAATGTCAATACTCCATCTAAAGCAAACCCAAAAGTCGATGAAAAGTTTCCTTGAAGTGTTAACGAGGCATTTTTTCCTACAAAAAAGCTGCTAGGTTCAACAATACCGAGTTGTGGTTGCGTGATCCCAAAAAAAAGATAGCCTTCGGGACTACCAAATCCTCCCTGATTAAAAAACCACTCGCCAGTCTCAATTGAGATGTTTAGATCGTTTGTCACATGGCCGGCAGGCGAATACACCCTATTCCCATTGTCATATTCGTCAACACAGTCACCGAAGTAAATGTGTCGAGTATGGTGCTCAGGGTTGGAATTCTGGTTTAAAAGAAAGTTTTCATTACTGAAAGAGGCCGTACCACTCGTTGGCACAGTGTAATTAAGCCAGTTGATTCCGTTAAAGTACGCTCCAGCATGGATATTTAGGATTCGGTCTTGATCACTTTGGTCGCCAACCCATTCGGTGATTTGACTATTTCCAACACCAACATTCATTGCGAGAGTTAAGAGTCCGACAGATAGTAGCGTATACAAATTTAGAGATACCCCTCTAGTACTTTTCATAGTTTGATTCCAATCGATAGAGTTCTGTCATTTGAGTTTGGGCTTTTGACAATCGACTCTCACTTTTTTTCCGTCTAGTAAAGCGAGAGCCCCATTAAAGGAAGTACGGAAGTCGAATTGAGTACCCTTGGTAGTTTTTAGAGAATTTTGAAAGAATTGTTTTTGCTCAGATGCCCCGCTTCAGATGGTAGTTCTCGGTATTCTGATTTGGGTAAACAGAATTCCGAATTTTTGGGTATTTGGGTACAATGGGGACAGGAGAAAGGCTTCGTAGGGGCCATGCCTTGAATATTGTGTCAAATGGACCTCAGTGCCAACAAGGGTGAGACAACATTGAAGCTTTATATTATTTGTAGTGAAAAGCAGAACGATCCCCAGGGCAAGCCATTAGGGTATTCACACGGGCGCGCGGCGCGAAAGATTTTGGGGTGACGCTTTTGTAGTGAGAAGCAGAACGATCCCCAGGGCAAGCCATTGGGGTATTCGCACGGGCGCGCGGCGCAATAGATTTTGGGGTGACACTTTTGTAGCGAAAAACAGAACGATCCCCAGGGCAAGCCATCGGGGTATTCGCACTGGCGCGCGGTGCGAAAGTTTTTGGGGTGACGCTTTTGTAGTGAAAAGCAGAACGATCCCCCGGGCAAGCCATTGGGGTATTCGCGCTGGCGCGGCGCAGAAGATTTCCGTTACCCCTCAGCGTAACGCGTTCAAGTGTTTCAAATGCGGTGCAGAAGTAAATCAACTCGATCTAGCAGCCCACTATTTCAATTTGCCTAAGGATCAAGTCGTGAAGATCGCAGTTCAATTGTGCCGCGAATTGGGGCGAGAGATACCGAGACTGTGAGCCTCAAAAACTGAGTGCAAGTTGACGGCAAACTGTGGTACAATTGGGGTATCACTCTTAAGTAGGAGCCCGAAACAGATGTCAAACTTCGAATTAACCCCCGACAATTCCAAATTTATCGAATCCCTGATCGTCGCAGGCAAAGCCACTTCGATGGGACAGGCTCTCAATATGGCTGTTGGCCTACTGAAAAGAAAGGTCGAAATTACCGAAGCTGTTCAGTTAGGAATCAAACAAGCCGATCAGGGGGATCTGATCTCGGCAGAATCGGTTTTCGAGCGAATCGAACGTTGAGCGGCTGAAATTGAAAAAAGCAGTCGCGAGGGATGAAGTCGCTTCTCTTTGCCTCCGCTGCATCAAACGATCTTAATGAAATCCTGAATTACATTGCGAAAGATCGTCCGCATACAGCAACCAAAGTGATCAAGAGTATTCGCTCCAAGTGTCAGTTACTGGTTGATCATCCGGAAATTGGCCAAGCCTACCTGCTTCGTGCGTTTAATTTTAACGACGAACACATGTACCAATTTGATTATCGGGATTCGTGTGGCAGAGCAGTGACTGCTGGCGACCCTCGTTTGAATGATTGTGAAATTTTTGCTGACGAGGTGCGGCTAGGTGATCTGAGCTTGAGCGAAGGTGACTCGATGGAACTATGGTACGATTTTGGACACGATTGGCGGTTTACGATTTTACTAGAGAGCATCGACGAATCTTTGACTGAGGACTTTAAGCCCAAAATCATCGCCCGCAAAGGCAAAGCCCCCAAACAGTACGACTGGCCGCATTAGGGGTAGAGAAAAAAGGGGTCAGGAGCGATCCATAAAAAACCACCAAATTGTATGTACTAAAGGAACCATTGGTTCGTATTCGTGGTGGTGGGTAGGAACTGCAAATCACCGAAAGAGACGGTCGTTTCAGGCAAGACTTGAATTGTTGTGGCAATGAATTGGTTGTCAGACTTCCATCCACGCAAGACTACCAAAATAAATCTCGCAATTCGCCACACAAGACCGCGAATGAAGATCGATAATTGACTGCAAGCCTCAAGCCTGCAACCGGAAGCGAATGTACATTTGAAATCGAAGCGTAGTTCAACAAAAACACCCAGCAACTCGACTTCAAATCAACTTACATTTCGCGGCGACGAAAAAATTAATCTTGCCACTCCTCCACAAAAAAAGGGGACTGTGTTGAATTGATTTATTCAACGATCGTCGACTCGTAACAGAGCTTGGACGTCTGGACGATCGGCTAGGAACCGAAACTCTTCCCTTACCTTAATTAACTGAGCAACGTTTCCTCGACTGTTTGGGGAGCTCATGAGCAGCTCCATAGCTCTCCGAGCATATCGCTCGCTCTCAACACGCGAGTCCAAGCTTTCTTGTTCCTCAAGTACAACTTTTGCAGCGACTGCAAACGTGACGGCCGACAATGACAACAAATGTTGGTTTGGCTTTGAGCCCGGGTGAAGTGACGCGAGAATGGCCTCAGCCTGTTCCGTGGCCTCGCGATGCCTGCCAGCCATCGCAATGGTTCTGGTTCGATTCATTCGAACAATTTCCACGAACTCCGCCGGGGCAGTCTTCAGTGCCACCTCCCACTCCACCAGGGCTTCGTCGTGGCGCAATAGCTCGGTCAGAAGCTCCGCGCGATCTACGGATGCAAAATACTGTTCTTGCTTTGCACGGATATCTCCAGGTTCCTGTAACAGGATCCGCTCGAGTGTCGCGATTACTAGGTCAACCTTTTCGAGCGCTTGCCGCTTGTCATCAATCTGCCGCAAAAAATCTGCCTGTGCCTGAAACGTCTTGAGCTGTGTCATGACGTTGCCCAAGTTTTTTGGGTCACCGGCTACAGCCAGTGAAAGGATTTGTTCGGAACGATCCAGTACCGACAAAATCTCGGGATTACGAGGATCTTGAACTGACAGAAATTCGGCCAGTTGTCTCAGCGATATCCCAATTTCCTGCTGTACGGCCAAATCCAGCGCAAATTGATGGTGCAGGTTGTCAAAAATCGCAATGGAAGAACGTTGAATGTTGATCGCATTCTCAATTTGCCTAGCCATGTAAAACCATCTGGCCTTCTTGGTTAAGGTTTGAGCCTGCCAGAAGTCTAAGTCCGGATGTTCGGGCGTTACCTCAGCCAGTGTTTTAAAGAGATGGATCGCCTCGTCGAGTGGCTTCTCAGCTTCTTTCCATTTTTTAATGTTCCCTACCAGCAACGAGCCAAGTCGGGTCAACTGAGTCGCCAATTCAAATGCCGAGTCCGGATTCTTGGGTTCCGCGATTAATCTCGATTCCCAAATCTGAAGAGATCGCATCATGGCCGATTCAGCCTCATTCATTTGCCGCATTTCAAACAGGTTCTCTCCCAATACCGAGTACGTTCTGGCAAGCTCCTCCTGCGCGGCGCCAACTTCTTCATTGACTAAGCCGTCTCGTTCGAGGAGTAATTCTAAAAGTCGAACCGACTCTTGCACATTGTCATGAGCTGAAGTGCTTTCTCTCATTTGACGGTAGACCGTGGCCAATTGGCGATGGGTTCCTGCCAGCTCAATCATAACTGCCGGTTCCTCTCGCGTTTCAGGAGTCAACCCTTCGAGCAGATCACGGGCCTGAATCAAATAGTTTTCGGAATCGACGAGCTTGTCATCACTGGTTCTCATCTTGCCGATTCGTTGAAAAATTCTTGCCAGCGATAACCTCGAACTCTCGGAAAGACTGGATTGGCCGGCCGACTGAGCGCTCAATTCATTGGCGGATTCAAGCAAGAGCTCTCGCAGGTCTTGGAAATCATCGCGGTAGACCCGGCGATCCGCACCTACCATCTGACAAAATCGGTCAACCGTTTTCAGGAGTTCTAAGTGATTCAGGTCGGCCAAACGAGCTTTGGCATTCGATTCAGCCGTGACATTTTTCAATTGCTTAGAATTTTGCCAGCTCGCCACCATGCCCGCTACCGTGACGAGAAAGACCAGTGCGGTCAAGCCAGAGACTAAAGGATTCCGGCCGCATTTGCGGAAAAGGCGGGTTGGCCAACTCAATGGCTTCGCTGTGATCGGTCGGCCGTCGAGATATCTTCGCAGGTCAGCCGCCAGTTCACCAGCAGTTGCATATCGGTCAGCCGGAGCTTGCTGAATACACTTGCGACAAATGGTGGCGAGGTCGCGCGGAACTCTGACCGTAAATGCCGAAACGGTTCCCGCCAGGATTCGAGAAATGAGGCGTGCTCGGTCATTCTCCGCAAACGCTGGTTTTCCCTCAAGTGCCTCGAACAAGGTCAAGCCCAATGCATAAATGTCGCTTCGCGGATCGCCCTGGCCGCGAAACCGTTCGGGAGCGAGATAGCGAACGGTGCCAACAACATCGCCAGTCTCCGTCAAGGCGACTCCTTCATTATCCTTAGCTAATCCAAAATCAGCGATCCAGGCGCGGCCATCTTGGTCAAGCATGATATTGGACGGTTTGATATCGCGATGTAGGATTCCGCGATTGTTTGCAAACTCAAGTCCCTCGGCGACTTGCAAAGCAATTCGGGCGCTGATTTGCGGTGAAAGTTCGACGTCAACCGGCCTATGTCTTAGTTGCTTTTCGGTGACTTCTGGCTGGAGGTCTTTTTCGGTGCTTCCAAACTTGACAACCGTATTATCGGTCTGAGAAGCCTGGTCAATGAGAGGACCATCCTGCTTATCATTCCGACTGCCACATGGCTTGCCGGCCTGACGAAGCCCTTTGCTCGCAATCAATTGTTGAAGATTGGATCCTTCGATTAACTGCATCGCATAGTAGACAAATTCTTCCGACTCACCGGCGTCGAACACCGGCACGATATTGGTATGATGCAAACTCGCGGCAATCTCTGCCTCCCGCTGAAAACGCAGCGACTGCGAAGCGTTTGTTTTCTCGCCGCGTCTCATTACCTTCAGCGCAACTCGCCGCCCCAACGGCTCCTGGATTGCTTCATATACGACACCCATTGCGCCACGACCAATTTCGGAAATAATTCGAAAGTCGGCGAGATTCGGCTGTATTGGCCGCTCGCCTAGCGTTTTTGTCGAGTCCGAAGTAATAGAGCCTTGATTCGGCAATTCCAACATGGCCAACGCTGGTAGCATCAACCGCAATTCATCTGCCTGTTCCGGATAACGTCGACAGTAATCCTCTGTCTCGACAATCTCGCCACGTCGAACACTCGACAACGCCTCGTCGAGGATCGAATCCAGTAAAACCGAATCGTCGAGGTCAGTTTTTTCCATGGTGATTTTTAATAGCCGTACCGATTTTTTTCAACGCTCGACGATATCGGGATGAAGCCGCCGCTGCGGTCAGATCCAACAGTTCGCCAATCTCCGCATGTTCCAATTGTTCAAAATGTCGTAGTGCCAGAACCTCGCGGTCCAACGGTTCAAGTTGATCGAGCGCTTCCGTCAATTTCAAAATTTCCTCGGCGCGCGAGACCTTGACGCTGGGAGTACTTTCGCCCCCTGCCAGACAAAACGCCAAGGCGCTAGACTCTAGTCCGAACTCTGTGCGTCTATCAAGTGGCTGCTCCAGAGTCGCCGCTCTCGCCTGCACACCCAAGTGCCGACGTTGTGCCGCAGCCAACTGTTGCAAGGTTAAAAACCGAAGCCAAATGTACGGTTTCATCTTCCTTTCTTGCTGGTATTCCGGAAAACGACGTACCGCATCGGCGAAGGCTTCCTGAATAACATCGGAAGCATCCACCCGCGCGCGAATTCGTCGATCCATGCGCAGCTGAACAAGCGTGCGCAGTCGGGAACGAAATTGTTCGAATAACTCGGGCAAAGCCGGCAGGGGTTCCGACCGATCAAACCGCGATTCTTCCTGATTTTGAGATGAGTGGTCCATCCCATGATTGTAACTGCTAGGACCCGAGGTTTAAGTCAGGAGAACTTGGAAAGCAGGGCAAATCAGTTTTATAGTTTGCGTAACATTTGAAATAAGAGCAAGGGCTTGGCTGAGAAGTCTCTAATGGTGGATGCGATGCCCTTGTGCCCTTCCAGTCGCATGGCGGTGAGACCTGCGTTTCGAAGAGTGGC